>CAZJKM010000016.1:0-40195 GCA_964546645.1 uncultured Sphingobacteriaceae bacterium
AATGTATACAGCTTCCTGCTTAGAAGCGATCAACAATTTCCGTCTCTTGGTTGCCCGACTGGTGTTTCGGATATACTCCGGACGTGTCTTTGTATACCTGCGCAAAATAGTAGTTGTCATTGTAGCGCACCTGACAAGCAATATCCTGCCGGAGGGGATCTTTTTTTCGTTCCTTATACAGTTTGCACAAAGTTCTAAAGACTCCTTGGGAATAGCAATAAATAAAAACGACAAAGCCCAATCCCTCGTTAATATAGAGACTTATTTCCATCCGGCGGGATATGCAAGCTATAGAAACGAGTCTTTTGAAAGAAAAGTTGCACCATTTTTTATTTTTTAACGATATTCGTTGTTAAAGAAGAATGTGAAATAATAGAGGTAATTTTTGGCCTTTAGTTGGTGAACTCGGTTATTCCTTAAGTTAACGTTATAGGTAGGTAAGTTTTGTAGTAAGAATTTGAAACCATGGAAATATCAGAAACATTGGTTTTACTGAGAAAGAAAAGAGGGCTTACTCAAGAACAATTGGCTGAAATGGCAAATGTTACCGTCCGTACCATTCAGCGAATTGAAAATGGAGAAAGTATTCCCAGGAGCTTCACCATTAAATCCTTAGCGGATGCTTTGGAAATAAATTTTGAGGATCTGTCTGATGGGTTAGACCAACCAACTATATCTGACGGTAATAGTGAGCCCGTAACTGAAACGCATTTTCTCAAAATCTGTTGCTTATCCTGCTTTAGCTATCTTGTAATTCCCCTTATACATTTTCTTATTCCTGCCTATCTCTTAAAAAAATCAACTATTCGAAACCCTAAGATGATCGCCTTTGCTCACCAAATTATAAGGCAGCAGATTTACTGGATAGTTACGCTTTCGTTGCTGCTATTACTTACTTCAGGCTTTAACTTTCTGATGGTTTATTTCTTTGGCAATGGATTTCTATTGAATTATTTATGGGTGTTTTTTATCATGTATTTTATAAATACCCTCCTCATTGTAAAAAAATATCAGGCAATAGGCGTGATGACATTTTGATATGTCAACGTTCATGAAGTATAATTTCGCACATGTCGGCTATTTGTCGGGTGAACGACGTGTGATATTATAAAGCCCTGCATTATGTTTGCCGCAACAAAATAATGTCAATCATGGCAAAATTTTTTATTGCGGCGATAAGCTGTTTCGTATTTTCAATCAGGATACTTCCTGGTCAATCTATTGCCTCCAATCAGCTGGTTGTTTCATCTAAAACAATTACAACACCTTTTCTGTGGCAGGGCGACTCGATTCATTCGGAGTGGGAGGCACATGCCGCAATTCTTATTCCGGTAATAGTAAAGAATTGCCCCCGTACTTTTTATATGCAATTTGATACCGGCTCTCCATATTCGTTATTGTATAACAATAAAATTGCTTCAATTCAATCAAAATACCCTAAATCAATGCCGTTGGATGTGGTTTATGGAAAAATAAAAGGTTTTGCATTTAAAGTCGGCAAAACACGTATTGCTACTAAGCAAATGGCAGTGAGTCAGTTTGACAGTACTCCCGTAGACTGGGAAAATACTGGCGGAATTGAAATAATCGGGACAATTGGTTCTGACCTGATTGACAAAAGAACGTTGATAATAGATTATCCAAGTAATAGAATTATAATTTCCAAAAAGATATCTGAAAAAATACTGAAGAATACGCAGCTGGAAGACTTTGTTTATTCAAATGGTAGTATAGTTTTACCTGCTAAGCTACGAGGGGTAAAGACCCGTTTATATTTTGATACAGGTTCAAGCATGTTCGGGTTGCTTACAAATAAAAAAACTTGTGAAGAGCTTGCTATACCAGACGCTAAACTTATAAAATATGAGGTCAAATCATGGGACAGGGTTTTCATTGCCCACTCGCTGGCGTCTAATGTTGATATAAAATTTGCAAATACGGTCATTCCCCTCAAATCTTCATCTTATATTGATGGAGTCAGCGACTCACAGGGTGAATACATGTCGAAAATGGGAATAGACGGTATGACCGGAAATAAACTTTTTTTAAATTATATCCTAGTGCTGGATACTAAGAATCAGAAGTTTGGATTTATGTCTACTGCTTTCCGATGAGTATTTATCCTAAGCCCGTAGTCGTAAAGTTGCAGCTACCTTTAAGGAGGTTCAGAGTGTTCGGTTGAACGGAATATCAGCCAATTACACAAGGTCAAAAAATTATTGCGTATCGACCCTGTCAAGGGAGGTCATTGGGAGATACTCGGTGGCTAATACGCTTGTTCGTAAACCGGTTATCAAATGCAACAGCACCGATCCTGGCCAATTAGTATTTCAGGCTTTGCCCTCCCTGGTATTGACGTAGCAGGATATTGTGAAGCTATCGAAAGTGTTTTTATTCATTTTTTTGAGGTGGCCGGGGCTTACGGTAAATGCTTCCGGGTCGGGTCTCCGTTTCACGGGTCTGTTCAATAAGCGGTGTCAAAGGGGGGCTACTCGGATATCGGATGATAGCTGCAGGGAAAATATTCTTTTCGGGGTGCTTTTACAGGTGGGTTAGGCAGACCTGCTTCTTAGGGGAATGGGCTGGCTTAATCCGTTCAGCTTAGGGCAGTGTGCCGTTGGCTGAACGGATTGTACGATTACTGCGGGCGCCGCATCAGCGTACATTAAATGCCAGTAACCACTCACCCCAGGTAAGGGATACTTTGCCGCTTTTGTCAATGGCGATGGTGAACTGTTCTACCTGGGCGCTGTTTCTTTGTGTCGGCACCGTTACCCTCAGGGCGTCCTGTGCGGGATCATACTGGGTGGCTCCGCGGTGTTCCTGTTGTTTGCTGATAATGATGGTGGATTCTGTTTCACCCGGGATCGTCAACAGGCTGTATTTCCCGGCAGGCAGTTTTTTCCCTTCTACCGTTACATTCTTGTTTACTTCTATAGTAGTAGCTTCATTGGCTCCCGTACGCCACACTTTTCCCAATGGGACGAGGTCTACCCCCAGTTGTCGTCCCTTCAGGTAGGGGCGGCTGTAATCGATTTTGATCGTCGTGCCGTTATTGGTTGTCACGGCGACGCTGCCCGGAGGGCTGGGTCGTTTGCTTTTGTCCTCCTGCGCATTCGCGGATACGACTGCTCCTGCCGCCAGAAATAGGATAAACATGATTTTTTTCATACTCCAATAATTGATGATGTTAACAAATGATTGCATATATAAAACAAATTTATCTAAGTTTGGTGTTTTAACGGTTAAAAAAAGCATTTTAGACGTAAACAAAGCTTCCCCGTAATAAATCCGGCTGAATGAAACGATTGAAAACACTGCTTAGCGTATTTTTTGTTGCGGCATCATTAAATGCCTTTGGTCAAAACAGTGATGACCTGAAGATCCCGCCGTTCCGGCAAGTGCCCGAGCGGACAACGGAATTCCCCTTAAAAAGCACCCGTCAATTGTATACCGACGTGGAAGTAGCGACAGCTAAGGCCAATGCCTTACAGCATGAGTCGGCCAAATCCATCCGGGAAGGCATTGTCAAAAGCGCAGATTACTGGCTTAATTTCACGGCTGACGATCTCTTTGTGCTGATGGCGGATGCCCGGGTTCCGCGGGGATTTGATCTGTGCGCAGCAGGCTGTCCGGTTCATGGAACTCAGGTATTTGAAAAAGGCCGCTGGCCCTGGCTGATCGATCCGCATACGCCTTTCCAGGTAAAATGCCCGATTGGGGGGGAGGTTTACCCATCTAATGATTTCAAAGCCCTCTATAACAGTGATTTTACCGACAAGCAGGCATTGGAAGGGTCTTACGCGGATGATGGCTTCGGATGGGTATCTCCGAAGGGGGAGCGGTTCTGGTTTGTGGCGTACGCCAACCAATGGTTGTGGTATAGACATATTGTGCCGGGTATGCTGAACCTCAGCCGGGCATACCTTTTAACGGGAGATAAACGATACGCCGATCAGGCGGCAACCATGCTGTATCGCCTGGCGATGATCTATCCTTCGATGGACCACGAGAACCAGTCCCGTTACGGCCTGATGCAGAAAGCGCTGAACAGCCGTTATCCGGGCAAGATCCTCAACCGGATATGGGAAACCTTTCTGATAACCGAGGCCTCTGAAGCCTACGATATCGTATGGGAGACGATTGATACAAACAAGCCACTGCTGGAACGTGCCGGGAAAGACGGCCGCCAGGTACGGGCTTTTATCGAAGCCAATTTGCTGGAGGACGGCATGGACGGGGTTCGGGACGAAAAGATCCGGGGCAATTTCGGGATGCACCAGCAGGCGTTACTATACCTGCACCTGGCACGCCAGCATGCGGGAAAGGATCAGGTTATACATGAACTGGTAGACAAACCATCTGTCAACATGGCGACGAATGGTCTCCGGTATGCCCTGTACAATCAGGTCTTCCGGGATGGGATGCCGATTGAGTCTCCCGAGTACAATGGCCTTTGGGTTTCCAAGCTGACAAGCATCGCCGATATACTTAACCGCGCCGGAGAAGCAAACCTTTTTGCCGAACGCCGCTTTAAGAAAATACTGGATGCGCCGCTGGATATTGTTGCCATCGGCAAATATACCCCGGACTGGGGGGACGGGGGCTCTACCATTGGAGGGCTGATCCTCCGGCAGCAGGATGTCTACCAGGTTGCCTATAACCAATATAAGGATAAACGGTATGTGCAGTGGTTGAGTCGATCGGATACAAAACCATTCCCTTCTTTTCAATCCCTTTTCCGGCAGAGACTGCCTGAAGTCTCCCCCCTTCCGGATGACCGCGCGGTGGCCGCACAGCCTTCACGGCTATTCGCCGGCTACGGTCTGGGAATTCTGAACAATCCATCCGATAAAACGGCTGCTGCCTTCACCTACGGTAAGCACTATGCCCATTATCATTGGGACTTTCTCAATTTTGAACTATTTGCCAACGGGCAGAAGATGATGCCGGACCTGGGGTATCCGGATCAGATGAATGCGTATGTCAGCTCCGTATATACCTGGGGAACGAATACCATTCCACATAATACCGTGGTGATTGATGAGAAAAGACAGGACAACAACAAACCGGGAACACTCCATGACTTTTCGGACGGGAAATTCAGCCGTGTAATGGACGCTTCTTCTCCGGCTTATGCCGCTGCCAGCCAATACCGGCGAAAATTAGTGATGGTGGATGTGTCGGAGGATCAGAGTTATGTAGTGGATTTTTTTCATGTCGAGGGCGGATCACAGCATGACTATTCGCTGCACGGGCCACCAGGGGAAGTGATCACGCATCAGGGCGTATGGAGCGATACGCTGAAGGGTACGTTTGCCGGAGAGAACGTGCAGCTTGGGGAGATTTATGATAATGATGTATTGCGCCGTGAGGGAGATAAACGCGGGTATACGGGCTATCGGGGGTCGGGTTATCAGCACCTGTTCCATGTGCAACAGCTGAATCAGGGAAAGGGACTGCTGGAATACCGTCATATCCGTGATTCGGGGGCCAGATTGCGGATACATCTGCTCAATTCCGATGAAAAATCAACGGTTTATATGGCCGATGCCTATGATAAACCGGTGGCAAAACTGCACCAGCTTAAATACTTGATTACCCGTCGCCGGGCGGAGACAGGCAAACCATTGCGCAGTACGTTTCTCAGTATCCTGGAGCCTTACCAGGGAGATGTCCCATTGGTGAGGGATGCGCGGACTACCCGTCCCGATTCGGGGGAAGGAAACGTCGTGCTGGTTTTCCGGGATGGTGGTACGGACGTTATTCTTTCTGACAGCACCGGGAGCAATAAGTATTTGGAGGCATATGATATCCGGAGTGATGCACGGAGTGTGGTGGCTACGTTTGACCCGTCCGGACAATTGGTCCGGGTGTTTTTCAGTGACGGGACTTACTTCCGTTGCGGGGCACACCACTTTACGGCTTCCCCGCTTAAGGGAACAGTTTCTGCTGTACAGGTAGGAGACGGAAGCCTTCGGATAGACCTGAAAGACAAAAAGGGTAAGGGCTGGAAAGATTTCGCCGGCCGCATCGCCTATTTTACGAATGCGCACCGAACGACAGTTCATCCGTTATCAGACGGGGCTTTCCGCGGAAAGCAACTGAGGGCTACCGTACAGGACGACCTGCTTGTCGGACGGGCAAGGGCGGATAAAACGGAGGGTGAAAGACTGAAAGTACGGGGTAGCCTGACTTTCTGGGAGCAGTATGCAGGGACAACCTTACTGAATAGCGCTTTTAAGCCGGTCGGTGTCGTTAAAGCGGCGGGTCCGGACTGGCTGCAGCTTACCAACCAGGTGGGTGCACCCGCAGTGCCGGAGGATGAACTCTGGCTTTCCAATTTAGGTAATGGCGATGATTTCGAGATAAAAGCGGTGTTTTCCTGGGAGAACGGAAAATAGTATGTTTCGCTTTATTTTTGACTATCTTTGCACCTGCTTAGCGTGGACAGTACAGATATTCTACAATATTACGGGCAAAGCGGGCAGCTTAACGAACTGAAAACTGCTTTGCAGGCGGACCATCCGAAGGTACAACTGAAAGGGTTGATTGGTGCCGCAGATGCAATGGTGGCGGTAGCATCTTACCTGCAGGACGAGCGCCCGGTGCTGTTTGTGCTGCCGGATCATGAAGAAGCTTCTTTTTTTCTGAGTGATCTGGAGCATTTGCTGGACAGGCAGGTGCTGTTCTTCCCTTCATCATACCGCAAACCATTTGATTTTACGCAGGCCGACAGCGCGCATGTCCTGCAGCGGGCAGAAATGCTGAATGCACTGAACCGTGGCAGTTCTCTGCCCAGGCTGATGGTAACGTATCCGGAGGCGCTGGCCGAGAAGGTGATCAACCGCCATGAACTGGAGAAAAATACACTGCGTATATCGGAAAAAGAAAAACTGGATACGGATTTTATCAGTGAGTTTCTCGTAACCTACGATTTTGAGCGGGTTGATTTTGTGTATGAACCCGGGCAGTTTGCCATCCGGGGCGGCATTGTGGATATTTTTTCCTTTTCCAATGATCTGCCGTACCGTATTGAGCTTTTCGGCGATGAGGTGGAGAGTATACGTACGTTCGGTACAGAAGATCAGCTGTCTGTCAGCAACATACAGACGGTTACTATTGTGCCTAATGTGCAGGCCAAATTTCTGATGGAAAGCAATATATCCCTGCTGGAATTTATCGACCGGGATGCTGTGATCTGGCTGAAAGATGTGACATTCACCCTGGATGTGATAGAAAAGGGATATAAAAAAGCGGTCCAGTTATGGAAAGCGCTTTCCGAATCCGATAAGCAGCAAAACCCCGAGTGGCTGAATCCGATATACAGCTACACCACGGAAAAGGCGGTAGCAGACATGTTGCAGGGATTCCCGTTGGTAGAATTCGGCAAGCAGTTCTTTTACAAGCCGACGGCGGAAGTGCGTTTCAGCCAGCGGCCGCAGCCGTCCTTTAATAAGGATTTTTCGCTTTTTATCCATAATTTAAAAGAGAATCAGCAGGCCGGGGTCCAAAACCTGGTATTCAGCGATTCGGTGAAACAGACGGAGCGGCTCTTTGCCATCCTGGACGACCTGGACAAAAGTGTCACTTTTATACCCGTGCATATGGGTTTGCGGGAAGGTTTTGTAGACCAGGACCTGAAGCTGGCTTGTTATACCGATCACCAGATATTTGACCGGTATTATAAATATAAACACAAAAAAACGTATGCCCGCTCACAGGCCATCACGCTGAAAGAGTTAAGGGATCTGAAACCGGGCGATTACATCACGCACATCGATCACGGGATCGGTAAGTACGCTGGACTGGAAAAAGTGGAAGTAAACGGTCGTGTACAGGAATCCATCCGGCTGATTTATGCGGACAATGATCTGCTGTATGTCAATATTAATTCGCTGAACCGTATTTCCAAATACTCTGGTAAAGAGGGTACGGTGCCTAAAATGAACAAGTTAGGTACCGATACCTGGGATAAGCTGAAGAAAAATACTAAAAAAAAAGTAAAAGACATCGCCCGTGACCTGATCAACCTGTATGCGAAGCGGAAATCGCAGACAGGTAATGCGTTCAATCCGGATACGTACCTGCAAAATGAACTCGAAGCCTCTTTTATTTACGAGGATACGCCCGACCAGGAGAAGGCTACCGCTGATGTAAAACGGGATATGGAATCACCGCATCCGATGGACCGTCTGGTGTGTGGTGATGTGGGATTCGGGAAAACAGAGGTAGCCATCCGTGCGGCTTTCAAGGCGGTGGCGGATAACAAGCAGGTGGCTGTCTTGGTGCCAACCACTATTCTTGCCATGCAGCATTACCGGACATTCTCGGAGCGTCTGAAGGGACTTCCGGCCAATGTCGATTATATTAACCGGTTCAAAACTAGTAAGGAGATCAGAGATTCACTGAAACGATTGGAAGAGGGCAATCTGGACATCATCATCGGTACCCACCGTCTCGTCAGTAAAGATGTGAAGTTCAAAGATCTTGGGCTGATGATCATTGATGAGGAACAGAAGTTCGGTGTGACGGTAAAAGAGAAGCTGAAGCAGTTGCGTGCTAATGTGGATTCGCTGACGCTCACTGCTACACCTATACCACGTACGCTGCATTTTTCACTGATGGGAGCCCGTGATCTCAGCATCATCAGTACACCACCGCCGAACCGGCAGCCCGTGCAGACAGAGCTGCACGTGTTCAATGAGAGACTGATACAGGAAGCGGTAGCCTATGAGCTGGAGCGCAACGGACAGGTATTCTTTATTCATAACCGCGTGCAGGATCTGCCTCAGTTAGGCGGAATGATCATGAAGCTGGTACCCGGAGCACGTGTGGGTGTTGCGCACGGACAATTGGAAGGGGATGCGCTGGAGGATGTCATGCTGAAATTCATTAACCACGAGTATGATGTGCTGGTGGCCACTACCATTATTGAAGCCGGGCTGGATATACCCAATGCCAATACCATTGTCATTAACCATGCCCATATGTTTGGGCTGAGCGATCTTCATCAGATGCGGGGACGCGTGGGAAGGTCCAACAAAAAAGCATTCTGCTATCTGTTGAGTCCACCCCTGTCAACACTTACCTCCGAAGCACGTAAGCGGCTGAGCGCCATCGAAGAGTTTTCTGATTTGGGCAGCGGATTCCATGTGGCGATGCGCGACCTGGATATCCGCGGAAGCGGAAACCTGCTCGGCGCTGAACAAAGTGGTTTTATTGCAGAGATCGGCTTTGAGATGTACCATAAGATATTGGACGAAGCCATACAGGAGCTGAAAGAAGATGAGTTTCCGACTTTGTTCAATGAGGAGAACAACCGGAACTATGTGTCGTTCACGCAGATTGACACGGATCTGGAAGTGATGATACCGGATGAATATGTAACCAACGTGACGGAGCGGTACAACCTGTATACCGAAATGGCCGGGTTGGAAAACGAGGAGCAACTGACTGCTTTTTCAGAGGGGCTGCGGGATCGGTTCGGTCCGGTGCCTGATCAGGTAAACGAACTGATGAACACACTCCGGATGCAGTGGCTGGGGAAAAAAACCGGCTTTGAAAAAATATCTTTTAAGAACAATGTACTACGGGGATATTTCGTGGGCAATAAGCAGTCCTCCTATTTTGAAAGTGAGCGCTTCGGACACGTGCTGGCATTCGTGCAGCAAAACCCGACGATATGTAACCTGAAAGAAGTAAAAGGTACCTTGCGCATCGGGTTTGTCGGGGTGGAGAGTATTGATGAAGCTTTACTGATCCTTCAGCAGCTTGCCGGGTAGGAACAAGGTGTCTGTCTACTGACAACAACGTTGCAGGTAAATACTAAGTAATTGCACGGTAGCAGATTATAATAAACTGTTGCTGAAGAATAGTTTTTTATATATGTTTGGAACCGGAAGCCATAGATGAAACCCGCCACTACGGGAAATGGCTGTAAGGAGGTGGTAGGCATGCAGGTTCCAGGGAGCCTTTTTAATAAATTATTTACAGATGAAATATAAACGGATCCTCTTAAAGCTAAGTGGAGAGGCCCTGATGGGTGAGCAGAACTATGGAATCGATATCAACCGCGTTGCACAATATGCCCGGGATATACAGGCCGTTCATAGTCAGGGTGTGGAAATAGCTATTGTTATAGGAGGAGGTAATATTTACCGTGGCCTCAGCGCGGAAAAAGCGGGGATGGATCGTGTGCAGGCCGACTATATGGGTATGCTGGCCACGGTGATCAACAGTATGGCTTTACAGGATGCACTGGAAAAAGTGCAGCTGAAAACCCGGTTGCTGACAGCGATAAAGATGGAGCAGATCTGTGAGCCCTTTATCCGTCGCCGGGCGGTACGGCACCTGGAAAAAGGCCGGGTGGTTATTTTCGGGGCAGGTACCGGTAATCCTTATTTTACCACGGATACCGCTGCTTCCCTGCGGGCTATTGAGATCAATGCGGATGTCGTACTGAAAGGCACGCGCGTAGATGGTATTTATACGGCTGACCCGCTGAAGGATCCGGCAGCGACGCGATTTGACGAAATTACCTTTCAGGAGGTATACGACCGCGGACTGAATGTAATGGACATGACGGCCTTTACCCTGTGCCAGGAACATAAACTGCCGATCATTGTATTTGATATGAATAAGCCCGGCAATTTCGCGAAGCTGGCGAACGGTGAGGCAGTCGGTACGTTAGTAAGAGAATAACAGGAAGAACAAGTATATATAGACAGACCATGAACGACCTCATATCACTTCAATTGGAAGATGCCGGCGAACAGATGGAGAAAGCTGTTGCCCGTGCCGAAAACGAGCTTACGAAGATCAGGGCAGGAAAAGCCATGCCATCCATGCTCGATGGTATTTTTGTAGATTACTATGGTAACGCGACACCGCTGTCGCAGGTCAGCAACATCAATACACCCGATGCCCGTACATTGCTGATCCAACCCTGGGAGAGGAACATGCTTTCGGTGATCGAAAAAGCGATCACTGATGCCAATATCGGTCTGAATCCACAGAACGATGGAAATGTGATACGGCTGAATATTCCGCCGCTGACGGAAGAGCGCCGGCGTGATCTGGTAAAGAAAGTGAAAGAGGAAGCTGAAAAAGGCCGTGTTTCCGTACGGAATATCCGTAAAGAAGCCAATGAGGCTTTGCGTAAGCTGAAGAATGAAGGCATATCCGAGGATGAGATCAAAACAGCAGAAGGTGAAGTGCAGAAGCTGACCGATACCTACAGCGCCCAGGTGGATAAACTGACTGAAGCCAAAGAAAAAGATATCATGACGGTATAAGACCGGCCTTTTAAGCGAAATACTTTTTAAATATTAAAACTAATACTTACCTTTGCAGTCCTTTTTCACGAAAGGACTTTTTTTATTTTTTATTTAAAACTAAGCAAGTGAATACGTTAAGTTACAAAACTGTCTCTGCCAACAAGAAGACCGTTAACAAGGAGTGGATCGTTGTTGACGCGGAAGGCGAGATCCTGGGGCGCTTGTCATCTGAGATCGCGAAAGTGATCAGAGGGAAGCACAAGCCATCGTTCACCCCACACGTAGACTGCGGCGATAACGTGATCGTGATCAATGCAGACAAAGTGAAACTGACCGGCGATAAGCTGAGCGACAAAGTGTATGTGCGCTATACCGGCTATCCGGGTGGTCAGCGTTTTATTTCTCCGAAAGAGCTATTGGCGAAACATCCTGAACGCATTGTCGAAAAAGCAGTACGGGGTATGTTACCAAAGAACCGTTTGGGGCGTGCGTTATTTAAAAATCTGTATGTATATGCCGGTAACGAGCATCCGCATGCGGCACAGAGTCCAAAAACTGTTAAATTCTAAAGGAGATTTCCATGTCAACGACTAACACTTCAGGAAGAAGGAAAACAGCTGTTGCCCGCATTTATTTATCAGCTGGCAGCGGCAATATTACCGTAAACGGTAAAGATTATAAAGAATATTTCCCAACATTGCCATTACAGTACATTGTTACGCAAAGTACGGAAGTTGCCGGTGCCACCGGTAGCTATGATGTAAAAGTTAACGTAGCTGGGGGAGGAATCAAAGGACAGGCTGAGGCCGTTCGCCTGGCGATATCCAAAGCATTGATTGAGCTAAACCCCGAGGTAAAATCTGCCCTGCGCGTAAAAGGCCTGATAACCCGGGATGACCGGATGGTGGAGCGTAAGAAACCGGGACGGCGCAAAGCACGCAGAAGATTCCAATTCAGTAAACGTTAATTTAAGGAGGATCAGAACATGGCAAGAACAACCTATCAGGATTTGCTGGATGCAGGTGTACACTTTGGTCACCTTACCCGTAAATGGGATCCGAAAATGGCGAAGTACATTTTCATGGAGCGTAACGGTATCCACATCATTGATTTAAATAAAACACTGGCGAAGCTGGAAGAAGCAGCTTCCGCTATCAAACAAATTGTAAAATCGGGCCGTAAGGTACTTTTTGTAGCAACCAAGAAGCAGGCTAAGGATATTGTGGCAGAGCACGCAAAAAATGTGAACATGCCGTATGTGACCGAGCGCTGGCTGGGTGGCATGCTGACAAATTTTGCAACCGTCCGCAAGTCCATCAAGAAAATGTCAAACATCGATAAGATGGCCAAGGATGGTACCTACGATGTATTGTCAAAAAAGGAAAAGCTGATGATCCAGCGTGAGCGGGTGAAACTGGAAACGTTACTGGGAGGCATTGCCGACCTGAACCGTTTACCGGCGGCCCTGTTCATCATCGACGTGAAGAAAGAGCACATCGCTGTCAGTGAAGCGCTGAAGCTGAATATCCCCACATTTGCGATGGTGGATACCAACTCAGATCCGACGGACATCGATTTCCCTATCCCGTCCAATGACGATGCTACCAAGTCTATTACGCTGATCACCAGCGTGATCGAGAAGGCTATCATTGAGGGACTGGAAGAGCGTAAACGTGATAAAGAAGAAGAGGCTGAGCGGGAAGCTGCGGCTGCAAAAGCAAAGATTGACAGTGGTGCAGCTTCTGAGACGGAAGAGCCAACTCCGGTACGTACTGACGACGGTGAGGCCGGAAAACGTCCGAGAAGGAACCGCGTAGAAGCCGGAGCCGAAGAGGCTGAGAGCGGAGAATAATTTTCAGAAGCCGGATAGCAGCGGTTTTCGGAAAATGGGTTTTCCGTAAACGGTGTGGCTATCCGGCTTTTTTGTAAGTATTCCGGCAGGCCACGTAACAGAACCGGCCGTCCAAAAGTGTAAATTTTAACTAATAAAAGGAACGAATAATATGTCTACAGTACAAATCTCTGCATCAGACGTAAATAAATTACGCCAGCAAACCGGTGCCGGCATGATGGATTGTAAAAAGGCTTTGGTGGAAGCGAATGGTGATTTTGAAGCAGCCGTTGATTACCTGCGTAAAAAAGGAGCAAAGGTAGCTGCAAGTCGCCAGGATCGTGATTCCAATGAAGGGGTTGTTATTGCTAAAACCACCGCTGATGGCAAACGCGGCGTAGTGGTGGAAGTAAATTGTGAAACCGATTTTGTGGCAAAGAATGCTGATTTTATTGCTTTTGCAGAAAGCATCGCTGCTGCAGCGATTGAGCACGCTCCTGAATCGGCCGATGCGCTGAAATCATTGCAGATCGGAGGTAGCACGATCGCTGATCTCCTGATTGATCAGACCGGCAAGATCGGTGAGAAAATTGAAGTTTCCAAATACGAGGAAGTGACCGCAGGAAAAGTGGTTGCCTATATTCACGGAAACTATCGTTTAGGTGTGCTGGTTGGCCTGAGTGCTGACGCGGATGGTGTGGAAGAGGCCGGCAAGGATGTAGCTATGCAGATAGCAGCCATGAACCCGGTCGCCATTGATAAAGACGGCGTGGATGCCCGCACCATTGAGCGGGAGTTGGAAATTGCCAAAGAGCAGATCCGTGCCGAAGGCAAACCGGAGGATATGATTGAGAAAATTGCTCAGGGAAAGCTGAATAAATTCTATAAAGACTCAACACTGCTGAACCAGGAGTTTGTGAAAGATTCGTCCAAAAACATCGCCCAGTTTCTGGATGGTGTATCAAAAGGGCTGACAGTAACAGCTTTCAAAAGAGTTCAGTTAGGAGCGTAACGCATCTGCCGGATGGCGAGATAATTCAGGAAAGAGGGCATTGCTGAAACAGCAGCCCTCTTTTTTTGTTTATGAGCATATTCTGTAATATTAACACAATATAACATTTTGAAAAGGTACTTAACATTATCTTTGCAGATGCTGATAGTTGAGTAATTAAATGCATATGAAGAGGATTGTTATTGTATTGATCTGCTGGTTACTGTTGCCTTATGCGGGTGAAGCCCAAAACAGGGAAAAGAAGCCGGGAAAGGCGAACTGGCATAATCTGGACTTGCAGGAAGATGGTATAATGGGTATCAGTACAGAAAAGGCCTATCGTGAATTACTGACAGGGAAGAAAAGTATACCGGTGGTGGTGGCCGTCATAGATGGCGGTACGGATATCCTCCATGAAGACCTGAAGGAAGTAATCTGGACAAACCCCTCTCCGGGACGCCGGCAGGAAGGAGATACCGTGGCAACAGGGTATACAGGAGATCAGCACGGCTGGAACTTTATAGGGAATGCCAGGGGGGAACATGTACACTATGATAACCTCGAAATGACCAGACTGTTGCGTGAGCTTCGGCCAAAGTATCTATCTGTTTTGCCAACGACCCCCCTTCCGGAGAAGGAGCGGAGAGAATTTCTGGAGTATCAGAAAATAACTACCGAATATGCCGATAAGTTACAGCGGGCGCGGATGGCTGAGATCAGTTATGGCGGGCTGAAGCGTACCGTCGATACGATGCTGAAACGTTTGGGAACCGAAAAGCCGACACTGGATCAGCTGAATAACTATAAGCCGGATGACCCTGCCCACGCCAGGGCTATGAAGGTTATACGCGCTGAAGTGAGAAAAGAAGGAGATTTCTCTAAATTCTACGAAGATTTGTGTGATGGCTATAAACACTTTTCTAATCAGATCAATTACCATCTGAACCTGGAATACGATCCCCGCCACATTGTGGGGGATCATTACGACGACAGTTCGGAGCGTTATTATGGCAACGCAGACGTAGTAGGGCCCGATGCTGAGCACGGAACCCATGTGGCTGGTATCATTGCCGCAAAGCGTAACAATGGGATTGGAATCGATGGAGTGGCAGACCAGGCGAAGATTATGGTCCTCCGCACTGTGCCGGACGGAGATGAACGTGATAAGGACGTTGCCAATTCCATCCGTTATGCGGTGGAAAATGGTGCTAAGATTATCAATATGAGTTTTGGCAAAGGATATGTCAAGGACCGGAAAGTGCTGGAAGAAGCTATCCAGTTCGCCGCATCCAATGATGTCCTGATGGTACATGCAGCGGGTAATGACGGGCGGGACAATGATAAAAATCCGAATTTTCCTAACCGGAACCTAACGGACAGCCTTGGGATTAACCGGGGTATCGTGGAAGGCTGGATTGAAGTGGGGGCCTCGGGCTGGACCAATGATGGTGACCTGGTTGCGCCTTTTTCCAATTACGGGCGTCGCTCGGTGGATGTATTTGCGCCGGGAATGCAGATCAACTCGACCATGCCGGGCTCAGCATACAAAGAGCAGGATGGCACCAGTATGGCGGCACCGGTGGTTTCCGGCCTGGCTGCACTGATCCGTTCCTACTACCCGCAGTTTACAGCCAGGGAGGTGAAGGAAATTATTATGAAATCGGTGGTGAAGCCGGACCACCGTGTATCGGTGAGGGAAGCGGGGTCGCGTAAACGGGTGAAGTTGGCAGATATCTCTGTTTCCGGTGGGGTGGTGAACGCTTACCAGGCATTGAAGCTGGCTGATAAACTGGCAGCACAAAAACGATAATATCACCACCCGACTGAATTTCACCGGCTCTATACTATTCCGCAACGTGCATGCGTTAATAATAATATAGTGTTAATCGTTATCGTAAATTATAAAACAGGCTTATGACTGAAACTTCTACGTATTATACAACACAGGAACCGGGGGTAATTGTTGGCACAGACAGCCTGCTTAGCCGGGAAGAAATGCTCTTCTTTGCATCGATCCGTATGTTGCTGAATAACCAGCTGATACAACCGGCAACCGGGAGTGTGGAGCATATACTCGGCTTTTCCAAAACCCTGAAAGAGGAATAACCGGCTTGTTAGTCCAGACCTATGCTTAAAAAGGACCGTTACAAAGCGTTTGTCGACTATTTTTCGGCACATAACCCTGATGCGCAAACCGAACTGAACTATCGTACTCCGTTTGAATTGCTGATAGCGGTTATTTTATCAGCACAGTGTACCGATAAGCGGATTAACCAGGTGACGCCGGCTTTGTTTGAGCGTTTTCCGGACCCCGAAACACTGGCGGCTTCGTCAGCAGACGAGGTGTTTCCCTATATTCGTAGTGTCAGCTATCCTAATAACAAAGCCAAACACCTGGTGGGCATGGCCCGCAGGTTACAGGAAGAGTTTGGCGGCACCATTCCTTCCGATGTGAACGAGCTGCAAAAGCTGCCGGGAGTGGGGCGGAAAACAGCTAATGTGATTGCCTCGGTCATTTATCAGGCCCCGGCAATGGCGGTTGATACACACGTTTTCCGGGTCGCCAACCGGATCGGGCTGACCAGCAATGCGCGTACACCGCTCGCTGTTGAGAAACAGCTGGTAAAATATCTTCCGAAAGATACGCTGTCGGTGGCGCATCATTGGCTGATACTTCATGGGCGTTATATTTGTCTGGCGCGAAACCCTAAATGCAGCAGCTGCCCGATTACCTGGTTTTGCAGGTATTATGAAAAGGAAGTGCTGAAAGCGCGATGATGATTTTCCCTGTTGTACTTTTCTAAAAGGAACAAAAATTTTTAATTAGGATACTTTTTTCGGCTTTGGACAGATTTATTTCATCCATAGGAGTATATCCGGAAAATGTTTCTATATTTGACCCAAAATACTAAAATAATGAGTAGTCAGGAAAAGCTTAAAGCGTTGCAGCTTACACTGGATAAGCTGGAGAAATCATATGGCAAGGGTACTGTCATGAAATTGGGTGATTCCGCGGTTGAGCCAATAGAATCCATATCCACAGGTTCTATCGGCCTGGATATCGCCCTGGGCATCGGCGGCGTACCGAAAGGAAGGGTCATTGAAATTTATGGTCCTGAATCTTCAGGAAAGACCACACTGGCCACACATATTATTGCGGAGGCACAAAAAAAAGGAGGTATCGCTGCTATCATTGATGCGGAGCATGCCTTTGACAAATATTATGCCCGTAAGCTGGGAGTGGACATAGAAAACCTGCTGATTTCCCAGCCTGACAATGGCGAACAGGCGCTTGAGATCGCGGACAACCTGATCCGTTCCGGGGCGATCGATGTGATCGTTATCGATTCCGTTGCTGCCCTGGTGCCGAAAGGGGAGATTGAAGGGGAAATGGGTGATTCCAAAATGGGATTACAGGCCAGACTGATGTCGCAGGCGTTGCGGAAACTGACCGGAACTATTTCAAAAACCAATTGCTGCTGTATTTTTATTAATCAGCTGCGTGAGAAGATCGGGGTTATGTTCGGTAATCCGGAGACAACAACAGGGGGTAATGCACTGAAGTTTTATGCTTCGGTACGGCTGGATATTCGCAGGATGTCGCAGATCAAGGAAGCAGATGAAGTGGCGGGTAACCGGGTCAAAGTGAAGATCGTTAAGAATAAAGTGGCCCCTCCTTTCCGGGTAGCTGAATTTGATATTATGTTCGGCGAAGGGATTTCCAAGGCAGGGGAAATCATTGACCTTGGTGTCGATTTTAATATCATCAAAAAATCAGGTTCCTGGTTTAGCTATGGTGATACCAAACTAGGTCAGGGGCGTGATGCCGTAAAAAGTCTGTTGCTGGACAATCCGGATCTGATGGATGAGCTGGAACAGAAAATAAAACAGGAAGTCACCGCAGAGAAGCCGGAATAAGTATAGTGGCTACAGGTGCCGGCGGCACGGTGGAAATAACAAGGGGAATGATGGGGCCTGAGTTACCGGTGCAGGGTATCTTCGGGTAGCTAATCATTTCCCTGTTCTTTTTCCAGCTCTTTAGCCTGCTCGTTGCGCAGACGTGCATTTTCCATTGCCGATTTACTCGCCACGAGTATCGACGCGGCAACTGCCCCGATGATCAGGACGGCCAGCACAATTAATCCGATAATCCCTTTGCGCTTATCTTTCCGCATCAGCCAGATCAGTGCGGCAACAAGCGGTAATACAAATAAAGAGAAGAAGATAATACTGGGAATACTCATAAGATTTAAATTTTTCCAAAGGACAAAGTTCGTAAAATAGATCCGGAACCTTCCGCTTTTTCCCTGTTTTTAATGTTTCGTTGAAAAATAGTTTTCCCTGTGTTAAACCTATGGATAAAAAGATTGTCAAAAAAACTGACAACAGAAAGACGGGTTTTCAGATACGGCTCATTTTCATGCAACATCTTTTTATTTCTTTATTATTAACCACCACATTCATTATTTCGCACGCGTACGGACAGCAGCGGCTGGAAGGACGGGTCATTGACAGTCTGACCAGCGAAGCCCTTCAGGGAGCAGGCCTTAGGTTGCTGAATACCAGAGATTCGTTGATATCGAACCAGGTATCACAACTGAATGGTACCTTTGTGTTTACTACCGTGGCTCCTGGTCAGTACACCTTAGTAGTGAATTTTATTGGGTATAAAACGCAACGTCTACCGGTAAAACTGGGTGCTCCAGGACAAGGCAGGCCGCTGACAGTCAGGTTGCCTTCGGATATCACCGCATTAGATGCTATTGATATCATAGCTCCCATACAGGAAGTTGTACTGAAAGGAGATACCACCGAATTTAATGCGGCAGCCTATACCACGGAGCCTTACGCCGATGCGGACGCACTGATCACCCAATTGCCCGGTATTGAACTGGACGAACAGGGAAATGTGATCGCGCAGGGTGAACAGGTACAGCGGATCATGGTGGATGGTAAGGAATTTTTTAGCAGCGACCCGCGGATTGCCTTGAAAACGTTGCCCGCTGATATCATTGATAAAATACAACTGATCGATGAGCAAAGTGAACAGGCCCGGTTCACCGGCTTTGATGATGGCAATCGCCGCAAGATAATCAATATCGTCACGAAGCCTGACCGGCGGCATGGCTACTTCGGGAGGATGGCAGGCGCTTACGGTAGTACCGAAAGGTATAACGGGGGTGGTTATATGAATTTTTTTAACGGCGATCGTCGTGTTTCGATGAATCTGGTGTCCAACAATGTCAATCAGAACAATTTTTCGATGGCTGAAATAGGGGTGGAGGACCAGAGCCGGCGTGGTGGACGGGGTGGCAGTAGTCGTTATAGCAGCAGAGGCACAGGAGGTGGTGCGGGCAATGCTATTACCAATAACATTTCATTGAATTACAGCAATGAGTGGCAGAGTAAATTAAAATTTAATGCCGACTACACGTTTAATACGCAGGATAATAGTATCAGCACAATTGTTAACCGGGAAACCTTGCTGGGCCGGAACGCTAACCAGTTAAATTTCAGGAATAGCGATAACAACAGTATCAATAACAGTCACCGGGCCAATGCGAATTTCGAATATGATATCGATACGAACCAGCGGCTGACCTTCCGGCCCAATATCCGGTTCCAGCGGAATGACCGGGTGAGCGTTACCAATAGTTCCACCATGCTGAATACCCAGGAACCGCTGAATGCTTCCAATCGCACGAATGATAACCGTAATCACAATATTACTTTTGGTGGCGACCTGAATTATCGCTTGCGGCTTGGAAAGCCCGGGAGGACGGTCTCACTAAGTGCCAACGGCTCCCTGAACAGTAACAGGGGACTTGCATATAACTTGTCGCTGAATGAATTTTACACCGACTATGTGCTGGGCCGCGCCGATACCGTAAATAATGAAAACAATAATTATTCGTATGGTAACGGGATTACCGGGCGTGTTGCCTACACAGAACCATTGGGTGAGAGAAGCCGCCTCCAGGCTAATTACAGCATTCGCAATACAAATAACTACTCCAACCGTGAAACGTTTGAGTTTCTGGCCGAAACCGGCCAGTTCTCCGAACTGAACCGGCAGCTGTCCAACGAGTTTAATAACGACTACGTGTATCATAGCGGAGGATTGGGGTACCAGTTTTCCCTGGAGCCGCTGCTGTTTGATTTCGGGCTGGATTTCCAAAAGGCTCGCTTACAAAACGAACGTCTCTTTCCGGATGAAATAGTAACCTTACGCGACTTTGGTAGCTACCTGCCGCATGCCAACCTGACCTACCGTTTTTCACGGGAAAAGCAATTGCGATTTGAGTACAACACGGCAACCAGCGCTCCATCCATCAATCAGCTGCAGGATGTCATTAATAACCAGAATACGCTGAATATTCGTGCGGGGAACCCGTTTTTAAAACAGGAATACCAGCACCGGTTCCGGTTGAATTTCAGGCGGACCGCACCACAGACCGGAGCAAATCTGGAAGTAAACGGTCAGTTTGACTTTTCCAATAACAGCATCGTGAACAGTACGTGGATTGCAGCGCATGATACGCTGATTGCACCGGGTATTTTGCTTGGAAAGGGAGGAAACTTTTCTAGGCCTGAGAATATTGACGGAGCCTATAATATGAGGGCTAATGTTACCTACGGTACTCCCGTGAAGGCACTTAAAATAAAAGTCAGTATGACCTCTGAAGCCTATCACAATCACGATATCGGTTTACTCAACCAACAGATGTCCTATTCCAATACCTATGGGGTCCGGCAGCGGCTGGCCGTGAACAGTAGTATCAGCCAGAAGCTGTTGTTCAATGTCAGTTATACCGGCAATTACAGTATGGTGCGTAATAACAGAAATGAGGGCCTGAGTTACAATTACTATAACCAGACGCTCCGGAATGATTTTACCTGGATTTTCTGGAAAGGCATGCGTGTCAATTCGTCGGTTATGTACAATTATAATACCGGATTGGCTGCGGGGTACGATCAGCAATTTATCTTATGGAACGCATCGATAGGAAAGAAATTATTTAAGCGACAGGAAGGGGAGATTACCTTGTCCGCCTACGACTTGCTGAATAAGAATATCAACGTTTCCAGGAGTATCAGTGAAAGCTACATAGAGGACAGTCAGAGCAACATGCTCCGTCAGTATTTTATGCTTGGCTTTACCTATAATCTGCGGAAATTCGGCGGTGGAGGAGGCAGAGAGCGTCCTTCCGGGATGGGAGGAGAGCGCCCTGCCTCTGGCAGAAGCTGGTAAATCTATATCGTCCAACGGGCAAGTGGAGCTATATCCTGACCGGAAAAGTCCTTTCGCAGGTATTTATAATAACCGGCTATGGCGATCATTGCTGCGTTATCGGTACAGTATTCAAACTTCGGGATAAATATCTGCCATCTTTTTTCTTCACCGAGCCGGATCAGAGAACTTCGCAATCCTGAATTAGCTGAAACCCCGCCGGCAACAGCTATTTGTCGCACATTGGTTTCCGCGGCGGCCCGCTTCAGTTTGTTCAGGAGTATCCCCACAATACGGTGCTGTACAGAAGCGCAGATATCCGGTAGATTTTTGGAGATAAAATCAGGGTCCGAGGCAACCTGTTGCTGTACAAAATATAGTATCGCTGTTTTCAGTCCGCTGAAACTGAAATCGAGTGCGGGGATCTGTGGCTCAGGGAACGCATAAGCCAAGGGATTACCTTCCCGGGCGTAGCGGTCTATCAGTGGTCCGCCGGGATACGGGATGCCCAGTATCTTTGCCGTTTTGTCGAATGCTTCACCTGCAGCATCATCCAATGTTTGTCCGATAACCTGCATATCAAAATAATCCTTTACCAGCACGATCTGGGTGTGGCCGCCGGAGACCGTCAGGCATAGAAATGGAAACTGCGGCTTCGGTTCATCAATAAAATGAGCCAGGATATGGGCCTGCATATGGTTCACCTCAATTAACGGGATACGGCGGGCGAGGGCAAACGACTTGGCGAAGGAGGTGCCTACCAATAGTGAGCCCAACAGGCCGGGGCCTCGGGTAAAGGCTACCGCATCTATATCATTTTTATGTACTTTTGCATCTCGGATGGCTTGGTCGACAGTCGGTATAATATTTTGCTGGTGGGCTCTGGAAGCGAGTTCCGGCACGACGCCACCAAAATGCTCATGTACGGTCTGATTGGCAACGGTGTTGGAGCAGATGCTTCCGTCCATGCATATCGATGCAGACGTTTCGTCGCAGGATGATTCAATGCCGAGTATAATAATTGCCATGATGTTACCGGTGGATCGTATTTATATAGTATTAAACATACAAAAGTATCAAAAAAGCATTTAAAATAACAGGATGGTCTGCCGCTGCGCTGTTGGTGCTGGCAGCGGGACTACTGTTTGCCCTGCGGTTCAGGGTCGTGCAGAACTACCTCGCAGGGAAGGCTGCCGTTTACCTTTCCCATCAGCTGGACACTCGTATCAGCATCGGGAATATGTACTTCCGGCCGTTTTCATCCCTTGAGCTGAAAGATCTTTATGTGGAAGACTTGCAGGGAGATACGTTGCTGTATGCGGGCAACGTTATAGCGGATCTGGACCTGCACCGCCTGTACAACAGGCTGGTGTCTATTAAGCGTATTCAGTTTGATGATACCCGGTTTTCGCTGAAGTCGCTCCCGGATAGCGGGAGCAACATGACGTTCCTGATCCGTTATTTTACATCACACGAACCGGCGAAAAGAAAAAAAAACGACCGGGGTCTTGTTTTCAGGCTGGACGCCCTTGAACTCAGCCGATGTACCTTCACGTATGATAATAGGAAGGATGGAAAAGAGGTAACAAAAGGGATGCATTTCGGACGGATACGCGTTACTGATCTGGATGCTTCTCTTTCCGGGATAGACTATAAGAAACATCTTTTCAGTGCCACCATCCATCAGCTCCGCTTTACGGAACAGAGTGGTTTCCGGCTGAAGCAATTCACCACGAAGGCCACTATTGATACGAACCGCATGGAATTCCGGGATCTGGCTATCGAAACCAATCGTAGCCGGATAGGGGATTACCTGTCTTTTGAATACAGGCAATTCGATGATTTCAGCGATTTTATCCACAAAGTGGGTGTTAATGCCTCTCTGAAACAAACCACACTGGACTCACGTGACATTGAATTTTTTGCGCCTGAAGTTGCGGCTACCTCTTTCAGGGCGACACTTAACGGAGCTCTTTCAGGGACGGTGAATGCGATCCGGGCAACGGACCTTTTGGTCCGGACCGGGAAATCCACATTTATCCGTGGCAATTATCGTATCGACGGGCTGCCTGATATAGCACGTACACATTTTGATCTGCAAGCAGCACAACTGACCACTACCGCTGCGGATGTGGATGAGCTGGTACCACAACTGAGCCGTGGTTTACGCTTCCGGCTTCCCGAAGTTTTTGAACGGTTGGGGCATGTTCATTTTGCCGGTAACTTTTCCGGCCTGTATAACCATTTTACTGTCAGGGGAGTGTTTAAGACGGCACTTGGCCAGATACATTCCGATGTCATGCTGAACCTGCAACATCAGCCCAGCTACGCAGGTACACTGCAGCTCCATGATTTTGACCTGCGTCATTTGTTCCGGTCGGGCGCGTTGGGACTTACGTCGCTGACACTTGCAATCGAAGGGGAGGGATTTACGCCGGCAACCATCAACAGCACGTTCGATGCCGATATCCGTTACCTGGATTACAACAAGTACCGCTATCGGAATGCTGTAACGAAAGGCAGCTGGCTGCGCCGTACAGCAACGGGTGAGATAAAACTGGATGATCCTAATGTGCAGCTGGATCTCCGTGGACGTGTAAGCATGGAAACGGATCGGCCGGTATACGAACTGGAAGGGGGTATGCAGGGTGCGGCGTTGCATGCCCTTCATTTTTATAAAGATACACTGTCGGTCAGTACGGATATAAAAACGGCATTTTCCGGGAAGAATCTGGATGATATCACCGGGGATGTTTCGCTGAGTAATCTACTGCTGCAGTTGCCTGATACGTCAGTTTTTATACAGCGGTTCCGGTGCCTGGCTTCTGGTGACAGCACGGCTCGTACGCTGGCGATACAGTCGGAAGTGCTGGATGCCAGAATCCAAGGTGTATTTGATCTGTATACCTTCCCATCTTATTTTAAATCCATCGTAAAACGTTATATTCCTTCCTGGCAAACACATATGATACCTCCGGGCGATCAGAAATTCGACTTTGCACTGCGCCTGAAACACTTTGAGCCGGTGGCGTTGCTGTTTGCTCCCGGTCTGACCATTGAAAAAGAAGCAACTATGACGGGCCGGTTTTCCAAAGAGGACCATACGGCTAACTTAAGTGCTTATGCACCGGTTGTGGAGATACGGGGTATCCGGATTCATGAATTTATTCTGGATGAGACGACCGGACCGGAGTCCCTGAATCTTTTTATGACGGCTGATCGTGTCGACTTTACAGATAGTCTGTATGTCAAAAACGTCAACTTCAGTAATATTCTCAGCCGTGACAGCGCCCGGTTTAACCTGAAATTGTCCGATATTGATGCCACCAATCAGTTGGATCTGAATGGACTTGTTGAATTCGGGCAGGGAGAGGCGGCCCGTCTGAGCCTGCTCCCTTCTTTTATTCTGATCAATCATGAAGAATGGGAGCTGGAAGAAAAAGTTCGTTTTGATTTTGCCAGGAGGGAAACGCGCATCAACGGGTTTGAGCTGGCACGTGGGCAGCAGGTGGCCAGGTTGAACGGTATTATTTCAGCTGACGGGAATGACCGGTTTGACATTGGCTTCTCCGACTTTCAGTTCAGCACATTCAGTGCACTTACCCGTCCGCTTGGAATTGACATGCAAGGCAAGTTGAATGGTGATATCACGATTACTTCTTTGCTCCGTAATCCTTCTATGACGGCGAATGTGCAGACAGAGGAGGTTTATTATAACAAGACTCCCATCGGAAACATGCGGTTCCGCGCCCAACTGGATCAGACTACGGGTCTGATAGACGTGGATGCAGATGTGAACCGGGGGGGGCGCCAAACACTGAAAATAGCGGGAACGTATGACGTAAGGGGGGAGACCGGCCTGGACGTGGATCTGATAATGAACGGAACAGAGCTGATCATTTTTCAACCATTTCTCCGGAACCTGGTCTCAGATATACGGGGGACGGCTGATGCACGCCTGCACCTGGCCGGTAGTCCGCTGAAACCTGCTGTCAGTGGCACCTGTCGGCTGGAAAATGCAGGCATCGTTGTCAATTACCTGAAAACCCCTTATACTATCAGCAATGAGTTTCAGGTTGTGAATAGTACTATCCTGCTGCAGGAAGCTGTGATCCGCGATAAGCATGGCAACAAAGCCGTTGCTTCCGGTAAGGTAGATCTCAGTAACCCATTGATACCGGATATTGATGTAAAAATTGAAGCGGGCAGGTTTATGGTACTCAATACCGGCTTTAAAGATAATCCGTTGTACCACGGCACGGTTTACGGTACCGGTGTATTCAATTTCAGAGGACCTACCAACCGTATGAATATTGACATTGTCGCCCGGACCGATGAGGGTACCGTTCTTCACATTCCGTTGAATGTTGTCGGTACCGTCAGTGAAAGCGATTTTATCACGTTTGTAACGACGGATTCGGTGGCGAGACCGTTGCGTACGTCCGGCTTTGAAGGACTTACCATGAACCTCGACCTGTCGGTTAATGCAGATGCAGAAGCACATATCAATACGGATCTGGGCAAATTATCAGGCAGAGGAGACGGCGCACTTGTACTGAACATTACCAGCCTGGGGGATTTTGAAATGTATGGTGAGTATGTGATTGCACAGGGAAAATTTGAGTTTACGGCTCAGGATTTTATCAATAAGATATTTGAAATAACACCGGGTGGGACATTACGCTGGACAGGCAGCCCGACCGAAGCGCTGATTAATCTGAAAGCAATTTATGAGCAGCGTACCAGTGTGCAGCCGCTATACACAGCCGCAGGGAGGCAGGAAGGCGGACAGCGTGTCACAGCCCAGGCAGAGATGAATCTCTCAGGAAGCCTGCTCCGCCCCGATATCAGTTTTGGCCTTAATTTCCCTCAGGATGCGTATGTGAAAGATGAGCTCCAGAGTTATCTGAGTGATGCGAATAATGTCAACCAGCAGGCACTGAGCCTGATTGTCCGGCGGAGTTTTTCGCCGGGAACGGGGACAAACCTGACCAGCGAACTCAATACGACTGTGCTTGGGGCGGGTACCGAGCTGGCTTTCAATCAGCTGAATAATATTATTTCGCAGTCGTTGAATCTTAATTTCGTAGATTTCAATATCCGGTCGTTCAATGAAGCCAGTGCTTCTATCCGTTTGTTGAAAGACCGGCTGATTTTTACTGGCGGGGTGATGGATCGTCGCAACCAGCTGACCGATCTGAATCTGTTCGGAAATCAGGTAGCTACGGATGCAGAGCTGATTTATCTGATTCGTCCGCAGGGGAATCTTATGTTACGCGCGTCAAACCGCCTGAATAACCGTAATTTTTTAAACCCGAATGAGGAGTATGTCAGTGCGTTCGGGTTAATCTACCGGCAGGAGTTTGATACTGTTGGCGAGTTCTTCCGGAGGATGCTGAACCGTCCGCAAAGAAAAGAATAATATCCTGGTCAGATATTTTTCATGATATGGTGCCCCATCCGGTCGCGCTTGGTACGCAGGTACAGTTCATTGTGTTGGTTTGACTGGATCTCAATCGGTACATTTTCAACAATTTCGAGACCATAACCAATAAGACCTGCCCTTTTTGTCGGGTTGTTGGACATTAGTCGCATTTTTGTCACGCCCAGGCTGCGCAGAATCTGGGCTCCGATACCGTAATCGCGGTGATCAGGCTTAAAGCCAAGCTGTATGTTTGCATCTACGGTATCTAAACCATTTTCCTGCAGGTTATACGCATGCAGTTTATTGATCAGTCCGATTCCTCTGCCTTCCTGGTTCATGTATACAATCACCCCTTTTCCCTCTGCCTCGATCATTTCCATAGCGCGGTGTAACTGTGGGCCGCAATCGCAGCGGCACGATCCGAAAATATCACCGGTCAGGCAGGAGCTGTGTACACGTACTAATACCGGTTCGTCGGGTTGCCAAGACCCTTTGGAAAGGGCCAGGTGTTGTTCACCGGTATTTTTCTGGGTGAAAGCTGTCAGCTCAAAATCACCCCATTCGGTCGGCAGCTTGACAGAGACTTCCCGGGTAATCAGGGAATCCTTGTTTAACCGGTATTCGATCAGATCCTTAATAGTGATAATCTTCAGACCGAACCGTTTAGCGACTTCCATGAGGTCTGGTAATCTTGCCATCTCACCGTCCTCTTTCAGTATTTCCACCAGTACGCCGGCGGGCTCCAGACCAGCCAAACGTGCCAGGTCTACTGTCGCCTCTGTATGTCCTGCGCGGCGCAGTACACCGCCATCTTTGGCAATCAGCGGGAAAATATGCCCCGGCCTCCCCAATTCCTCCGGTTTGATATCCGGATCTATCAGTGCCCGGATGGTTTTTGATCGGTCAGATGCAGAGATACCGGTCGTGCATCCATGCCCCTGCAGATCCACGGAAACCGTGAAATTGGTTTCAAAAGCGGCGGTGTTTTGCCCCACCATGAGCTCCAGATGCAGTTCGTGGCAACGTGCTTCCGTCAGCGGTGCACAAACCAGCCCCCTGCCATGAGTGGCCATAAAGTTGACAATCTCGGGCGTCGCATTTCGTGCCGCTGTTACAAAGTCGCCTTCGTTCTCCCGGTCTTCATCATCCACTACGATGACTACCTTGCCTGCCTGTATATCTTCGATTGCTTCCTCAATCGTACTTAACTGAATATCCATACTGCTAAATTCGTATAAGCCTGTGCAAAGTTACGGTACTTATGTGGGTAATTTTTAACAGAAAAGTAATTAATCGGCAATAGCTGCTCCCTTTCTGATGCCCACGAATCTGAGTAACCGGAGACCGAATTGCTTAGCCTTTGCTTTATACAGTTCGGCATCAAAGAGTGAAGAGTCTGTTGCAGCTTTGTAGATCAGGAAAATAGCCAGAGGGGTCAGCACAATGATCGACACCCACATCCCCCATGACGCGGAAATATTACCTTCCTTGGCCGACTTTTCGGAAACTGTAAAAATAATATGGTAGATCAGGAAAAAAATAATGGCCGTCACCACCGGTAGTCCGAGTCCGCCTTTGCGGATAATTGCCCCGAGGGGTGCTCCGATGGAAAACAGGAGCAGACAGGACACCGCCAGGGTGAACTTCCGGTGATATTCCATGATAAAGCGGCGGATATTGAGACTGTATTCCGCATCTGTTGCTGCTTTTAACCGGAGCTCATCTTTGATGTATCGAGTCTGGTTCAGTGCCTGGTTAAATGCATTCATTTTATGGTTCTGGGGGATCAGCTCTTCCAGGCTGCTTTTGTACTCAGCAGGAGGCAGGGGGGAAACCTTTTTTGTTTCCATCCGTCCATATGGGTTGTACAACTGATAATAGGAAGAGATATACTTAAATACGTCCCTTCTGATACTGTCATTGACCCTGCTGACCGAATCGGTGTAAAAGGTCAGTTGTCGCAGGTTCAGCATGGCGTAGTGGTTTCTGAAAAGATCCTCGTCTGTACGTTTCATCTGGAACGATGACATGTCAAACTTGGTCTGCGTTTCCTCAAAATAATAGCGGGTAAAGCGCTGTCTTGGGTTATAGACCTTTCCGTCGGATGTTTCCTCATATCGTACACCATCCTTCAGTTTCATGATCATATAGTTGTTATCTGCTGAGTTATACATCTCGCCTTCTTGCGCCAATATAACACCCATAGATGCAGGTGCACCTGCTTTATGATCGTAGATCATCAGGTCGTACAGCGTGTACCCGTCCTTACTTTTATCTTTAGCCCGGATGGAATAGCCGGGAATGCTGTTGTTGAAAATGCCATCCTTGATCAGGAAATCAGCCTTCTTGTTGCGTACATCCCATAGCAGTGACCCCATTTTCAGGTTGGCAATCGGAAGGATGTAATCGCTGAATAAAAAAGCACTGGCACTGAACAGGGTGACGATAATGTACAGAGGCATCATCGCTTTGCGCAGGGAAATACCGGCAGCCTTAATGGCCACCAACTCATAGCTTTCGCCCAGGTTCCCGAACGTCATGATGGAGGAGAGGAGCATGGAAAGAGGGAGTGCCATGGAAATCTGTGTGGCAGAGGCATACCATAACAGTTCCAGAATAACGTACCATTCAAAACCTTTGCCGATGAGGTCGTCAATGTATTTGAATAAAAACAACATCAGCAGGACGAACATCACGATAAAAAACGTAACAATAAAAGGTTTGATAAAAGCCTTTAGTACAAGTACGTGAATTTTTTTCATCCGTGTATATCCCCTCTCGCCATACAAAGATACGGAGAAAATTGATTAGTTATGCGCCCAACACACCTAACAGATACTGGATCTGGTTATGCCATATTTGTTTACGGTCGTCCAGGTTTTCTTCGGTCGCAAAATCGGTAACAGAAAGGGCTACATCGTTCGTCAGTTCATCCTGTATAATTTCCATTTCAAAGAAATAAGGCTCATCATCCAACCATTTAAACCGTACCAGTTTGTTTTCCCTGTGGTTGACTAAGCGGGCAAGGTGTTCTTCTCCATCCCATTCGAAAGTATAAACATGGTCTTTATAGCCTACATTATCGGCAAACCATTGCGAAAGGGCATTCGGCTCACTGATAAATGAAAACAGGATTTTGGGAGATGATTTGATTTCATATTCGAGGGTAAACTTTACTTTTTCAGCCATATCTTGTTTGTTTTTATCGTCAAAAAGCCGTTTTTAACTTTTTTTCTAAAGAAAAGGAATTTAAACTATATTTGCAAACTATTTTTTTGGCGGGGTAGCTCAGATGGTTAGAGCGTAGGATTCATAACCCTAAGGTCGGCAGTTCGATCCTGCTCCCCGCTACTAAGGCCGCTCTGCGATAAGTAGGGCGGTTTTTCCTTTTTCAAGCAATCAGCTAATGGGTCCGTATAGTTCGTTTGGATTCAGTTTCTTGTACGGAACCGTTGCTTCGAAATTTTCCCTGACGTCACACTTTCTGAAACGTTCCCGCCAACCAGCTTTACGGTTCCTCCCCTATTTATTGTAAATTTGCTCCAGCTCCATTTATTGTGATGACAGAGACATTCAAAATATTTCAGGTGGATATGATCGAGGCAGAAAAGATCATTGCTTCGGAAAACGAACCCCATCACCACGATTTTGAAGAACTCATCATCGGCACAGAAGGGCAATTGGAGCACTTTATCGATTTCAGATCCGCCGTGCTTCGGGCACCGTTTGTGAGTTTTGTGACACGGGGGAAAGTACATCGGGTAAAACCTGTTATGAAAGACGGCATCTGTCATATGTGGGCTATTCGTTTCAAAAGTGAGTTTATCCCCGAAACCACTTTCCAGCTCTACTCGCTCTACCATGACAATGCCAGCATCGAATTGCCTGGTGGCGCCTGTTTCGGGCGATTGGGTACGATCTGCGAAATGATGGATGAAGAAATGCGGCAACCGTCACCCGATTATGCTATTATCCGGCAACTTTTAAGCACGGTCTTCACGATGATCGAGTCGGAGCGCAGAAAGCTGCAACCCGATGAGGAAGAACGACTCAAGTCGCAGAGCATCACTTTTAAGAACTTTCTGAAGATCCTGGAAGAGAATTTCCGTCGGAGTGTAGGTGTCGAGTACTATGCCGAAAAACTGTTTATGTCTGCACGGAATCTCAATAATATCTGCCGGCAGATTCTGCAGCAGAGTGTTTCGGAAATCATTGAAACACGAAAGCTCATTGAAGCTAAAAACCTGCTGTCCACAACGGGTAAGACCATCTCAGAGATTGGGTTCGAGCTGGGTTACAACGAGAAAGCCTATTTCACCCATGTGTTTAAGAAGAAAACTGGTCAAACGCCTACTGCTTTCCGAACAGAGATGAAAAAGCTCATTTCCTAAAATTACAACTCCTTTTCTGAATACTGTTACCATCCCCCGTGCAATCGGTAGTACCTTTGTATCATATCATTCACATAACGTATAAACATTAAAAAGAAGAAAATGGAAACAGCAACAAAATGGGTATTAGACCCGGCACACAGTGAACTTGGCTTTAAAGTAAGGCATATGATGATCACCAACGTTAAAGGTGAGTTTAAGCATTTTTCAGTTGAGGCAGAAGGCCGGGATATTACCAACGCAACGTTTCGTGTCACTATTGATGCCGCCTCCATCAACACGAACAACGTGCAGCGGGACGAACACCTGAGAGGTGCCGATTTCTTTGATGTGGAAAACTTCAAAGACCTGGTATTTACAACCACCTCGTCCAAGTCCAAAGGAGATGGCGAGTTCGAACTGATTGGTGATTTGACGATCAAAGGAATCACGAAAGAAGCCAGGCTGGATGTGGAATTTGGTGGTATCAACAAAGACCCTTGGGGCAACGAAAAAGCCGGATTTTCTTTTGAAGGGAAAATCAACCGTAAAGACTGGGATCTGAACTGGAATGCGACCCTTGAAACGGGAGGCGTTCTGGTGAGTGATGACGTCAGAATCACCGGTGAAGTACAGTTTGTAAAGCAATCTTAACACGGCGGATCATGAAAAAAGTATCATCTTTTTTGCGCTGATTGCCTTTCACGGTAAGTGTAGCTGCAATGAAACTGAAAGAATTGAATAAAATGACGGCGACTTTGAACAGCACGGCAAAAATGCCCGTACTGTTCTTAGGTCACGGTAGCCCAATGAATGCCATAGAGGAGAACGAATTTGTGGAGGGGTTCAGGAAGGTTGCCGCAGTAATCCCAAAACCTAATGCCATTCTTTGTATTTCGGCACATTGGGAAACGCGGGGAACTTTTGTAACTGCTATGCGGCATCCGCCTACCATACATGATTTCGGAGGGTTTCCCAGAGAGTTGTTTGACGTGCAATATCCTGCACCCGGAAGTCCGGATTTGGCGAGAGAAACACAATCGGTGATTCAGAAAACCAGTGTCGGACTGGACGATAAGTGGGGGCTTGATCACGGTGCCTGGTCAGTAATCAGGCATATGTATCCGCAAGCTGACATTCCGGTTATTCAGTTGAGCCTTGATTATTACCAGGATCCGCAATACCATTATGAGTTGGCGAGCGAGCTGAAACCGCTTCGCGAAAAGGGCGTGCTCATCATCGGTAGTGGAAACATGGTACACAATCTTCGTATGGTGGCCTGGCAACAACTGAATGAAATTTTTGGATTTGACTGGGCGCTGGAAGCGAATGAAAAAATGAAACAGTTTATCGTGAACGACGATCACCTGTCTCTGATTCAATACCAGAAGCAAGGCAGGCCTTTTCATCTGGCCATCCCCACACCCGAGCATTATGTACCCCTGCTGTATGCATTGGCAGTGAAAGATACACAAGAAGAAACATCGTTATTTAATGACCAGGCCGTTGCAGGTTCGCTGACGATGACCTCGGTGAAGATTGGCTAACCCCCAATGATAGTTAGTTAAACATGAAATTGTAAGTGGCTCCTACGCCTGCGAACTGAAGATGTCCGCCGTTGCTGGCTGACCGGAAAATACCATTGTAAAAGCCAAAGAAGTTCCAGTAACGATTATGGTATCCCAGCTGTGGTCGTACATACAGGCCTCCCTTATTGTTTGCAGTGCCGGTAATAAAACCATAGCCCAGGTCAGTTCCTGCGAAAAAGCCTGTTCGGTGAGGATAATAACGTATAAAAGCGGCAGCAGGAATAGTACCCCAATTACTGAACCCTTCTTTTGGAAAGAAATGATTATATCCGGAACTGAGACCAATACCGATGTTTTTCGTGGACATCAACTGTCCTTTTAATTCTATTCCTAAAACAAAACGGCTCACATCTGCCAGGTCAGCAAAAGGAACGCCTGCATTCAGTCCGGCTTTCAGCCAGGAATTTTTCCTGTTTATTTCAGAAGCGTGATTGGGTGCGATCTGGGCAGTAGCTGAAACCAGTGCCGAGCAAATAAAAATAGCAGCTGTAAATAGTTTTTTCATATCATATAACTTTTAAAAGGTTATTTACGCAAATGGTGTACCAATTGTGCATCGTTGGCTACCTCATCTAATCTTTAACGAAACTAACAGCTGATATTGCTTGTTCTGGTATAAAGTAGTACTGTTTGAAAAAAGGTATGACCCGTAAAAAAAGATCACCCGTACGCGGCCTGAACCAGGTTCTTTTGTTTGTGATATTACTTTTCGTGCTTTTGTATTATGCCAAAGCATTCCTGGTGCCGGTAGCTATTGGAGGTTTAATGGCGATGTTGTTAGTACCTGTCTGTCGCTGGCTCGAAAGGCGGGGCATCAACCGTGGAGTCGCTGCTGGTATAGCTGTATTACTGGCTTATGCAGTGATTGTGGCCACCTTGTATGTATTGGCCAATCAGGTAATCGCACTGGTGAAGGATGCGCCGTCCATCGGACAAAAGATCAACGAGATTGCAGAGAGTGGGCATGCATTTCTGGAAGAGCACTTTCAATTTCCTGTCCATAAGCAAAGGGAGTTCCTGCACGAAAAGCTGACGGAATATCGTGATGCCGCGGGTGTCTACCTCGGACGGGCAGTTACGTGGTCGGTTACCTTCCTGGGAAAGTTGCTTATCGTCATTGTCTACACCCTTATGTTCCTCATTTACCGTTACCGGCTGAAACAGTTTGTGCTGCAGGTTGTGGTACAATATTCAGGGCAACGCAATATAACAGAAGCAAGGGATGTAGTGGAAAAGATCACAGGCATTTCCGGAGCGTATCTCGCCGGGGTATTTCTGGTCATCCTGATTCTGGCTACCGTGTACACCACCGGCCTGTATTTATTCGGGATTGATAATGCGTTGTTCTTCGGACTGCTGGCGGCATTGATTAACGTGATCCCCTATATCGGTACCATTATCGGCCCGGGGATTGTGATCATTTACGCACTGATCACAGCAGATTCCCTGAGTACCCCCATTATATTAATTGTTTTCTTTACCGTATTACAGCAAATCGATAGCTATTTTCTTACACCCCGGATAACCGGCGGGCGTATTCAGCTCAGTCCGTTATTCACTGTCCTGGCATTATTGCTCGGCGGAATGGTGTGGGGTGTTGAAGGCATGCTGTTGTTTATTCCTTTCCTGGGTGTAGCGAAGATTATCTTTGATCATGTGGAATCATTGAAACCATATGGTTATCTGATCGGAACGGAAAAGGAACGTTAAACAGGCTACAGCGGGAGCACTCACATCAGAAAGTGTTCTCCCGCATATTTGTATGGTTCTACGCCGCCGCAACCCATGTTCTCAATCACAAATAAAGCGCCGGCATGGGGCTGTTGCGCTAAGTCAGACTCGTTCAGCCCGGCCCGCGCTGATGTGATATACAAATCTGATAAGTTTTGTCCCCCAAAAACACAAGAGGTAACCAGCGAAACCGGCAGGTTGATTTCTGCCAGTTTTCTACCCGTTTTCGGATTCCAGCGAGCCACTTTCCAGCCGCCCCGGAGGGCAATCCAAAGCATCCCCTCCTGATCGATGGTCATTCCGTCAGGTATCCCTTCCGTGTGAGGGATATCAACAGCTATTCGTTTATGGCTGACCGTGGCTTTTTCCATATCAAATTTGAAGGCCACTACACAGCGGGCACAGGTGTCAATGTAATAAAATGTCTGTCGGTCTATGCTCCACGCCAACCCGTTTGAGCAGGTAACTTTTCTGAGTTTTGTCGTAATGTTACCATCTGCGTGCAACACATACAGACTTCCGGCACCCTCTTTCCCGGTCATCCCATCCGTTCTTCCCGCCCAAAACCTTCCCATCGGGTCACACTTTCCGTTATAGAAACGACTATCGGATGATTGGGCCTGGGGGTTACCTAATAGGATGATCGATTCGTCCTTCAGATCAATCATTGCAAACCCACTGCTCGTGGTTGCAACCAATCCTCCGTTGTCGGCTAATGCAACTGCCCCAATTTTTACCATAAACCTGGTGGCATTGTATTGACGGGTTTGTGTATACCATTCATGAATGGACCCATCCAGCCTGTCCACCCATAACAATCTGTTTTTTTCACGGTCCCATACCGGCCCTTCACTCCATAGACAGCGCGCCGGGTGTACAACCTGCCAATCGCCGCTTGTTTTCCTCATAACCTTGTTCTCTATCGGATGTCCGACTTATTTACCAAATCCATGTAAATTAAATCATTGTCCCCGATGCTCACAACGCGTATTTTATCCATGAGTTACACTTTCTTACCCCGAAACTGCCTACTCGGTGGAACCCGACACCGCATCAGACCAGTCGCCCCTCTCATCAGCCGTTAAATTCACATAGGTGGCCAGTCGCTTCATCTGGTGCAGCAATGCTACCCGTGCAGTGTCTTTGGCCGCGGTCGTCTCCCGGTTACTTCATCCATCGTTCCTGCCCAAAACCTCCCTTTTGGATCACATTACCCATGGTACTGGTGATGGCAGATAAATACGGATAGGGTAGCTGTGATAAATACTTTCGTGAGGCGATCCGATTTCTGCCAAAGCCCGTGTCGTGATAAGGGTATTGCAAGGTTATGCTACCGTGATATTTTGTGTTTTTATCTATACGACACTGGGTTTCTGTATGTGTGTTATGGCAACTGCTGTTCCGAAATCAAGGTCGTGAATAAAAATAATATAATCATTTTCTTTTGCCTATCGGATCAAGTCTATGCCGGATTGTCGATTATCAAAAAATATATTCGTTTATTTTTTTGTTTACAAAAAAATGATATATTTGCATACATAAATGCGGGCGGAGCCAGTTAGCCGGCTATCTTAACAACAGTTTATTTTACATATATAACTTACATAATGAATAATTGGGACAGGTCTGCAGCGCTACTGCGGAAGAATGAACAGTGGATACCGGGGGGGGTTGTATCACTCAACAGGAAGTCAGATCCGAATATCTGTTTCAGCACCGGTAAAGGCAGCCGGGCGTTTGATATTGACGGAAATGAGTATATAGATTACCAGGCTGGCTTCGCAGCCTCTTTTCTGGGGCATAACGACCCGGATGTAAATGAGGCCGTATCCAGGACGTTGCAGGACGGGACCGTACTGATGGGGGCTGGGCCAACCGCGCTGGAAGGTGAATTCGCGGAGCTGTTCTGCCGGTGTGTTCCGATGGTCGAAAGTATACAGATCACCACCACCGGATCAGAAGCGACCTACCATGCCATCCGCATAGCCCGCGCCGTTACCAAACGTGACCATATTATTGTCATGCAGGGTGGTTATAACGGATGGCACAATGATGTGTCCTGTAATATCATCAGTTCGCTGGAAGACGTAGGTGAGCGGGTAAGCCCGGGTGAATATCCGTACGACTCGTCGTCGGCGGGAGTACCGCATGCGCACAGCGGACTGGTTCATGTGATCAACTACAATGACCTGGCCTCGGTGGAATATGTGGTGAAACGCTATGAGATTGCCGCTATCATTCTCGAGCCTATCCTGCAGAATATTGGTATTGTGAAACCCCGGGAAGGGTATCTGGAAGGTCTTCGGGCGCTGGCCGACCAGCATGGTTTCCTGCTGATATTCGACGAAGTGAAAACGGGTTTCCGGCATGCATTGGGTGGCTTCCAGTCGATTTGCAAAGTTCAGCCGGATCTTTCTACCTTTGGAAAAGCAGTTGCCAACGGCTATCCCTTAGGTGTGATCGGCGGCAAAAAGAAATATATGGATTACTTTGTACATCCGGATAAGAAAGAACGCGTACTGATTGCAGGTACGTTTAATGCGTTTCCGCTGACCACCGCGGCTGCCATTGCTACCCTGCGGAAGCTGGCATCGCCCCAGGCTGACGTATACGGGCATGTGTACCGGCTCGGCGATGAGATGGAAAAAGGGCTGAACGAACTATTTTTGGCAAAAGGGAAGCCTTTTCATGTAGCCCGGCAAGGCTCTGCGTTCTGTACGTATTTCATGGACCATGCGCCGCAGGATTTTCATGATATTCTTCAGCACCATGATTTTGCCTGGGATGCACAGTACCGCCGTAAACTGATCGAAGAAGGGATCTTTAACTTCCCGTTGCCGATCAAGCAGGGGAGTATTTCTTATGCGCATACAGCGGATGATGTAGCCATCACGCTGGAAAAAACGAAAAAAGTGGTAGCAAGTTTGTAAGCGATGAAAATTACGGCGATTGAAACGCATGTCTGCCATGCGCGCATGCGGAACTGGATTTTTGTAAAAATAATAACTGACCAGCCCGGGTTATGGGGGTGGGGCGAGGCTACCCTGGAGTGGCATACACAGGGTGTCGTTGGAGCTATTAAAGATATTTCACCATTATTGGTGGGGGAAGACCCTCGTCGGATCGAACACCTGTGGCAGATGATGTACCGGCAACACTTCTGGCATGGCAATGGCATCGTACGGGGAACAGCCATTAGCGGAATCGATATTGCCCTTTGGGATATCCTGGGCAAAATTCACGGGGTGCCCTGCCACGAATTGTGGGGAGGCCGTGTGCGTGATTATATCCGTTTGTATTGTCATCTCGGCGGTGGCAGGATGGAAGACTTTTACGAAACGGATCCCAGTGATGCCAAACGTTTCGGTGAACTTGCGCAGAAAGCCGTAGAAGATGGCTTTACCGCGTTTAAGTCGATGGCGGTCCCCGAAACCATGTCACTGGAAGGGCTGCAGCCGGTTAAATATGCCGAAGCGTGCGTACGTGCCATGCGCGATGCTGTTGGCGATGGTATTGACATCATGGTGGACTGTCACGCCCGTCCCAGTCCGCGCATGGGCATGCTGTTTGCTAAAGCCCTTGAGCCCTATGGCCTGTATTTCTTTGAAGAGCCCTGCTGGCCGGAAACGATGGAAGATATTGCACTCATCCAACGGGCAGTACAAACACCGATTGCGTCCGGTGAGCGTCTGGTAGGAGTATATGCCTTCAGGGAACTGCTGGAAAAGCGGGCTGTGAGTGTTATCCAGCCTGATATTACGCATTGTGGCGGGCTGACAGAAGCGCGTCGCATTGGTGCACTGGCGGAAGCTTATCGCGTTTCGATGGCGCCGCATAATCCGCAGGGGCCGGTAAGTACGGCTGCTTCTATTGAATTGGGCTTTGCAACGCCGTCGTATATTATCTGCGAGAGTGTGCACAACGATGTCCCCTGGCGGGAGGACGTGGTTTCAGAAGGATTTACTGTACAGAAGGAAGGTCGTATTGTACTGCCCAACGGCCGTCCGGGGCTAGGCATCGAGATCAATGAAGAAGAAGTAAGAAAGCATCCGTTCCAGCAGGAGATCCTGCAGCGCACCTTTTATAAGGATGGCAGTGTGGGCGACTGGTAGCCAGGTGTATACCAATAAATTATATTCATGAAGTAATGGCAGCACAAAAACGATATAACGGACAAACCCTGTTGATCAGTGGCGGGCTGGGGGATATTGCGCTGGCCATTGCAACAGCTTTCGCAAGAGAAGGGGGCAGGGTCGCCCTCTCCGACGTATTTTCTGCTGCCGATGCTGAAAGCAGGTTGCAGACACTTCGGGCCGTGAGTGCCGCCATTGCTTACGATACGGTGGATGTGGGTGATGCTGGTGCTGTTGACTCGTGGGTACAGCGTGTTACAGGCCTTTGGGGGCCTATAAGCATCGCAGTGGCCAATGCGGCTACCGTGACCCTCCGTAACTTTCAGGAACTGACAGCAGCCGAATGGGATCGTGAAATGCGTGTCAACCTGAACGGGTCGTTTTACCTCGCACACGCAGCCTGCCGTCATTTTTTGGAATACGGCGTTAAAGGCAATGTGGTATTCCTGGGAAGCTGGGCGGCCCATGCCGTTCATACCGCACTCCCTGCTTACAGTGTTTCCAAGGCAGCGGTCCGCATGTTATGCCAGTCTATGGCACTGGAGTACGCTCCGGCCGGTATACGGATCAACGAGATTGCCCCGGGTTATGTGAACGCGGGGTTAAGCCGTGCCGTATGGCAGCAGGATCCGGCGGCCGCGGAAGAAGCCCGGCAGAAAGTTCCGGCAGGAGCACTGATTGAAGCAGAAGAAGTCGCCACTCAGCTCCTGTGGATCTGTGATCCTGCGAACCGGCATATGACAGGAGCGACGCTGCTGATGGATGGGGGACTTTCACTTCGCAGGTAAATCGATCATGATTACAGAGACACTCCTATCATCAAGAGATATAAGCAGTTCCTTTACGGGATTTTTTTCAGTCGGGGAGGCTGATATTACCCCGCCAATCGATATTTATGCCCGTAATTGGGGAGCTGCGGCACACGATCAGGCTGCAGGTGTCCATCGGCCGCTGGTGATGCAATGCCTGCTCTTCAGCAGCGGGCCGGACCCCCGTCAGGTACTCGTACTGATCACGGCTGACCTCGGATGGTGGAAAAACGGGGAAGATGAACGGTATATCCGGGGATCGCTGCTGGATGAGTTTGGGTTGAAAGAGCATCAGCTGCTGTTTTGTCTTTCGCATACCCACGCCGGCCCCGTTATCTGTTCGGGGGATGCCGATAAACCCGGAGGGGAACACATCATTCCTTATCTGGATAAACTGAAAGCGACAGCGGCTGAACTGATCCGCAGCGGTCTGCGCAACCTACAGTCCGGTACACTGACCTGGACCTATGGCGTATGCGACCTGGCAACAAACCGCGATCTGCCACAGGGCAATACCTGGCTGGTGGGTTATCATCCGGACGGCCTGGCAGACCGCACCTTGCTGGCAGGGGTTATCCGGGACCATCAACAACGTATACAGGCTACCCTGGTAAATTATGCCTGTCATCCTACCACACTCGCCCACGAAAACAGGCTCCTGTCACCGGATTATGTGGGGGCTATGCGGGGAGTGGTGTCGACAGCAACTGCGGCCCCCTGTTTATTCCTGCAGGGCGCTTCCGGCGAACTGGCACCGAAAGAACAGTATGTGGCCGTGCCTGTCGGTGACCTCCGTATCGGCCACA
>CAZJKM010000017.1:0-32996 GCA_964546645.1 uncultured Sphingobacteriaceae bacterium
TAGCATATCCGGTAGTTCCGCCCAGCGCAAGACCGATGACCCATACCACGAATGCAACCGGTATGGCACCAATGGACCCAAGGCCCACCGGCGTCTGGCTATCTGTGATTTCCGCACCCTTAAGATAGAATACTGCGAAGATCAGTACGAAAGTGCCTATGATTTCGCTGATCAGGTTCACAGGCAGGTTGCGTATGGCGGGTGATGTGCAAAAAACTGCCTGTTTAGCGCCTGCGTCGTCTGTTTGCCTGAAATGGTCCTGGTACATCAGCCATACCAGGAATGCCCCGCTCATGGCACCGATAAACTGGGCAACGACATAGATGGCGGCTTCGCCCCAGCTCAATATACCCGTCAGGGCCATGGCCAGTGTCACTGCGGGATTGAGATGGGCGCCGCTGTAAGGGGCGGCAATGATGACGGCGGTGAATACGGCAAGTGCCCATCCGGTTGTGATAACCATCCACCCGCTGTTATGGCCAATGGTGTTTTTCAGTACCACATTGGCAACGACCCCGCCTCCCAACAGGATGAGGAACAGGGTGCCGATAATTTCTGCAAGAAAAGGAGTCATAATTAATTGCTTATTGGTTTGTATGCTTTAATTAACAATCTGTTTCTTATTGGTCTTCTTCTGTTGCCCACGAAATAGCCGCCCTCACTGCCCGGTGCCAGTCTTTCAGCTTTTGTTCAACATTCATTTCAGGATCAGGTGTAAATGTACGGTCTACTTTCCATTGCTTGGCAATTTCGTCCGTATCTTTCCAGAAGCCGATGGCCAGACCTGCCAGATAGGCCGCACCTATAGCTGTAATTTCGGTTATCTGAGGGCGTACCACTTCCGCCTGCAGTATGTCTGACTGGAATTGCATCAGGAGATTGTTGCCGGTAGCGCCACCGTCTACCCGCAATTGTCTGATGGGGGTGCCGGCATCTGCTTCCATCGCCCGTAAAATATCTACCGTTTGTAACGCGATGCTTTCCAGTGCCGCACGCGCGATATGAGCGGATGTGCTCCCACGGGTTAACCCGACAATGGTGCCACGTGCGTACGAATTCCAGTGCGGTGCCCCCAAGCCTGCGAATGCAGGCACCAGGAATACGCCATCCGGGCCGTCCACCTTTCCGGCCAGCTCCTCCACCTCTGCCGACGACCGTATGATGCCCATACCGTCCCGAAGCCATTGGACAATAGCCCCCGCGATAAAAACACTGCCTTCCAGTGCGTATTGTACCTCATTGCCTATCTGCCAGGCGATGGTGGTCACCAGGTTGTTTTTTGACAGAATGGGTTTGCTGCCGATATTCATCAGCATGAAACAGCCGGTTCCGTAGGTGTTTTTGACCATACCTGGATTGGTGCACAGTTGTCCGAAAAGTGCTGCCTGCTGATCACCCGCAATGCCGGAGATGGGGATGCGTGCCGCCAGGATATTGGCGGCTGTATGGCCGTATACCTCACTCGACGATTTTACTTCCGGTAAGAGGCTCGCCGGTATATTCAGTAACTGCAGCAATGCCTCATCCCATTGCAGGGTATGGATGTTGTATATCATGGTGCGGGATGCATTGCTGACATCGGTTACGTGGGTTTCTCCACCGGTCAGGTTCCAGATCAGCCAGCTGTCCATGGTGCCGAAAGCCAGTTCCCCCTTTTCGGCTTTTTCCCGCGCACCGTCGACATTGTCAAGCAGCCAGCTGATCTTTGTTGCAGAAAAATACGCATCGATCAGCAGACCTGTTTTCTCCCGTATAGCCTGCTCGTGTCCGTCTTTTTTCAGCTGGTCACATTGCCCGGCGGTCCGGCGATCCTGCCATACAATGGCGTGGTGAATGGGCTGACCGGTGACCCGGTCCCATATGACCGTGGTTTCACGCTGGTTGGTAATGCCGATTGCAGCAACATCCGCCGATTTTAACCCGGCTTTGGCGATCGCCTCGGTGGTCACGGAAAGTTGTGTGGACCAGATTTCTTTCGCATCATGTTCCACCCAGCCTGATTTCGGATAGTATTGCGTGAACTCTTTCTGGGCAATGGATACAATAGCTCCCTCTTTATTGAAAACAATGGCACGTGAACTGGTAGTGCCCTGATCTAACGATACAATATACTGGCTCATCCTATAGTAATTGGTTGTTTACTTCCTTATGTTCTACTGATTCCTTTGAAAACTATGTTGCAATAACCGATTTTTCCGGCAAATATTCAAATGCCAGTTTCGTAAATGCAGTTGTTTGATTCTCTATCCACTGCGCATCTCTGTTTAGTTCTTCTGCCATGACCTGCGCGACGGACCGCGCAGCCGCAGCCGCCTTGTCCGCATCCAGGAACAGCATGCGTATCCGGCGGGCCAATACGTCTTCCACCGTTCGGGCCATTTCCTGCCGCACAGCCCAAACTACTTCTGCAAGGATGTACTCAAAGTCCGGATGGATCTTTTCGCTCCATTCCGGCTTCAGGGAGGCCAGTTCTTTTATGCCAGCGGCATCACTGCCATAGAAAGACCAATGCCCGTTTGGTCGGTCGGCCGTGTGTCCGTGTATAGGGATGGATGCGGTACGGCAGGCTGTCGCCGGCAGCCCCGCCAGTTCGATAGCCTTGTCGACCGTTTCTTCCGCCATCTTCCGATAGGTGGTCCATTTGCCGCCAGTGATCGTAATCAGCCCTGAAGGGTTCACGATCAGCTTATGATCACGTGATATTTCTTTCGTGCTGGTACTGTTCTTCGCCGGTGCTGCCAGTGGCCGCAAGCCTGAAAAGACACTCAGCACATCCTGGTAAGTTGGCTGTTTAACCAGATAGGCACCAGCCGTTTGCAGGATGAAGTCAATTTCACTTTTCAGTGCGCGGGGTTCCAGGCTATGAGAGTCCAGTGGAGTGTCCGTTGTGCCTAATACCAGATGGTTGTGCCACGGTACTCCGAATAATACCCGTCCATCGCTGGTTTCCGGTATCATCAACGCACTGCCATATCCCAGAAAAGAGCGGTCAACCACCACATGGGTTCCCTGGCTTGGTTTTACAAGCGGGCGATGATCCGGTGTGTCCAGTTCCAGTATATTATCCACAAAAACCCCGGTCGCATTCACTACTGCCCTGGCATGGATAGCATGCGTATCACCGGTCTCTTCATCCATAAATTCGAGGCCGGTGACAGATCCCTCCTTATCTTTGGTAAGCGTCGTGACACGGCAATAGTTGAGCAGGCATGCCTGATGCGCTGTAGCTGTCTGTGCCAGGTTGATGGCCAGGCGTGCATCATCAAACTGGCCGTCATAATATTCAACTCCTCCCTTCAGGCGGTTTGTTTTGACGCCCGGTAACAACCCGGAAACCTCATCTTTTGATACAAAGCGGGATTTCCCGATACGGTATTTCCCGGCCATCCAATCGTAAATCTTAAGTCCGATGAGGTATTTAAAGATGTCAAAATAAGAATAGCAGGGGATGATAAAACTTTGTGCATGGGCAAGGTGAGGGGCATTGCGAAAAATGATACCCCGCTCACGCAAAGCACCATATACCAGCTTGATATCTCCCTGTGCGAGGTAACGGACCCCGCCATGTACCAGTTTGGTGCTGCGACTGGAAGTCCCTTTGGCAAAATCGGCCTGCTCCAGCAGAATGGTTTTCAGTCCGCGCGAAGCGGCATCTACTGCCACACCCAGCCCGGTTGCGCCTCCGCCAATAATCGCGAGGTCCCATTGTGTTGTCTCCCGTACGCTTTGCAGTCCTTTTTCCCGGTTTAATAAATGTCCACTCATTGCTGTCAGTTCGCTTTTGGGTGCATAGTTGTGCTAAAACGAATAAAAGTATTAACAAAACAAATGTAAATGAAAATAAAATAAAAACAAAATGAAATTTAATGAAACTATTATGTCAAGCGGTACAACCGGAACTGTTGCTTTTATTTCTCTTAATTTCTGGTTACCTTAGCTGCCCTAATATAGTAGTCATGAACAATGTGGAGCGGCATCAGCATATCCTGCAGCGATTACAGGAAAAAGGATCTGTAACGGTAATTGACCTTTGCCGGGAGCTGGATGTGTCATCTGTAACGATCCGTAAAGATCTGAAACTGCTGGAGGACCGGCAGACTTTATACCGCACGCACGGGGGAGCCACCCTGATAAATCCCTATACCATTGATCGTTCGGTGGTCGAGAAGGAAAAGATGCAGTCGGCAGAAAAAGCTGCTATCGCCCAGGAAGCAGCTTCCATGGTTAATCCGAATGATTCCATCATTATCGCATCCGGTACCACGGTGCTGGCAATGGCCCGGCACCTGCAGCCGCAGGGAAGCCTTACGGTGGTAACAGGGGCATTGAATGTGGCCATTGAACTGATCCGGCATCCGCAGGTAGAGGTGCTGCAACTGGGCGGCACCATGCGGAAAAGCTCTACCTCGGTGGCCGGTCTGTATGCAGAGCGTATTCTGGATGATTTTTTCTGCAGTAAACTGTTTTTGGGAGTGGACGGGATCGACCTGGAATTCGGTCTTACCACCACCAATGTACAGGAGGCTCACCTGAACCGGAAAATGATGCAGGTGTCACAAAAGACCATCGTATTGGCCGATTCCACGAAATTTGGCCGGCGTGGCTTCGGGCGGATCTGTGGGATTGAAGAGATAGACCGGATTATCACGGATAAAGGGATTCCTCCCCACACGGTGAAAGCACTGGAAAGTTTGGGTGTGAAGGTGACGGTGGTGGAGTAAGTGGAATAGGTAGAGTAGGGGGAGTGAGGGTGGTTCATCACATAAAAAAAGGCTGCTTCAAAAAATGGGAGCAGCCTTTTCCTGTGTACGCCCATCAGGATTCGAACCTGAGACCGACGGTTTAGAAAACCGTTGCTCTATCCAGCTGAGCTATGGGCGCACGGTTTTTATGAATGCTGCAAAGGTAATAAAACTTTGAGATTGTTGAAATCGCGTAAGTGTTAATTTTTTTGCGACTTTTGTGGTATGGTAAAACAGTTCAGCGGTGATCGCAGGAAATACCGGCTGGTCCGCAACATAACGATTACGGTAGTGAAAATGGTGCTTTGTGGTGCCCTTTGGTATTCGTTTAGGGCGCTGGAAGACCTGTATGCACGTATGGAACTGTTGGGGCGGCTTACGCATGCGGTATACAGTTTTCTGACTGCCAATATACTGATCGATGTACTGCATAACGTGGTGGTTCTTTGGTATATGCGTAAAATACGGCAGCAGCATGAAGTACGTGGTAATTTCCTGCTGGGTATTAACCGTATATCAGCCGTGTTGAACGCCGTTTTTGTGATCATTGCACTGATGCTGCTGTTCAAAATCGACCCGCGTGAATTTATTACCAGCATTACCATTGTGGCCGCGGCCATTGCCCTGATCTTCCGGGATTACATTACCAATATGATCAGCGGCCTGCTGATCATGTTCTCTGATCAACTGACCATCGGTGACCGTATTAAACTTGGAGAGCACGAAGGGAAGGTGCTCGATATTACGCTGGCCAACATGGTATTGCAGAGTGAGGATGATGACCTGGTACTGGTACCTAATAACCTGTTTTTCACAGCAACCATGATGAACAAGTCTGCCGGTCATTCCGGGAAGGTGTCTTTTGAATTTGAACTGCCTGTCAGTTTTGGAGGTAACCGGGAATTATTGGAGGATAAGCTGAAGCAAATACTTGTGAACGCACAGCCGGATGCAGTAAATATCACTACCTTCCGATTGAAAATTCTGGCACTGCAAAAGGACCTGATCCGTTATAAAGTCCAGTTTGTGCTGAACAGGCAAAACAGGCAGCAACAGTCCCAATTGAAGCGCCTTCTGTACGACGAAGTATTGCGGGTGTATGCCGCACAGCAATCAGCGGCTAAATCTTCTTGATACGGAGACGCTTCACGAAGTGATGGCTCCCTTTTTCAAGAATCAGGTTTGCCCGGAAACGGGTTGGCAGGATATTGTTAATCAGGTTCGGTTTATTGATCTCTTCCCAGATACCCCGGGCCACCTCTGTGGATTCTGGTTCATTCAGGTCAGCATACCGGTGGAAATAGGATTCCTTTTGCTGGAACGCAGTTTTCTGCAGCCATTTGAAGCGGTCAATGTACCATTTCTGCAGATTGTCATCACTGGCATGGACATAGATGGCGTAATCGAAGTAGTCAGATACAAAGACCTTTGGTTCAAGCTGCCGGCTTTTCAGGTCTACCTGCAATACGTTGATGCCTTCCACGATGAGAATGTCCGGTTGCTCCACCCATTGTAATTCACCAGGCAGAATGTCATACTGCAGGTGTGAGTAGATAGGGGCGGAAACGCGTTCTTTGCCTGACTTGATAGCAGAAAGAAACGCTAGCAGCCGGCGCGTATCATAGCTTTCCGGGAATCCTTTCCGCTTCATCAGTCCACGGCGCTCCAACTCTTCGTTCGGATACAAAAAGCCATCGGTAGTAACCAGTGAAACACGGGGCTGATTCTGTCCAAGCGACAGTACTTTTTGTAACACCCGGGCCGTAGTGCTTTTACCGGCTGCCACACTGCCGGCAATGCCAATGATAAAGGGCAGTTTATTCGTATGGTTACGGAAGAATATATCGGTAGACTGGTGTAGCTGCCGGGAGTATGCAACGTGTATATTCAGCAGGTGGCTAAGGGGGATATAAACTTCCTGTATCTCCTGCAGGGTAAGTGGCTCATTCAGTGCATTCAGCTTGCTGATATCGTTTTCGGCAAGATGAAAGGGGAGATGCCCGTTCAGTTCTTTCCATTCGCTGCGGCTCATGGAGAGGAACGGAGAGTAATGCGTTGTGCTTACCGGCGTGGCCATATTATACTATATTATAACGATACAAATCAACCGAGCTCAGTCAGTGCTTTTAGTAATAGCTTTCCGGTTGCCGGGTTGGTAGCAAGGGGTACATTGTGTACGTCACATACGCGCATCAGCATTTGAATGTCTGGTTCATGAGGGTGCTGGCCAAGAGGGTCGCGAAAAAAGATGATGGCAGCTATTTTTCCTTCGGCGGCAAGTGCTGCAATCTGTGCATCACCTCCTTTGGGGCCGCTGAGCTTTTTGGTGACCCGCAGGCCGGTTTGCTCAATATATTTACCGGTAGTACCTGTTGCAACCAGATTCATGGAACGCAGTGGTTCCATATGGTCTCTCACAAAAGCAACCATTTCCGGTTTTTTTCCGTCATGGGCAATCAGCGCGATGGTTTTAGTAAGGGGTTTTTTAGTCATTAGTCGGAAACCTTTAGTTGATAGCTATTTGTTCTTTGCTGTTTGCTTGTCGCTTACTGCTTTTAATCCGTTAAAGAAAAAGTTCCAGATCTCCCTTTCCCTGCCGGATCACCTCAAAGTCGCCGGAGGTACAATCCACTACGGTTGAAGCGACATTATCACCGTATCCACCGTCGATCACCAGATCCACCAGGTCGCCGTATTTTTCATGGATCAGTTCCGGATCAGTACTATACTCCATAATTTCATCGTCATCATGAATGGACGTGGAAACAATCGGGTTGCCCATCTGACGCACGATTTCCCGGGCGATGTTGTTGTCGGGCACCCGGATACCTACCGTCTTTTTTTTGGAGCTGAGCAGTTTCGGTACTTTCTGGCTGGCATTGAAAATATAAGTGAACGGTCCCGGTAATGTTTTTTTCAGTAACCGGAAGGTGGTGTTGTCCAGTGGACGGGTATAGTGGGAAATGTCTGTCAAATCGTAACAGATGAAAGAAAGATTGGCTTTTTCCGGTTTAATACCCCTTATTTCGCATATACGCTCGATGGCGCGGTGGTTGGTAATATCGCAGCCGAGTCCGTACACCGTATCAGTCGGGTAAATAATGACCCCGCCCCGGCGCAGCACGGCTACCACCTGATCAATGGCCTTTTCATTCGGATTGCTTTCGTATATGCGTAGTAACATGTGTTAAAATGATGCATTCTTTGGTGTCCGCGGGAAAGGGATTACATCCCGGATGTTTGTCATCCCGGTCACAAACAATACCAGACGCTCAAAACCTAAGCCAAACCCGGAATGTGGAGCCGACCCGAAACGGCGGGTATCTAAAAACCAGTCCATCTCTTCGGCCGGTATATGCAGCTCTTCCATTCGTTTTGTCAGTTTATCCAGTCGCTCCTCCCGCTGGGAGCCGCCGACCATCTCACCGATTCCGGGGAACAGGATGTCCATAGCGGCAACTGTTTGCTGTCCGAGGGTATCCGGTTCATTTTGTCGCATGTAAAATGACTTTATCGCAGCGGGGTAATCTGTTAAAATCACCGGTCGTTTAAAATGTTTCTCCACCAGGTACCGTTCGTGCTCTGATTGCAGATCAGCGCCCCATTCATCTATGAGGTATTTGAATTGCTTCTTCTGGTTGGGTTTGCTGCGCTTCAGAATGTCGATCGCTTCTGTGTAGGAGAGGCGTTCAAAGTTATTATCCAGGCAGAAATTGAGTTTGGCGATGAGGTCCAGTTCCGAACGCTCGGCCTGTGGCTTTTGTTTTTCTTCTTCCAGCAATCTGTTCTTCAAAAATTCAATTTCGTCCGGACAGTGATCCAATGCATAACGGATGAGGTATTTCAGCATCTCCTCCGCCAGGTCCATATTGTCTTTCAGCTCATAAAATGCCATCTCTGGTTCAATCATCCAGAATTCGGCCAGGTGGCGGGTGGTGTTTGAGTTTTCTGCACGGAAGGTGGGTCCGAAAGTATAAATATTGCCCAGTGCCATGGCGGCCAACTCGCCTTCCAGTTGCCCGCTGACAGTTAAGTTAGTGGGTCGGCCGAAGAAATCTTCCCGGTAATTGATCGTCCCATCTTCGTTTCTGGGCGGGTTGTTCAGGTCGAGTGTCGTGACCTGGAACATTTCACCCGCTCCCTCCGCGTCCGAAGCGGTGATGATAGGAGTGTGCAGATAGACAAAACCACGTTCATTGAAAAAACGGTGCACGGCAAACGCCAGTGCATGGCGTACTTTAAATACGGCATTGAATGTATTGGTACGGAAACGCAGGTGGGCTATTTCGCGCAAAAACTCCAGGCTGTGTTTTTTGGGCTGCAGCGGAAACTGCTCCGGGTCACTGTCGCCCAGGATCGTGATCTGCTCTGCTTTGAGTTCCACCCGCTGGCCTTTGCCGAGCGACTCGGCCAGTACGCCGGTGACAGCCACGGCAGCACCGGTGGTCAGACGTTTCAGCAGGACTTCGTCCGTCTGGTTAAAATCCACTACGGCTTGCAGGTTGCTTAGGCAGGAACCGTCATTAATAGCCAGGAACTGATTGTTCCGGAATGTCTTTACCCATCCTTTAACCGTATAGGTATCGCCAAATCTGGTGGCGCTTAATAAATCTTTTATTCTGGTATGATCCATTTTTATAGAGACGTGCGATATGAGACGTGCGATTTGAGACAGCTGCTGTGCTGAATTTTATTTATAACAAGCAAACCTCCAAAATTTCTTTCGGAGGTCTGATCGGTTTCTGTAGAAAGCCTTATAATTAAACTGAAAGGCTTCTCAGATCTCATGTCTTATCTGACTTAAGATAATACTTTTGTAACCAGTGCTGCGGCTTCTTTCAATAAGATCGCAGAGTATACTTCCAGCCCTGATTCGTCAATTAACTTTTTCGCTTCTTCGGCGTTGGTGCCCTGCAGGCGTACGATAATGGGTACAGGAATATTCCCGATCTCTTTATACGCATCAATTACACCCTGCGCTACCCGGTCGCAACGGACAATACCGCCGAATATATTGATCAGGATGGCTTTTACGTTCGGGTCCTGCAGGATGATATTGAAACCGGCCTTTACTGTTTCGGCATTGGCGGTTCCGCCTACATCCAGGAAGTTAGCGGGTTCGCCTCCGGCCAGCTTGATGATATCCATCGTAGCCATAGCCAGTCCGGCACCGTTTACCATACAGCCCACATTGCCGTCCAGTTTTACGTAATTCAGGTTGGATTTGCCGGCTTCCACTTCCGTAGGGTCTTCTTCGGATACATCACGGAGGGCTGCATAATCCGCGTGACGGAACAGGGCGTTATCGTCCAGGTTCACTTTGGCGTCTACCGCCAGTATTTTGTCATCCGATGTTTTTAATACCGGGTTGATTTCGAATTGCGACGAGTCCGTAACTTCGTATGCCTTATATAAGGCGGCCACAAATTTGGTCATGTCTTTAAATGCAGCACCGGAAAGTCCCAGGTTGAAGGCAATTTTACGTGCCTGGAAGCCCTGCAGGCCAACTTTGGGATCCACTTCTTCTTTTTGGATCAGGTGAGGGGTCTTTTCAGCCACTTCCTCAATATCCATTCCGCCTTCGGTAGAATACATGATGATGTTGCGCCCGCGGGATCGGTCGAGCAATACACTCATATAAAACTCTTTGGTCTCACTTGCCCCCGGATAATATACATCCTGGGCAACCAGTACCTTATTCACTTTTTTCCCTTCAGGACCCGTTTGAGGGGTCACCAGTTGCATGCCAATGATCTGGCCGGCTTTTTCTTTTACTTCGTCCAGGTTTTTGGCAAGTTTGACGCCACCGCCTTTACCCCGGCCCCCGGCATGGATTTGCGCTTTAACCACCACCCAGTCAGATTGGTAATCTTCTTTCAGTTTCTTAGCCGCTTCAACCGCTTCTTCAGGGGTGTCAGCTACGATCCCTTCCTGTATGCGTACCCCGAAACTTTTCAGTATTTCTTTCCCTTGATATTCGTGAATGTTCATTGAGTCTTAAAATTTGCGGTAAAAATACTGTTTTCTGATATAAGATGTATGAGAAAATGTCAGAAACCGGTGTATAACGGTGTTTTGTGTAGAAAACAGACGACGCCTCCGGTTCTTCTGCGAAAGAATAATCAGGCTATCCTCCTGTGTATTTTCAAGACAACCGGGGGTAGGCGTAAGTTAAAAACCGTAAGTTTGCGCATTTAACGGGACAAACAAAGCAACCGTATGGAAGAACAAAAGAGGAGAGTGGCCGTCATTGGCGGAGGTAGTTGGGCAACGGCAATTGTTAAGTTATTGACGGATAATGCCGAAAAGAAGGAAATATACTGGTGGATGAGGAACGCGGATACGGTGGACTATATCCGCCAGTACCGCCATAATCCGATGTATATGAGCTCGGTTGAGATCAGGATACCATCGAAACGTATAACCACTGATTTGCTGCAGGTGATAAAACCGGCAGATGTCATTATTCTTTGTGTGCCAGCTGCTTTTTTAGCAGACGCACTAAGTGCCGTTACTCCGGAGATGCTGCAAGGGAAAATACTCGTTTCAGCTATTAAGGGTCTCATTACCGAAGGAAATCAGATCGTTGGTGAATTTCTGCAAAAGAAATATGCCGTTCCGGCCCTGAATATAGCAGTCGTCAGCGGACCTTGCCACGCGGAAGAGGTCTCGTTGGAGAAATTATCTTATCTGACGATGGCTTCACAGGCAAAAGAGGTTGCTGTATTGGTGGCGTCGTTAATGCAGACACGCTATGTGCGGACGTTGGTTTCTGACGATATATATGGAACAGAGTATGCAGCGGTACTGAAGAATATTTATGCAGTGGCCAGCGGGATTTGTCATGGATTAGGCTACGGCGATAATTTTCAGGCTGTGCTGATATCCAATGCGATACGGGAGATGTCTGATTTCGTCCGGGTACTGCATCCCATTAACCGTGACATCAACGAGTCAGCGTATCTGGGGGATTTGCTGGTTACGGCTTATTCCCAGTTCAGCCGTAACCGTACCTTTGGGAATATGATTGGGAAAGGGTACACGGTCCGGTCAGCCCAGCTGGAGATGAATATGGTAGCCGAAGGCTATTATGCCAGCTTCGGAATTGAACAGGTCCGGAAGGTGATGGGTATCCGTCTGCCCATCTGCGAGGCCGTTTTTGACATACTATATAACAAGCAGGCTCCTTCTGGACGTATCCATCAGCTCACCGCCTGTTTAACCTGATCCTCTTGTTGTACCATTCAGGTACTGCGTATAGCTGCCCCTTGTCTTCGTTTCAGGGCAGAATTAATGCCGTTAAGCAGGTCTCTTTCTACAAATGGCTTCATGATCATGCCATCAAATGAAAATTCCGGATTGGTTTGTCTGCTGGTGAACGTGCCATCAGCTGAGATAGCAAAAACGGGGATATGTTGCCACGCGGGCTGCCGCCGGATATGCTTGAGCAATTCTATGCCGTTCATTCCCGGCATCGTGATGTCAGTAAGGACGATATCGAAATCAAACTCTTCGAGTTTGCTGATGGCAGCAAGGCCATCGTTCGCCGTGTGGATATCGCTGATATGTTTTTTCAGTATGTGTTGTAAATATAAAATATTGATCGGGTTGTCGTCCACCAGCAGGCAACGCAGATCAGCAGGGAGCGATGTTTCAGTGTTTGAGGTACTTTTGCTTTCCGGGACCGGTGTTGTTGCCTTTACAACCGGAATGGATACGTAAAAGATGGTTCCTTCGGCAGGAGAGCTGCTGAAGTCGATACTGCCGCCAAGCTGGTCGGTCAGCAATTTCACAATGTAAAGTCCCAATCCGGTGCCACTGACAGCGGTTTTGGCATCCGCGCGGAAATATTTCCTGAAAATATGCTCCCTGGCTTCATCAGGTATGCCGCTGCCCTCGTCTTCAATTTCCAGTTTAAGGGTATGCTTGCTGTGGCTATTATTGATACTGGCCCGGAAATATACGTTTCCGGCCCGGGTATATTTGATGGCATTGGACATCAGGTTGCTGATGATCTGCTTGATACGTATTTCATTGCTTTCAATCTGCAGCTGTGGGTCAATATTGATCTCTCTGATCAGATTTAGTCCTTTTACATTAGCCAGGTGCTGGAAAAGATCCAGAATGTGATTGAATTGCCTATGCGGCTGAAACCTGCTGGTCGTTACCGGAGCCTGTTCCGTTTCCAGGCCGTTTAAACTCAGTACATCGTCGATCGTATTGGTGATGATTTTGATACTATAATAAGCAGATTGGATCAGACTATCGTCCGGTTTAACCGGTTGGTTGCTGTTTTTCAGCATATCCACTACACCCATAACGGCATTCAGCGGCGTTCGTATTTCGTGGCTGATACTGGCCAGGACAGCCGTTTTTTCCTCTGCGATGGAATCCGCATACTCTTTTTCCTGTACCAGTTCTTTTTCGACGCGGGTGGCGTGACTTTGGTAATAGCCGAGGACAATGAGCATAATCAGCATCAGGGAAAGGGCAATAATTAACTGCTTGCTGAAAATGTTAATGTTCTGTTTGAAGGTGCTGAAGTCCTTTTTTTCAGCTTCACGCTGAGTGATCAGCTCTTCGTCCCTTATCTTTTCGAGCCCGGCTTTGAAACTGTTGAGCAATGCGTAGTTAACCGCAATCAGCTGTCGTTCTTTCCGGCGTATCTGCATCAGTTGCTGTCTGGCCTTTTGCATTTGCTCCTGATAACCGGTATTCACTTCTTGCAGCACATCGTCTACGTTGTTCTGGATTTGGGAGACCTGCTCGGTGGTCAGGTTCTGTTTTTCCCTGAACGTGATAAATGTGGTATCCTGCTGGGCGGAAAACAGGTTCTTCACCCGTTTGAAAAATCCCTTTTTTTTCTCTGTTACCACTGTGTCCCGGAATACCATGGTCTGTTCACGAACGGCATCTTTGATCACGCTGTCTACCTTCTTGGGCTTTACCTTTTCAGTAATAATGATGCTTGGCTCATTCGGGACGACGATCGTATCTTTTGTATGGAGAATCAGCTCGTCCATGTTCTTTTTCAACTGCGCGTATTCTGCAGCGAGCAGACTTCTCTCATTGATATCTTCCGTTGAATGCGCAATGGGATTTCCCGGAATGGGCAGGCTGGCCAGGGAGTCGGTTATCTGTTTCAGGGTACCGATCTGCCGGATGTACTCCCCGTAGGCTTTCGGATCAAAAGTTAAGGTGTATAAACGGAATGCCGTTTCGGCTTTGCTGAACTCCAGTAATAAGGTGTTGGCTGCCGTATTCGGGCTCAGCCGTTTGTAGGTGCTGCTCAGTCGATTTTCGAATTGCTGGTATTGGGTGTACTGGTAGATGATAATCCCGCCGGTCAGTATAAATATAATGGCTACAGCCAACAGTAACGCCTTTCTGAAAGCGCCTATATGTGAAAGTCTTTTTTTCTTGTTAAGAACCATCTCTTCCCTGTTCGGGATCGTCCCCGCAGTCCCAATGCGGGTGATCAATCTCCCTGTAAAAAAATAAAACTAAGGCAGATGGCTGTTACAATTTTTTAAGTCTGTCTTCCTGTTGAATATTACTTTTAAATGTATTGAACCGGGGCTTTACGATCTTGATACTCTGTTTGGAAAGCTCGATACTGGCATTCAGCTCAAAGCCGATCAGTAAAATCAGCGAGTTGAGGTAAAGCCAGATCATAATAACAATCAGTGTGCCAATGGACCCATACAGTTTGTTATACGTGTTAAAGTTATTGATATAAAACGCAAATCCCCAAAATGTCAGAATGGCCAATACCGTTGCCAATGTAGCACCCGGGCTGAACAGCATCCATTTTTTGGATGCAGACGGGCCAAATTTATATAAAATACTGACCGTAAAAAAATAGATACCTACAACGATAATCCAACGCGTAAAGTTAATAATATATAGCCAGAACTGTGCATTAATTTCAATATTATTTCGTAAATAAGTGACGACGTAACCGGTGATGGTGATGATGACCATTCCCGCTGAAAGTGCGATCACCAATATAAATGTAAGTGCAATGGCTACCAATCGTTGCCTGCCCCAGCTTCTGCTTTCCAGGATTAAGGATGATTTGTTAAATGCCTGCATCAGGGAGTGTACACCGTTCGTGGAAAAAAACAGTGCCAGGAGAAAACCGAAAGACAGTAAACCGCTGTTTTGGTTCTTAACAATGTCTTCCAGGGTTGATTCGATCGCCAGGTAGGCGTTATGCGGAAGAATCAGGTTGATGAGGTTCAGCAACTGATCCTGAAAATCAGTAATGGGGATATAGGGTATGAGGGTAAACAGGAAAATAATGCCCGGAAAAATGGCCAGCATAAAATTATAAGCGAGTGACGAAGCTTTATTAAGCAGGGATTCACTGGCAATTTCCTGAAAGAAAAATACGGCAACGGTATACAGCGGAAGCGATCCGAACCCGGGCAGTTTAATAATCTTCGTCCATTCGACAAACAGGTAGTAAGGACGCAACTTCAGTAAATGCCTGTGTAAGAAACTCATGATCAGTTGCTAAAATACGGACGAAGATGGTTGGTTACATAGTCGGGTGCGCGGCAAGGCTTATTGCGTTCCGTATCCATAAATACCAGCAGCGTTTCCCCCTCGTTAATGAGCTCGTTGCGCTCGTTGTATATTTCATACGTAAAACGTGTACGGACTGCCGGCATCTCTTCCAGCTTCACCCGGATAGTGATCAGCTCATCATAAAGGGCCGGCTTTATAAATTTACAGTGAAGCTCTAGGACGGGCATCTTAATGCCGTTTTCTTCCATCTCTTTGTAGGATATGCCTACACTGCGAAACATCTCGACACGTGCTACCTCATAGTAACCGGCGTAATTCCCGTAGTATACATACCCCATTTGGTCTGTTTCCGCATAGCGCGTCCTTAATTTTGTTTCAAAAACAACCATCAGCGTTTGATATTGCGTTCGTTCAGTGCCTGCTGGAATTTCCGCGCGTTAACCATATGCTCAGCCTGCGTACGGGCAAAATTATGATACCCGGAAAAATCGTCCTTGGCACACATGTAGATATACTGATGCTGCTCATAGTTCAGCACCGCATCGATGGAAGCAATACTTGGCATCATGATGGGGCCGGGGGGCAAGCCTTTATATAAATAGGTGTTATAAGGAGAATCCGTACGTAAGTGCCGGTAAAGCACCCTGCGTATGGTAAAATCACCGGTAGCAAAAATAACGGTAGGGTCTGCCTGTAATAACATGCCACGCTTTAATCTGTTAAGATACAGACCGGCAATAACGGGCATTTCATCCGTATGCATCGCTTCTCCTTTCACAATAGCAGCCAGCACGGATATTTCCTGCAGACTTAAATTCATCTGCTCTGCCTTCTTCCGGCGCTCTTCGGTCCAGAACTTTTCGTACTCTTTATGCATTCTGGAAAAAAAGTCTTCCGCTTTCGTATCCCAGAAAAACTCATACGTGTTTGGAATGAACATGCTGAAGAAGTTATCCGTATCAAAGCCATAGCGGGCCGCCAGGCTGTCGCTGTTCATTAAATTAACCAGGGTGATGGAATCGGGTTCCAGTTGAGTGGAAAGGAAGCCGGCGAAATCCTCCTTCAGCCGGATGTTCTGGAAGCGGAGTTGTACGGGCTCCTGAAATCCCCCTCCCAGCATATTGATGAGCCCGCGGTTGTTCATGCCCGGAGACAAGCGATATTTGCCGGATTTTACGCGGGGCGGATAATCCATTTTTTCCGCTGCCCACCGGAAAGCAGCCGTGTCTTTAATGATACCTTCGTCCCCGATGATCCGGATGACCGCTTCAAAGTCAGAACCGGTAGGTAGGTACAGATAGTCTGCGGCTTCGGTGACACTGGGTCCGAAAAAACGTTTATACCAGCTGTAAGCGATCGTTAGCCCGGCTGCCAGCACGATTACACCCGCTATCAGGGCGACTTTCCGAAGGTTATTCTTTCTTTTTACAGTCATGTTACATGAAACATCGTTGACGGTTTAGTTACTGAGCGCCAGATTTACAGGTGTTCCGATGCTGACTTTGGAGCTGTCCGGTGCCGGCGCCTGATTGACAACGCGGGCAGCCGTGCTATCGGTAACGAATCCCATGTACCGGACGTTTCCCAATGTCAGGGAGGCCCCTCTCAGGGCAAATGTAGCTTCCTGGAGTGTCAGGCCGACAACGTCGGGTATCTCCACTTCGGAAGCCCCCTGACCGTTACCCAGCACCAGGTCAATCACAGAACCTTTCGGTATTTCTTCCCCTGTGTTCAGTTTTTGTCCGCCGTATTTGACATCCAGCACCCGGTTATGTGCGATATCCGGAATGTAGATCGTGTCACCCAGCTTCAGGCCATAGTTGCTCAGCGTGGTACGGGCTTCCAAAAAGGTCATTTCAAGCAAATTGGGAAAAGCTACATTCGGCGCTGAACGGGTTATAATAGTCAGGTAAATGGTTCGGTTTTCCTTCACGTTACTTCCCGCATCCGGATCCTGTTCGATGACCATGCCGGGTTTGGCATCCATCTGGTAAACCGAATCAACCTGATACCGGAATCCGTTCTGTTCCAGTAAAGCCGTAGCCTCGCCGATCTGTTTTCCTCTCAGTGTAGGAACGGGTATGTTCTCATCATGGCGGGTATAGTAGCGGAGGCTGAAGAAAGCAATCAGCACCAGTACAACAATGAATGTGAGTGCAATGATCAGATTTTTTCTGAAAGTTTCTGTTCTGAGATACTGAAATAGTTTGTTCATTTGTTGTCGCTAAATCTGCTGTAAATAGGGTTATCTCCGGTATTGAACCGGCCAAAACAGCTGTTTGACAAAAATTAATCCGTTTTACATGGACCGGCTTATTTATATTTGCCGGACAAATCCATTTAAAAACTTTTATGAATGCAAAAGTAGCATTAATTACCGGCGGTTTTACAGAGGAAGCTCAGGTTTCTCTCAAAAGTGCCGCATTTGTTGAAGAACAATTGCTCCGCTGCGGCAGGTTTAACGTATATAAAATTATCGTTACCCGTGAATCCTGGTACTATGAGACCGGAGGTGTCCGGAGAGTGATTGACCGGAATGATTTCAGCCTTCATCTGGATGACGGGATCGTTCGGTTTGATGTCGCTTTTATCATGATCCACGGCAGCCCGGGTGAAGACGGGAAGTTGCAAGGGTATTTCGATATCATCGGGATGCCTTACACATCCTGTGATACATTGACTGCTGCGCTCACCATGAATAAAGCGTATACGAAAATGCTGTTGCAGGATATTGATGATCTGTACGTGGCAAAATCGATACTTTTATTTGAAGGCGACCGGTCGGATGCTGTTCGGCGGATAAACGATACCTTGCCCTTCCCGGTTTTTGTAAAGCCGAATTGCGGGGGAAGCAGTATCGGTATGAGTAAGGTAAAGCAGCATGAACAACTGGAAGAAGCGATTGACAAAGCCTTTCATACGGAGAATACAGGCCGGCAAGTGATCGTGGAGCAATTTGTTGCAGGCCGGGAGTTTTCGGTCGGTGTGTATCGCCGGGGCGGAGAACTGGTGGTACTGCCTGCTACCGAGGTGGTCACGACACGTGAGTTTTTCGATTTTGAAGCAAAGTATGTACCCGGACTGACACAGGAGATCACACCGGCCGACCTGTCCGGAGCGCAGCGCAGCCGCATCGAACAGTTGGTGAAAGCCATATATAGTCGTCTGAACTGTAAAGGCATGGTGCGTGTGGATTTTTTTCTTGAAAACAGCACGGGATACTTTTATTTCATAGAAATTAATACCATTCCCGGACAAACCGCGCAATCTTTCATTCCGCAGCAGGTAAGGGCCGCGGGGATATCGGAAGCCGATTTTTATGCAGGATTGATTGAGGAAACGCTGGGTGCGAAATAGCGCTTGTTTTTTAAGGAATAATGACTACCTTTGCGTCCGATTAAATATAATTTTTATTAACGCTTTAATATTATTCTGGCAATGTATTTAAGTAAAGAATACAAAGCGAACATTTTCGCTGAATTTGGTGGCAATGTCACCAACACGGGATCGACAGAAGGACAGGTCGCCCTGTTTACCCGTCGTATTGCGCATTTAACAGAGCATTTGAAGAAGAACAGGAAGGATTTTTCAACCCAGCTTGCCCTTCAGAAACTGGTGGGAAAACGCCGCGCTTTATTAGCGTATTTATATAATAAAGATATCGCGCGCTACCGGGCTATTATCAAAGGACTGGGTCTGAGGGATATCATTAAATAACTTTCCGACCGGAAATGATAACAAAGCCATCCCAAATCGGAGATGGCTTTTGTTTTTCTGAAATTTTATTTTAGTAGGTTTGCACAAATAAAAAGTCTATACATAAACAGGAGCATGACCAAAGACGAACAAATGCTCCATATTGAAACACGATGAGTTACAACGAAGTTAAAAAAACAGTCGATCTGGGTGACGGACGCCTGATCGAAATTTCAACCGGAAAACTGGCTAAACAGGCAGATGGATCGGTGGTCGTAAAACAGGGAGCCACTATGCTGCTGGCGACGGTAGTCTCCGCACAGGAAGCAAAAGCGGGTGTTGATTTTCTGCCCCTGTCAGTGGACTACCAGGAAAAATATGCATCTACAGGCCGTATTCCCGGCGGCTTTCTGCGCCGTGAGGCCCGTCTCTCTGACTATGAAATCCTGATTTCCCGGTTGGTTGACCGTGCACTGCGCCCGCTGTTTCCCGAAGATTACCATGCGGATACACAGGTAATGATTTCCCTGATCTCTGCTGATAAGGATATTATGCCCGACGCACTGGCCGGTCTGGCAGCCTCCGCTGCCATTGCCGTATCAGATATTCCGTTCAACGGACCCATTTCCGAAGTCCGCGTTGCCAAAATTGATGGCCAGCTCATCATCAACCCATTGCTGAGTGAGCTGGAAAAGGCCACACTGGAGTTTATTGTTGCGGGTACAGCGGATGACATCGTTATGGTGGAAGGGGAAGCGAAGGAAATCGCAGAAGCAGAGATGGTAGAAGCCATTGAATTCGCCCATGAAGCCATCAAAAGGCAGGTGCAGGCACAAAAGGAGCTCGCAGAACTGGTTGGCAAAACAGTAAAAAGGGAATATAATCACGAACCTTCTAACCCCGAACTGCGGGAAAAGATTTATGCGGCCACCTATGATAAGGTATATGCAGTTGCAAAGTCAGCCTCTTCAAAACACGATCGCAGCCTGCAATTTGCAGAGATAGCAGCAACACTGGTTAATCCTGATGAGGAAGTCGACGCAGATACCCTGTTCCTGACGAAGAAGTATTTCCATGATGTGCAGTATGACGCCGTACGTAACCTGATCCTTGATGAAGGTATGCGTTTAGACGGGCGGGATGTGCGTACGGTACGTCCTATCTGGAGTGAAGTAGATTATCTTCCGGCTGCGCACGGGTCCGCTTTATTTACCCGTGGCGAAACACAGTCGCTTACTTCCGTGACACTGGGTGCGAAGGATGACGAACAAATGATAGACGGTGCATTTATACACGGTTATAATAAGTTTCTTCTGCATTATAACTTCCCGGCTTTTTCTACCGGTGAGGTGAGGCCTAACAGAGGCCCCGGGCGTCGTGAAGTAGGACATGGTAACCTGGCCATGCGTTCCCTGAAGCGGGTACTGCCTGAAGGAAATGAAAATCCGTATACCATCCGTATTGTTTCCGATATCCTGGAATCCAACGGCTCTTCTTCCATGGCCACCGTGTGCGCAGGCGCACTGGCACTGATGGATGCAGGTATTCAGATCAAAGCGCCGGTGTCCGGTATCGCGATGGGGCTTATTACCGATGAGAAAACCGGTAAGTATGCCGTCCTGAGTGACATCCTTGGAGACGAAGACCATTTAGGTGACATGGATTTCAAGGTTACCGGTACGGAAAAGGGTATTGTGGCGTGCCAGATGGACCTGAAGATCAATGGCCTGAAACGGGAGGTACTGGTTCAGGCATTGGACCAGGCAAAAGAGGCCCGCTTACATATCCTGAATGAGATGAAAAAAACGATCGCAGCTCCGAGGGAAGACTATAAACCGCATGCGCCGCGTATTGTCAGCTTCACGATCGATAAGGAATTCATTGGTGCGGTGATCGGACCCGGAGGTAAGATCATCCAGGAAATGCAGCGGGAAACCGGTGCGACCATTGCCATTGAGGAAGTGGACGGGAAGGGTGTGATACAGGTGTTTGCAGAAAACAAGGCCTCCATTGATGATGCCGTTCGTCGGATCAAAGCCATTGCTGCCAAACCCGAAGTCGGCGAGATCTACGACGGGAAGGTAAAGTCCATTATGCCGTTCGGGGCATTCGTTGAAGTCATTCCGGGTAAAGACGGCCTGCTCCATATTTCTGAAATTGAGTGGCAGCGTCTGGAAACGATGGACGGTGTTTTATCGGTCGGCGACGTGGTCAAAGTGAAACTGCTGGAAATAGACAAGCAGGGTAAACTGAAACTGTCCCGGAAGGTGCTGTTGCCACGGCCGGAGAAGAAAGAAGCATAATATTGCCGGCTTTGGCTGTAGGCAGTGAGCTATAGGCGGTTGGTAAAAACCATAACGTCAGAGCGGCAGCCTACAGCTGATAGCCTGCAGCTAATAGCTAAAAAATGAAACATCTCGTAGCACCATCGATACTTTCTGCGGATTTTGCCCGTTTGCAGGACGATATCGACCTGGTGAACCGGAGTGCGGCAGACTGGTTCCATGTCGATATCATGGACGGTGTATTCGTGCCGAATATTTCATTCGGCTTTCCGGTACTGGCAGCACTGCAGCGCTATGCGCTCAAACCGCTGGATGTACACCTGATGATCGTGGACCCCGACCGGTACCTGCAACGGTTCCGTGAAGCCGGGGCTGCCGGCATAACGGTGCACTACGAAGCATGCACTCACCTGCACCGTACGGTATCCGCGATCCGTGCGATGGGCTGCAGAGCTGGAGTGGCCTTAAACCCCCATACTCCGGTAGCCCTGTTACATGATATCATAGCAGATATTGACCTGGTGTGCCTGATGTCTGTTAATCCGGGTTTCGGAGGACAGCAGTTTATTGAGCAGACGTACAGCAAGATCAGGGATCTGCGGACAATGGCGGCCGGCCGGAATGATCAGCTGCATATTGAGATTGACGGGGGCGTAAGCAATCGTAATGCACTGGCTTTGCTGAATGCCGGCGCGGATGTGCTCGTAGCCGGAAATTCTATTTTCGGAGCTGAAAACCCCGTCGATGCCATTGCCGTACTCAAGGCCGTTTCCCCGGAAAATCTGCGCGTATAACCGCTCCCGGTACACCGCCGCATAGGTTTGTTATCAATAATTTAAGCAGGATATTTATGGCTGTAAAAGTTAATAATGGTTTGCTTAAAAGATTGATTTTTTTTTAATGAAAAAGCTTACTTTTGTCGCGCGGATGCACAAGTGTCCGTTTCATCATTAAAAACCCATATTCATAATGAAGCATAATTTTGGCGCAGGGCCCTGTATTTTACCGCAGGAGGTCTTTAAAGAAGCCTCAGAAGCCGTATTGAATTTCAATGGTACCGGATTGTCCATTCTGGAGATATCGCATCGCAGCAAAGAATTTGAAGCCGTTATTGCAGAAGCAGCGCAACTGGTCCGTGAATTACTGAATGTACCTGAAGGATATTCAGTTTTGCTTCTTCAGGGCGGGGCCAGCCAGCAATTTGCCCTGGTGCCCTATAACCTGTTGCCTGAAGGCGGCAAAGCGGCTTACCTTGATTCCGGTGTATGGGCCTCAAAAGCGATGAAAGAAGCCAGGAAATTCGGTGCTGTGGAGGTGGTGGCATCCTCAAAAGAAGCTAATTATACCTATGTGCCGGCAAACTATACGATTCCCGCTGATGCGGCGTATTTCCACTATACCAGCAACAATACAATTTATGGTACAGAAGTATTTGAGACACCGGTATCACCGGTGCCGCTCGTATCGGATATGTCCTCGGATATTTTCAGCCGGGTGATCAATGTAGCTGATTTTGGTCTGATCTATGCCGGTGCACAAAAGAATATGGGACCTGCCGGTTTGGCTCTGGTAATAGTGAAGGATGACCTGCTGGGTAAAACCCATCGTGACCTCCCTGCAATTTTTGACTACAGGCAACATGCAGCAGCAGGGTCAATGTACCATACCCCGCCGGTATTCTCGATTTACGTATCCATGCTGAACCTGCGCTGGCTGAAGGCAAAGGGTGGCGTGGCTGCCATTGAGCAGGAAAATATCATTAAATCACGTACCCTGTATGATGAGATTGACCGGAATTCACTCTTCAGAGCGACAGCAGTGCCGGAAGATCGTTCGCGGATGAATGTCAACTTTGTGGCGGAGAAGGAAGGTGTGGAAGAGGTTTTCCTGCAGCTGGCTAAAGAGAGGGGATTGGTAGGTCTTAAAGGCCACCGAAGCGTGGGAGGTTTCAGGGCTTCATTATATAATGCACTGCCGATAACAGGGGTCAATGCGTTGGTGGATGCCATGCAGGAACTGGAAGAGAAATTCGCCTGACCGGGCTTCATTTTTAAATCTTTACTTTACTCAAATAATGTATAAACTATTAGCAAACGACGGAATTGACCCGTTAGGGAAGGGGCTTCTGGAGAAAGCCGGTTTTACGGTAGACACGGAACACATTCCTCAGGAGGAATTACCGGAAAAGTTAAAGGCATATGATGCAGTTACGGTACGAAGTGCCACGAAGATCAGAAAGGAGCTGATTGATGTGTGCCCGAACCTGAAGCTGATCGGGAGAGGAGGTGTGGGTATGGATAATATTGATGTGGCGTATGCCCGTTCAAAAGGATTGGCCGTCATCAATACGCCAGCTGCCTCCTCGCTGTCTGTTGCTGAACTGGTGTTCGCCCATTTATTCAGCGGGGTGCGTTTTCTGTATGATGCACAGCGGAAAATGCCGGTTGAAGGCCACACGGCTTTCAGTGGCCTGAAAAAGGCATACGCCAAAGGTATTGAGCTTCGTGGGAAAACAATCGGGATTGTTGGTTTCGGCCGTATCGGTCGTGAAACCGCCAAAGTGGCCCTGGGATTGGGTATGGATGTTATTGTCAGTGATTTTATAAAAGTTCCCGATACGCTGGCGCTCACGTTTTCCGGTAACATTAAAGTGGATATCCCTGTTAAACAGGTTGAACTGGATGAGCTGTTACAGCGGGCTGATTTTATCAGCCTGCACGTGCCGTTCACCGAAAAGCCGATTCTGACAAAGGATGAATTCGCAAAAGTTAAAAGAGGGGTGGGCATCGTGAATGCGTCCCGCGGCGGCGTGCTTAACGAAACGGACCTGATTGATGCGCTGAACAGCGGACAGGTAGGCTTTGCCGGACTGGATGTCTTTGAGAACGAACCTACTCCCCGGCAGGATTTACTGAATCATCCGAAAATATCGCTTACGCCGCATATAGGGGCTGCTACGAATGAAGCGCAGGAGCGTATCGGTGAAGAGCTTGCCGGACTGATCATTGATTGCTTCCATAAGTAGCGTCTGTTTTAATCATAGGTGATGGTATACCGGTGTGGTAGGTATACCTTTTTTTAAATATATCTTTTTTTAATTTCAAATGAAAATCTTAAAATTCGGCGGTACTTCAGTGGGAAGCCCCGAACGGATGAAAAGTTTGCTGCATATTATCCGTCCCGAGGAACGGCAGATCGTTGTTTTATCTGCCGTGTCAGGAACTACCAATACCCTGGTAGAAATTTCGAACGCACTATTGGCAGGAGATAAGCAAAAGGCAGAGACGATTATTCAGGAACTACATACTAAATACCGGGTTTTCGTTGAGGAGTTGTTTGCTACGGATGCAGGTAAACAAAACGGACATGAGCTGATTGACTATCATTTCAACCTCATCTCATCATTCACCAGCTCCATATTTACGCCGATAGAAGAGAAGGTTATTCTTGCCCAGGGAGAATTGATATCCACGACATTGTACCATTTTTACCTGACGGAAATCGGTGTCCGTTCCAAGCTCCTGCCGGCACTTGATTTTATGAAGATTGATGAGGATAATGAACCGATGATTGATCATATCGGAACGCATCTGGAGGATCTGCTACTGGGGGCGTCCGACCACCATTTTTTTATTACGCAGGGATATATTTGCCGTAACTCGTTTGGTGAAATAGATAATCTTCGCCGTGGCGGAAGTGATTATACCGCATCGCTTATAGGCGCGGCCATCCGGGCAGAGGAAGTACAGATCTGGACGGATATTGATGGGATGCACAACAATGATCCGCGAATCGTGAAGGGTACACGGCCGATCGCCCACCTGTCCTTCAATGAGGCGGCTGAGCTGGCTTACTTTGGTGCAAAAATCCTGCATCCGCAAAGTGTATTCCCGGCGCAGCGGTATAATATCCCGGTCCGGCTGCTGAATACCATGGATCCTTCGGCTCCCGGTACACTGATCAGCGGAGATGCCGACCGTAAAGGGCAGGTACGTTCTATCGCTGCCAAAGATGATATCACGGCCATTCGCATCCAGTCGTCCCGTATGTTGCTGGCATACGGCTTTTTACGCAGGGTATTTGAAGTTTTTGAGCGTTATAAGACCCCGATTGATATGATCACCACCTCTGAGGTGGCTGTTTCGCTGACGATAGACGATACCCGGTACTTAAAAGAAATAGAGGCGGAACTCAGTGATTTCGGGCGTGTGGAAATCGATAGTCACCAGACGATCATTTGTATCGTTGGTGATTTCAGTACAGAAACACATGGCTATGCCTCCCGCGTGCTGGATGCGGTGAAGCATCTCCCGCTTCGGATGATCTCCTATGGCGGAAGTGATTATAATATATCGCTGTTACTGTCGACCGATAATAAAGTCGAAGCGCTGCGTTCCCTGCATAACCGGTTATTTTAACGTATTGATTAGCTGAAGTAGTCATGTTCCGATCATCTGTTATTTCTTTATTCCGGGAAAAGGAGACCCCTTTCTATTATTACGATATGGAGTTGCTGGGGAAGACACTGGAGGCTGCTGCTATTGCCGCAGATACCTATGGTTTCCATATCCATTATGCGCTGAAAGCAAATTTTAACCATCGTATCCTGCAACGGATCCGGGAAGCAGGCTTCGGTGCAGACTGTGTAAGCGGAAATGAAGTAAAGACCGCTATACAGACAGGATTCCCCGCTGAGAAGATTGTTTTTGCCGGCGTGGGGAAAGCTGATAAAGAGATCCTGACCGCCCTTGAGCACGATATCATGTCCTTTAATGTGGAATCCGTTCAGGAACTGAAGGTGATTGCTTCGCTGGCGGCCACAACAGACAGGGTAGCCCGCGTGGCGTTACGTATTAACCCTAACGTAGATGCCCAAACCCACCAGTATATTACCACCGGACTGGATGAAAACAAGTTTGGTATCAAAACCTGGGAACTGGGCGATTGCCTGGAAGTAATCCAGCAGGCCCCTTCACTTGAGCTGTCCGGCATCCATTTTCATATAGGCTCCCAGATTACGGATCTCAATGTATTCAAGAGCCTTTGTGTAAAAGTGAACGAGTTCAACAATTGGTTTGACGAGCGCGGACACCGGGTGAAGGTGTTGAACGTGGGAGGCGGACTGGGCGTGAACTATCATGATCCGGACCAGGACAGCGTAGCTGACTTTGCTGCTTATTTTGCTGTTTTCAACCAGTTTCTGGAACGGAAACCGGGGCAGGAGGTCCATTTTGAGCTGGGACGTGCACTGGTGGCCCAGTGCGGGAGTCTGGTCAGCAAAGTGTTGTATGTGAAGAATGGGATTAAGAAAAATTTCCTGATACTGGATGCCGGCATGACGGAACTGATGCGACCTGCACTTTACCAAGCCTACCATATGATTGAACGTCTGCCGGTGCCGGGAGAGCAGACCGGGACTCTCCAACATTATGATGTTGTGGGGCCTATCTGTGAAAGCTCTGACTGCTTTGGAAAAGAAGTGGAGTTACCTGCTACCGAAAGGGGAGACCTGCTGGCAATCCGTACGGCAGGTGCATACGGCGAGGTAATGGCTTCGCGGTATAACCTTAGGGAAGAGATCCGGTACGTTTATAGTGATGAGATGGATCAGCCGGGTTGAGTTAAAGCAGGCCTTCCTGATGTAGCTGCCATATCGGTGATCCGGCACGCAGGCGACTGATCACCCCGGGTAAGGTGTTTATGATGTAATCTATATCCGACGGGCTGTTGAATCTCCCCAGACTAAACCGGAGACTGGCTTTGGTGTCTTCGGCAGATAGGCCCATTGCCTGCAATACGTGCGATGGTTCCCGTTTTCCGCTGGCGCATGCCGACCCGGCAGCTAATGCAACAGATGGCATGTTGACCATGATTTCTTCGCCATTCAGATAGCGGAAGCATATATTGCTGGTATGAGGCAGCCTGGGAGCTTCGCTACCGTGGATATAAATCTCCGGAATAAGGGCTGTTAATTGTTCTTCCAGCTGATTGCGCAAGGTTTGCAGCTGGTGGTAAGCACTGTCCAATGTCTGTAAGGAAAGGCTTGCTGCCTTGCCGAATCCGGCGATGGCCGGTACATTCAATGTGCCACCCCGTAAACCGTTCTCCTGTCCGCCCCCGTGAAGCAATACCCCGGTTTGTATCCGCTTGTTCTTCCGCTTCATATATAAAGCACCTATTCCTTTCGGGCCATACAGTTTATGTGCACTTAAACAGAGCAGGTCGATGCCATCCTGTACCACATCGACTTTTATTTTTCCTGCTGCCTGTGTGGCGTCGCAGAAAAAGAGTACGTCATGCTCTTTTGCCAACTGACTGATGCCGGTTATCGGATGTATGACACCGGTTTCATTGTTGGCATACATCAGTGCAATGAGAATCGTATCCGGTCTGATGGCTTTTTTCAGGTCAGGAAGGCGAATCTGCCCCTGGCTGTTAACCGGTAGGAACGTAATATCCGCCCCCTGCTTCCGGAGATAAGCGCACACGTCCAATACGGCAGGATGTTCTGTCCGGCACGTGATGATATGTTTCCCCTTTTGCTGATAGTTGCTGTATATACCTTTCAATGCCATGTTAATGGCTTCCGTAGCCCCGGAGGTAAAGATGATTTCCTTTTCATTGGCGCCAATCAATGTGGCGACCTCTGTGCGCGCTGTTTCAACAGCCGCTGATGCCAATCGCCCGGCGCGGTGGCTGATACTGGAGGCGTTGCCAAAATGCGTCGTGTAGTAGGGTATCATGACTTCCAGTACGCCGGGATCAAGGGGGGTAGTAGCGTTGTTGTCCAGATAAATCAGGGATCCCATATCCCAAAGTTACGATTTTCCGGTTAATGCAGCAATACGCGTTATCAGTTCCTTCATATCAAACGGCTTGGCCAGGAAATCGTCCGCTCCTGCCTGTTGAGCAGAGCGTTGCAGATCACGGCTTGCGGATATCATCAGGACGGGAATATGCGATACCCTTTTTTCTTTTTTTAGCTGCCGGCAGATTTCCATACCATCCACCCCGGACATCCAGATATCCAGAATAATCAGATCAGGCAACGGCTCAGACAGGGAAAGTACGTCGCTGCCGTCAACTGTGCTTTTAACGTCGTAACCCTCAAATTCCAGATACATACAAATGGCATCCACGATTGCTCTGTCATCATCGGCAACCATAATTTTTAAAGGATTTTCCATTGATATTGATAATTTTACATCATTGTATATGCTCTCTGCTACGACCTGCGGGTAGTTCAAAACTGAATGTGGAACCTTCCCCGACGGAGCTTTCAACCCAAATACGTCCTCGTGCGCGCTTAATGATTTCGGAAGAAATATATAATCCCAGTCCTAACCCCGGAAACGTGTGTTGCAGGATACCCGACACCCGGTAAAACTGTTCAAATACCCTGTTTTTTATATCATCCGGAATGCCGATTCCAAAGTCTGTAACGGTCAGGGTAACCGAGGTGTCATCCCCCCGTGATTCAACAACGATCCGGTCTTTCCCCGGCGAATACTTGATGGCGTTGGTCACCAGGTTGACAATAACCTGGCCAATCCGATCCCTGTCAGCAAAAATGAATGAACTGCTTTCCAACAGCGCTTCTATGCGATGGCTTTCACTGGTGCGTTGCAGATCTTCCACGACCTCCCGGATCAAATCGTCAAAATTAAATATATCTTCATTGAACTGCAGGCGACCTGACTGAACTTTCGTTACATCCAGCAAATTATTGATCAGGTGAGTCAGCCGATTGACCTGCTGGTCCATTTTCCCTACCATACGGGCATGGATCGGGTTATTTTCCTGCAGCAGGGTTCGTTCCAGAAGCTGGATATAGGCTTTGATGCTGGTAACCGGTGTTTTTAGTTCGTGGCTGGCGGCACCCAGAAATTCATCTTTCTGTTTTTCCAACCGTACCATCGAGGAAATATCGACAGCCATATGCAGAATACCGTATACCTGGCCTGTTTCATCAAACAGCGGTTTATAGGTGAAGTTAAACCAGAAGGTTTCCAGCTTTTTTTCCCTGATCAGATGGGCGCTTTGACGGTCTGTATGATAAGCAAGGCCAGAGGTATATACTTTTTCCAGCAAGTCCGGAAATGGCTGGCTGTTAAGCTCCGGAAGTGCTTCCCTGAACGGCATCCCGAGAACGGATGTATCCTTATCCCACAGTTTCAGCATCGCTTCGTTCACGATATGAATGCGGTTTTCCGGTCCGAGGTACAGCGCGGTAGGCATAGGCGCCTCTAAGACGAAATCCCGGAAGCGGTTTTCACTTCTGATAAGCTCCTGCCCGGATAAAATGAGTTTTTCACGGGAGATCAGCTGTTCCTGCTCCAATTGAATGCGGGCAGTTACGTCGTGGACAATGCCTGCGAACCGTATGACACCCTGTTCATCTGTATGATAGGCCCGTCCCTTACATTCCAGCCATCGTGTTGGTTTGTTGTTGCTTCTTTTCGTTCGCACCGTGATGCTGCATGTTCTATCCGGAGCAATACCGGCGATCAATGTGAGTGCCTTTGTAAAACGATCGGTATCCGCCTCGTCAATGCATGCCAGAATATCCTGGTAGGTACCCTTGCAACCTTCCAGATTACCGAACAACTCCCTGCATTTTTCGTCCCACCATACGGTCTGTTCAATAAGGTCAATATCCCAACTGCCCATTGCTGCGGACTGCAGCATAAACTGCATCCTTTTCTCCGCCTCGTTTTTGTGCCGGTCTTCCGTCATTTATCTATTGCTAATCTTTAGCTAATCCTTTTCTGTTCAATGGATGCTGATATGTTCATAGCTTTCTTCTTTACAAACAGGGCTGCACCCCTGAATGTTTCCAATAAATATTGCTTTTTTTCAAGGATCGGGGCCGCTTTATCAAAAACAATCTTAATTTTACGGCCATCCTAAAAAGATCAGGTTTTGGCAAAAGCAGCAAAAAAAGAAACACCCTTAATGCAGCAGTATAACAGCATTAAAGCGAAGTACCCCGGGGCTTTGTTGTTGTTCCGGGTCGGGGATTTTTACGAAACATTTGGCGAGGATGCCATTAAAGCGGCGGGCATACTGGGAATTGTGCTGACCAAGCGGGGTAATGGAAGTGAAGCCGAAACGGCCCTGGCCGGTTTTCCCCACCACTCATTGGAAACCTACCTGCCTAAGCTCGTACGTGCGGGACAGCGTGTGGCTATCTGTGACCAGCTGGAAGATCCCAAGACTACGAAGACCATTGTAAAAAGAGGCGTAACAGAGCTTGTTACGCCGGGTGTTTCCTACAGTGATCATATTGTGCAGCAGAAGTCAAACAATTATCTGGCTTCTGTTTATCTGGAGAAAAACCAGGCGGGTATTGCATTTCTTGATATTTCTACCGGCGAATTCCTGACCGCTCAGGGCAGTGCCCTGTATATTGATAAGTTGCTGCAGGGATTCCGGCCCAGTGAGGTGATCATGGGAAAGCGGCAGCAGCGGGAATTTACAGAACTGTTCGGAAGTCAATATTATACCTATGCGCTGGATGAGTGGCCCTATACAGGAGATTATGCACGTGAGACCCTGCTGAAGCACTTTGAAGTGAGCTCGCTGAAGGGTTACGGTATCGACCGGCTTCATTTGGGCATCGTCGCCTCCGGAGTGGCGCTGCACTATATCAATGAAACGGAGCACCGGAACCTGCAGCATATATCCCATATCTCCCGCATCGAAGAGGACCGTTATATGTGGCTGGACCGGTTCACCATCCGCAACCTGGAACTGGTGGGCTCCGCCAATGAACAGGCGGTGACACTGGCGCAGGTACTGGATCATACCGTTTCCCCCATGGGTGCCCGCTTGTTGAAAAAATGGATCGTCATGCCGCTGAAGGAACAGCAAGCCATTGAAGAGCGCCTGGAGATGGTGGACTTTCTGTACCGCGAACAGGAAGTCCGTGAACAGCTGGCAGAGGAGTTGAAAAAGATGGGGGACCTGGAACGACTGATCAGTAAGATAGGTCTTCAGAAAGCAAATCCGCGGGAAGTAGTGCAGCTGCGGCGGGCGTTGCTTGCTATCGGAAAGGTGAAAGCGTTAGGTGCAGCTACTGCTTCAGCGGCGTTAAACAGCATGGCTGAGAGACTGGATTCATGTATGGTCGTATGTGAGCGGATTGCCAGGGAAATACAGCCCGATCCTCCGGCCTTACTGAATAAAGGAAACGTGATCGCCGATGGCGTGGATGAAGAACTTGATAAACTGCGGAAAGTGGCTTTTGGCGGGAAGGATTATTTACTGGAGATTCAGCGTCGGGAGAGTGAACAGACAGGCATACCTTCTTTAAAAATATCTTTTAACAATGTGTTCGGGTATTACCTGGAGGTGACCCATACGCACAAAGACAAGGTGCCTGCCGGCTGGATACGGAAACAAACCCTGGTCAATGCCGAGCGGTATATCACCGAAGAACTCAAAGAATATGAAGAACAGATACTGGGTGCGGAGGAAAAGATACAGCTGATCGAAAACCGGTTGTACGGGAAGCTGCTCGCTGTATTGTCAGCTTGTATTAAACCGGTACAGCAGAACGCCCGGCTGGCGGCCCGGCTGGACGTATTGCTTAACTTTGCGGTTATTGCGCAAAAGAATCACTATGTGAAGCCGGTTATCAGCCAGGGCCGCAGGATTGATATTAAAGGTGGCCGGCATCCGGTTATTGAGCAGCATTTGCCTCCCGGAGAGGTGTATATTACCAATGATGTGTACCTGGACAGTGAAACCCAGCAGATCATCATTATTACCGGGCCTAACATGGCCGGTAAGTCTGCGCTGTTACGGCAAACCGGGCTGATTGTCCTGATGGCGCAGATGGGGTGTTTTGTGCCGGCAAAGGAGGCTGTTATCGGGTTAACAGATAAAATATTCACGCGTGTGGGAGCGTCGGATAACCTGTCGTCCGGTGAATCCACGTTCATGGTGGAAATGAATGAGACAGCCAGTATCCTCAATAACCTGTCGGATCGCAGCCTGATCCTGCTGGATGAGATCGGACGTGGTACCAGTACGTATGACGGTATATCCATCGCCTGGGCCATTGCCGAATACCTTCATTCGCATCCCTCTGCACAGGCAAAAACATTATTTGCAACGCATTACCACGAGTTAAATGAACTCAGTAATTCGTTTAGCCGGATTAAAAACTTTAACGTTTCGGTCAGGGAAGTGAATAATAAGGTCATTTTCCTGCGTAAGCTGGTACCGGGAGGGAGTGCGCACAGTTTTGGTATCCACGTAGCGAAAATGGCCGGTATGCCGGCAAAATTGGTCAGCCGCGCCAATGAAATCCTGAAACGGCTGGAACAGGAACGGACGGGGGGAGAACATATCAAAGACAGCATTAAAAAAATACAGAAACAAGCATATCAGCTGCAGATGTTCTCCATTGACGATCCGGTGCTGGTAAAAATCCGGGATCTGCTCAATAATCTGGATGTGAATACCCTGACGCCGGTAGAGGCCCTCATGAAACTGGATGAAATACAGCGGTTATTGAAGCAGTAGGAGATAGCCTTGGTCATTGAAAGGATTATAGTAACGTTACAACGGAGTATCCCTGGTCATTGAAGGATTATAGTAACGTTACAACGGGGCATCCCTGGTCGTTGAAGGATTATAGTAACGTTACAACGGTGCATCCCTGGTCGTTGAAGGGTCGTAGTAACGTTACAACGGTGCATCCCTGGTCGTTGAAGGGTTGCAGTAACGTTAC
>CAZJKM010000017.1:33096-39948 GCA_964546645.1 uncultured Sphingobacteriaceae bacterium
GTAGTAACGTTACAACGGTGCATCCCTGGTCGTTGAAGGGTTGCAGTAACGTTACAACGGTGCATTCCTGGTCGTTGAAGGGTTGTAGCAACGTTACAACGGGGTATCCCTGGTCATTGAAGGATTATAGTAACGTTACAACGGGACATTCCCGGTCATTGAAGGGTTATCGTAACGTTACGTCAACACGTTTTCACACTTGCGGGAGTGTGGCAGGATCAGTATCTTTGTAAGACAGTAACAGCAAAACCAATACGAATAACCGAAAGATGAGAATACCCCGCGTTGTAGGAAGTTTTTATCGTTATCCGGATGCCGATTTGGCCGTAACAGTCGGTACGATTATCGGCAGGATCGATGAAAGTGACTTTTATACGGATACAGACCCTCCGATGGAACAGCTCGAAGCAGCTTACAGAGAATACCTCCAATTACTGTCCATAAGTTATTCCAGGCGTGGCGGCCGCGCAGACAATGCCCGGAAGAATGAAAGTAAAAAGCGCCTGGCCCGCTTGGTGCAGAAACTGGCGGCTCATGTCAACAGCAGGGCAGACGGGAATCTGACATTGTTGCTTTCCAGCGGTTTTCCGTTGTCCCGGCGCAGAACGGCCGGATCCGTTCCGGATATACCTTCCGACCCAAGACTGACGGATGGCGAGGTGAGCGGATCGGTAAGGCTTGATTTCGGCTCGGTTGGTCGTGATGTGCTATACGAGTATGCCTTCCGGACGATGGAGCTGGCGGAGGTACGCCGCCCGTCATGGGGGGAACCTGTATTCACAGGCCGGTCAAGAAAAAATATCATCGACGGGCTTGTCCCCGGTACCCGGATCGAGGTACGGGTGCGGGCAAGGAACAGATACGGAGCAAGCAACTGGAGTCATACCGTCAGTCTGGTGGTGAGGTAAGGAGGTTGCCTCTGACGGTTTGTCTTAAAATTAGTACAAAAGTTGCCCGGTGGAATAGAGCGTGCCATATAGTAAGTCCATGCCGTTAAGAAGTATGAAATATGCAGCATTAGTCATTGTCGTTCAATTCTTCTTTTTTTCAGCTCTTTGTCAGACTATTAAAACCCGGGGCTTGCTTTCTTCAGAACGTTGCCCTGATGATTTAAATCTTTCTGTTTTTGATACGGAGATCAGCGGGGATATTCAGATTGTTGGCCTGGGGGAGGTAAGCCATGGGGCTTTTGAACCTATTGCTTTTAAGGCAAAGATGGTTAAATACCTGATTGAAGAAAAAGGGTATAGAAATGTTCTTTTTGAGTTCCGGGATTTTGTTATTGCAGGAATGAGAGCTTTTTTAGTGAATGCTGAAGAAACAAATCTATTAAGGGCAGATACGTTGGTTAAAGGCATGGCAACTATACCTGCGAGTGAATCTGTACTTTGCGATTTGTTCCGTTGGATCAAACGCTATAATCTGAACCATCCGTCCGATCTGGTCAATATCAGTGGTTTTGATATTGCCGGTACAGCATCTTTCTTTGATTATTTCTGGTATAATTATCTGATCCCGTATGATCCGGTTTTTGCTCAAAAAATTCTATACCGTTGGGCACCTCCCGGGGTTACCGATTCCGTAAAATTATTGGATGTGATGGCCTGGTATCAGGATCACAACGCCTACCTGGCAGATGAGATAAGTGCTGACGAATTTAACTTATTGGGCTATCATTTACAAAACGTACAACATAGACTGCAACATGCTTCCATAATGGAAGAGGAAAAAAAGGCAGGGGGAGGGCATCGGGCATACGTTTACCGGGACAGTGTGATGGCTGATAATATAAAAAACCTGGCGGCGTCAGCAAAAGCAATAGTCTGGGCTCACAATGGCCATATTTTTCGGGGCCAGATTCTTATGGGTTTTTTTTTGAACAGAATGTATGAGAAGAAGTACTATGCCCTGCTTACTGACTTTTCAAAAACGGCAAAAGTAAGCGTACCTGCTGGCACTCAGTTGGGTATCGGGGGAGACGAGCGGTATATTGAAAAAGAATTTCAATCGGCATCCGCCTCCCTGGCCCGGAATATTTTATTAAACCATGACAGGCCGTGCGGGGTTTTTTTCCGGGGAGACCCTCTATTATCAGCTACATTCGAAGTGATAAACGTGATAGACCTGCACGGACTACACTCTCTGATAGGGGCAAAAGATGACGCCTTTGATGCATTAGTTGTCTTCCCGGCAATCCATCCGGATGCTCCCCTGAATAAAAAACGACCGGCCGAAAAAGAACAATAGTTTAATAGCAAACGAGACCCCAATGAGAAAGATCTTTATTTTACTGGTTCTTTTGTTTCCTGTGTGTATGGTAAACGGTCAGCTGGTCGAAAAGATTGCCGGAGAATCAGTTGAAGAGGGTATCCATAACGTGGAAAGGTTATTACACCAACAGATACCGGATAGTGTATGCCTTGTCGGGGTCGGTGATGTGTCATCCCTTTCCCGGCAATCGGTACAATTTAACACGGCACTGATGGCCTACTTAATTAGTAAAAGAGGGTTTCGTCAGGTCTTTTTAGTTCATGAAGACTGGCTGATGCGGCCGCTGAACGAATACCTGAGGAATGATAAACGGTTGGATACGGACAGGATTGATTCATTAATGGCTGTTTCACTTGTTCATTCAGTACACCGGACCAACGAGTTCAAATCATTTCTGATATGGTTAAAAAAATATAACTTACAGCACAAAGAAGACCCGGTGGATGTTTTAGGGGTGGGATCCGATGACCCCATTCCTGTTTCTTATTTTTTGGCCACTTATATTGTACCCCTTGATAAAGAGCGCGGGCTTAGTTTTGCCAGAAAATGGTACACAGACAATTTTACGGAGGACCAAACGTGGGCAGACATTAAACGATGGTACGACCTGATGCGCAGGGATCGTACTTTTTTTAACAGTAACCCGGATCTCCTGTTACAGATGAAGGAAGATATTGACAGAAACGACCGGGTAAAGAAAGCTTTATCCCCCGGATTAGGGTTACCGGAGTCTGTTAACGACAGGTTAAGATTAATCGCTGACTGGGTTTTGGAAAAAATAGGAAACAAGGCTATATTGTATTCCGATAATGGACATATTGCGAGGTCGGGGTATGTTTTATCCTACACGATCACCGGTACTTCCCCGGGCTTGTTACTGCATAACAGGCTAAAAGGGAACTATTACGCGAGCCTTACCGATTTCAGGGATAGCGCATTCCTGAATGCCCTGCATCCGGATGTCAGCGCGTTTAAAAAGTCAATAATAGTCCAGGAAGAACACGTAAAGAAGCTGTTTCAGAATAAAGAGCTCAGCTATTATCCGGAAGACACCTCGTCGATGAGTGCTTATATTCCGAAATCGATGGGCGTTGTAATAGGTGATATCCGCACTTCTGTCCCATGTCCCGGTATCGTTCCTTCGGATGCCATCTTTTTTTTCCGGACCTTAACCCCCACCTCGTTTATTAATAGTTTTAAAGTGAAGTACATGGATTAAATGACAGTAGCTTAAAGTAGTTTGGAATGATGTATAAAAAATTGGTTTTAGTATTTATTGCTTGTTTTACAGTTCTTTTTGTCAATGGCCAACAGGTTGTCAGGAACCATGGTTTTGAGTACGTTGATGCAGGCGGAAATTTGATAGGCTGGGGATTTGTGAATGCTGGTCAGAAATATAAAATAAACGTGGATACTTCTGTGCGTCATTCCGGTAATTGTTCCATATCGATCAGTTCTGACGTCAAAGACGCCGGGGAGAGGGGCGCAGCTGTCGGTCTTTCAACACTGAAGGCTTTTGATTTGCACACTAAAAAGAGTGTGCGGGTATCCGGTTATATCAAAATGGAGAGCTTGTCTGATGGAATGGCCGTTATAGGTTTAAGGCTGGATGGAATAAGGGGCCCGATTGCAGAAGTGAGTTCAGATCCTACACCAATTGAGGGTTCGTTGAATTGGACAAAATTTACAGCTGAGCTTCCCCTGGTAGTTGATGTACAGTCTATAACTTATGGTATCTTTATGAGTGGGCTTGGAAAAATATGGGTAGATGATTTTGAAGTTTTTGTGGATGATGTTTTGATCACTGATACGATTCCTCTGCCGGATAGGTAGAACAGGGCTGTTTGCCCGAAGACGGGCAACATGGACCATTCAGACTCTTTCGTGTCACCGGACGAAATAAATGTAGGCGGATGCTTTGGTGCTTTCAAAATAAAACCGTAGTTTTGCGCTTCATTTTACAAAAAGTATTAACAGTAGTTTAATTAATAACAATGTACGCAATAGTAGATATAGCCGGACAGCAATTTAAGGTTGCAAAAGACCAGCAGCTCTTTGTACACCGTTTACAGGGAGATGAGGGCGCTAGTATTGAATTTGACAATGTATTGTTAGCAGAAGATGGTGGTAAATTTACGATCGGTACACCGGCAGTAAAAGGCGCTAAGGTTTCGGCTAAAATATTGTCTCATCTCAAAGGAGATAAAGTGATCGTTTTCAAAAAGAAGCGTCGTAAAGGTTACAAAAAGAAAAACGGACACCGCCAGCAGTTTACCAAAATAGAGATCACAGGTATTTCCCTGTAAGAGGTTTGATTATGAATACGGGCAGGTAGCTGCCCTTTAACAGAGAACATATAAAAAATGGCACATAAAAAAGGTGCGGGTAGTTCCAAGAACGGCCGTGAGTCACACAGCAAACGTTTAGGTGTTAAGATTTTCGGAGGACAGGAAGCTGTTGCCGGTAACATTATTGTTCGTCAGCGTGGTACCAAACACCATCCGGATGTCAATGTAGGTATCGGAAAAGACCATACCCTGTTTGCCCTGATTGATGGTAAGGTTGTTTTCCGGAAGAAAGCAAATAATAAGTCTTACGTATCCGTTCTTCCGGCAGCCCCTGCTCCGGTTGCGGAGGCCCCTAAGGCAAAGGCAAAACCTGCCGCTAAGGCGGTGGCCGCTGAGGCGGTAACTGAAGAAGTAAAAGCCCCGGCAAAAAAAGCAGCAAAGAAAGCTGCCACAGAGACGGCAGAAGCGGTTGCCCCTGAAACGGAAGCAACTCCTGCTGAGTAAAACGTTATTTAATTTTATAATATAAAGGGCTGCTTTAGTGAATAAGGCAGCTTTTTTTTTGAATACGGACGTAATAGGTTTACGATGCGGAAAGAACACATTGAAGTTGCTTATCAGCAGATACAGGATGAAATCTGTTCCCTGATGGAGCAGGCTGACGGTGGGGCAACCTTCTCTGAGGATCTGTGGACGCGGGACGGCGGCGGTGGCGGCCGTACCCGGATCATTCAGCATGGCCGGGTGATCGAAAAAGGCGGGGTGAATTTTTCAGCGGTATTCGGGGAATTGCCGGATGCGGTGAAGCGCTCGTTCGGGGTGGATACCGGTGATTTTTTTGCAACCGGCGTTTCCATTGTCATGCATCCCGTGCATCCGTTGGTACCGATTATCCATATGAATATCCGGTATTTTGAAATGGGGCAACAGCATGTGTGGTTTGGTGGCGGTATCGACCTGACTCCCCACTATGTAAGCGAAGAAGATGCCCGTTTTTTTCACCAGTCGCTTAAAAAGGTATGCGATGGGTATGACCCGGCTTTTTATCCGGATTTCAAACGGTGGGCCGATGATTATTTCTATCTCCCGCACCGGAAGGAAACAAGAGGGGTAGGGGGCATCTTTTTCGACCGGCTCACTCCTGAAAAGACCGGTCTGGGATTGGAGCAACTCTTTTCTTTTACACAGGCATTAGGCCGGTGTTTCGGTCCGCTGTATGCCGGTCTGATTGACCGGAACCGTCATAAGTCCTGGACGAAGGAGCAAAAAGAGTGGCAGCACCTGCGCAGGAGCCGATATGCGGAGTTTAACCTGGTGTATGATGCCGGTACACGGTTCGGACTGGAGACGAATGGGCGTATCGAATCCATCCTGATGAGTATGCCTCCCCAAGCCAACTGGTATTATAACTACAGCCCGGCTCCGGGAAGCGAAGAGGAGAAGACACTTCACTGGCTGAGAAAAGGTGTTGAATGGGCATAGTTTTCCTGTCCGATTGTTACCATCACACCGTAAAAATTGTTAACTTCGCATGCGATATCAGAAACGATGTCAGTTTTAAAGATGAACTAATTAACTATGGCAGAAGGAACAGAAAACGACGATAATTTATTGCCAGCTGACGACCGGATTATCCCTATCAATATTGAAGATGAAATGAAATCAGCCTACATTGATTATTCAATGTCGGTGATCGTTTCCCGTGCTTTGCCGGATGTGCGCGATGGGCTGAAGCCCGTACATCGCCGGGTATTGTATGGCATGCTTGATCTGGGCGTTACCAGCACGAAACCCTATAAAAAGTCGGCCCGTATCGTGGGTGACGTATTGGGTAAGTATCACCCACACGGGGATGCTTCTGTGTACGACACGATGGTACGGATGGCACAAGAATGGAGTCTCCGTTATCCCTTGGTTGACGGACAGGGTAACTTTGGTTCCGTTGATGGTGATCCGCCTGCGGCCATGCGTTATACCGAGGCCCGGCTGAAGAAGATTTCGGAAGAGATGCTGGCTGATATCAATAAAGATACCATTGATTATCAGCTGAATTTTGACGATTCACTGGAAGAGCCAACGGTGCTGCCAACCAAAATACCCAATCTGCTGGTAAACGGGGCATCTGGTATTGCCGTGGGAATGGCAACCAATATGGCTCCGCATAACCTGAGCGAGGTGATAGACGGTACGATTGCTTATATTGATAACCGCGATATTGAGATTGATGAACTGATAACCCATATTAAAGCCCCGGATTTTCCTACCGGTGCGCTGATTTATGGGTATGCAGGTG
>CAZJKM010000018.1:0-36497 GCA_964546645.1 uncultured Sphingobacteriaceae bacterium
ACCTAAGGGGATACAATTGAAAAAGGCAGCTAACGTTTTACAGTTAACTGCCTTTCTATCTGGCGGTCCGGACGGGACTCGAACCCGCGACCCCATGCGTGACAGGCATGTATTCTAACCAGCTGAACTACCGAACCAGCTTCCCTTTTGGGACTGCAAATATAGCGTGTTTTTACTATTTGCAAACACTTTTTTTGAAAAAATTAATCTGAGTTGCCTTCTTTCATTTTCTCCGCATTCTCCGCAAATTGCAAGGCATCTATAATGTTCTGAATGTCACCATCCATAATGGCTGGTAGATTGTACATAGTTAATCCGATGCGGTGTTCAGTCACCCGCCCCTGTGGGTAATTATAGGTGCGTATTTTTGCTGACCGGTCGCCTGTGGAAACCATTGTCTTCCGCTTGGCAGCCGTATCACCATGTTTTTTCTGTACTTCCAGTTCATATAGCTTGCTGCGCAGCATTTCCATCGCCAGTTCCCGGTTAGCAAGCTGTGAACGCTCAACCTGACACACCACCACGATGCCCGAGGGTTTATGTGTCAGCTGTACTTTAGTTTCCACTTTGTTTACGTTCTGCCCGCCGGCTCCGCCCGAACGCGAAGTCTGCAGTTCTACATCTGCCGGGTTGATTTCCACATCCACTTCTTCTGCTTCGGGCAATACGGCCACGGAAGCAGCGGAGGTATGCACACGGCCTTGGGTCTCCGTATCAGGCACCCGCTGTACCCGGTGGACGCCCGACTCATATTTCAGCTGGCCATAGACATCCTCACCCGATACCTTCAGGATCACTTCTTTATAGCCACCCGCGGTTCCTTCAGTTACATCCATTACTTCATTGCGCCAGCCTTTTGTTTCGAAGTAGCGGGTGTACATCCGGTACAGGTCGCCGGCAAATAAAGCCGCCTCATCACCACCGCTTCCGCCTCTGATTTCGATGATCGCATTTTTGGAATCTTCGGGGTCTTTGGGTATCAGCATCAGGCGAACCTCCTCTTCCTTTTCGTCTTTTTGAATCAGCAGCAGGTCCAGTTCTTCTTTGGCCATTTCCCGTAGCTCCTGATCTTTTTCATTGGACAGGATATCCTTGTTCGCATCAATGTTACTGACGATGTTGCGGTAAATATGGTATTCATCCACAATCTTTCCCAGGTCTTTATACTCTTTATTCAGCCGGGCAAAACGTTTCATGTCCCGGATGGTATCCGGGTTGCTTAGTTCACGCTCTACTTCTTCCCAGCGGTCTTTTATAGCTTTTAATTTCTCTAACATATGGTGTTATCTTAGCGCCGGTGTATGAATGTGGCTTACACATCTACCGGTAAAAGGATTGCAAAAGTAGATAAAATCAGGCGCTTGTACAATTACAATCATTTAACCTTCCCACGTCCGTAATTCCAGTCTTTGTCCGTCAAACACAGCGTAAGTATTAAAGTTGAGCCATTCGCCCAGATTAACATAACGGCTGCCTGAGGCTAAAGGGACATCCAGGGGCAGGTGGCGGTGTCCGAAGATAAAATAATCAAAAAACTGTTCTTGCAGGAGCGATTTGGCATAGGTGATCAGCCATTCATTTTCTTCTCCCTGATACGTTTCGCTATTGCCGCTGGCCAAACGGCTGCTTTTAGACCACCGACGGGCAATACCGATGCCTAAGTTAGGGTGCAACCGCGCAAACAACCACTGACAGGCCCGGCTTCTGAAGACCCTTTTCAGCAGTTTATAGTTGTAATCGCCAGGGCCAAGGCCATCACCATGGTGCAGATAGAAGCGCTTGCCTGACCGTTCCAGGATCAACGCATTATCCACGATGACCGCACCCAGCTCCTCTTTCAGGTAGCCGAACATCCACATATCGTGATTGCCTTTAAACAGGGTGATTTTTATGCCATCATCGGCGAGGCGTGCCAACGCACCGAGGAAACGGATATACCCTTTCGGCACAACCGTGGCATATTCAAACCAAAAGTCGAATACATCCCCCATCAGGAATATTTCTGCAGCGTCTTCGCGGACATGATCCAGCCAGCGAACAAGGCGGTCTTCTCTTTCCCTGCTTGACTGCGGGGTAGGTACACCGAGATGAAAGTCAGATGCAAAATACAATTTGCTGCGAAGCTGCATAGGTCGGCTAAAATACAAATTCCCTAAAATATACCCATATTTTGCGTTAAAACCTTTTGAGGTTCTGCATATCTCAAATCATTTCATTAGTTTTGCGTTCCAAAAAGTTAACGAAGAAGCACGTATTCTGAGCAATGAGTTCAATAGCAATTACGAAAGACACCTATCTTGAGTGGTATAAATCCATGCTGCTCATGCGTAAATTTGAAGAGAAGGCCGGCCAGCTTTACGGCCAGCAAAAAATAAGAGGATTCTGTCATCTCTATATCGGTCAGGAAGCCGTAGTGGCAGGAGCCATGTCGGTGTTGAGGCCGGCAGATTCCATGATTACGGCGTATCGGGATCATGCCCACGCGCTCGCTAAAGGGGTGACTGCAAAAGAAGCCATGGCTGAATTATACGGGAAAATAACCGGCTGCTCAAGAGGGAAGGGAGGATCGATGCACTTCTTCAGTAAAGAGCACAAATTTATGGGCGGACATGGTATCGTAGGTGGTCAAATACCATTGGGTGCCGGAATTGCTTTTGCTGAGAAATATAACGGAACCGATAACGTATGTGTTTGTTATATGGGTGACGGTGCCGTACGGCAGGGGGCTTTCAATGAGACGCTGAATATGGCGATGCTTTGGAGCTTGCCGGTGATTTTCGTTTGCGAGAACAATGGATATGCAATGGGTACTTCGGTTGCCAGGACAACGAATCTGATTGATATTTATAAAATGGGTCTTGGATTTGATATGCCGTCAGCCCCGGTGGACGGCATGGATGTGGTAGCAGTACACAATGCAATGGATGAAGCGGTGGAGCGGGCCAGAAAAGGCGAAGGGCCTACCTTCCTTGAAATGCGGACCTATCGTTATAAAGGGCACTCTATGTCAGATCCCGCTAAATACCGCACCAAAGAGGAGCTGGAGGAATATAAGGGGCGTGATCCGCTGATTACGGTGAAGGCAGCGATCCTCAAAAACAAATATGCTGACGAAAAGTGGTTTGAGGCAGAAGAGGCAGCGGTAAAGCAAACAGTGGAAGAAGCAGTCAAATTTGCGGAGGAATCACCTTATCCGGAAGTGGAGGAACTTTTCCGTGATGTATATGTTCAGGAAGATTATCCTTTTGTCCTGGACTAAGGCCGGACGGAATACGGAACGAGATATTGTTTTTATTAGGGAACTTAGTAAGATATAATGGCTGAAGTTGTTAAAATGCCCAAAATGAGTGACACCATGACCGAAGGGGTCATTGCGAAGTGGCACAAAAAGGTGGGTGATAAAGTTAGCTCAGGAGACCTGGTTGCTGAAATTGAAACAGATAAAGCAACTATGGATTTCGAATCCTACCAGGAAGGAACGTTATTGTATATCGGACCGAAAGAAGGAGAAGCTGTGCCGGTTGATGCGGTCATTGCAGTACTTGGTAAGGAAGGTGAAGATTATAAAGCCTTATTAGAAGCAGATGGTGCCGGGGGAAAAGCTGATTCTTCAGAGATAAGGGCAGAACAACAAAAGGATAAAGAGCCGGCCGGAGAACAGCCCGAAGACAAAAGCAACGACCAGGAAGATAATGGGGAAGAGGTGACTGCTGAATCATTGGGAGCTACCGTAATCACCATGCCACTCCTGAGTGACACCATGACTGAAGGGGTGATTGCAGAATGGCATTTCAAAGTCGGTGACAAAATTAAAAGTGATGATGCGATCGCCGACGTGGAAACTGATAAGGCAACCATGGAGGTAACAGCCTATGCCGACGGTACGTTGCTTTATATCGGTGTAGAGAAAGGCCAGGCTGCTAAAGTCAATGATATCATTGCGATTGTTGGTAAAGAGGGAACGGATGTAACTCCGTTACTGAAGGAAAAGAGAACGGATAAAAGGCGAGCTGACAATGCTACTGCAACTACAAAAAATGATGCTGACGAAAAGACCACTGTTCCTGAAAAAGAGCAGGACAGTGTGGCGTCTACGGACAGCCGGGTAAAGGCGTCCCCACTTGCCCGTAAGATTGCCAAAGAGAAAGGAATTGACCTCGGTGAGGTGAGGGGTACTGCTGATGGCGGCCGGATTGTAAAAAAAGATGTAGAAGCTTATACCCCTTCGGCCGGGAAGCCGGCAGCTAAGCCTGCTCAGGAATCTGTTGCAGAAAAAACGGTCAGTATTCCGCAGTATATAGGTGAGGAGCGTTATACCGAAAAACCGGTAACGCAAATGCGTAAAACCATTGCGAAACGGTTGTCGGAAAGCCTGTTTACAGCACCGCATTTCTATCTGACCATTAAAATAGATATGGATAGTGCGATAGCAGCCCGCAATAAAATCAACGAGATCGCACCCGTTAAAGTTTCTTTTAATGATTTGGTCATCAAAGCGGCAGCTGTTGCTTTGAAGCAACATCCTCAGGTTAATGCTTCCTGGCGTGGTGAAAAGATCCGCTACAACGAACACGTAAATGTCGGTGTTGCTATTGCTGTAGAAGAAGGGTTGCTGGTTCCGGTAGTACGGTTTGCTGACGGAAAGTCACTGTCACATATTTCTGCTGAAGTGAAAGATTTTGCACAGCGCGCTAAAAGCAAAAAACTGCAACCCGCAGATTGGGAAGGTTCTACCTTCACGGTATCTAACCTGGGTATGTTCGGTATTGATGAGTTCACTGCCATTATTAATCCGCCGGATGCCTGTATTCTGGCGGTAGGCGGTATCAGTCAGGTTCCCGTGGTTAAAAACGGAGCGGTGGTTCCGGGGAATATTATGAAGGTAACACTGAGTTGTGATCATCGCGTTGTTGACGGAGCTACAGGAGCTGCTTTCCTTCAGACCCTGAAAAGCCTGTTGGAAGAGCCGGTGCGGTTATTGGCCTAGATAAACCATATAACAAAAAATATGAAAGAAATCACAGTTGAGGAGTTGAAAGCTAAGCTGGACGCCGGGGAAGATTTCCAGCTGATAGATGTACGTGAAGAATTTGAGTATGATACATCCAACATGAACGGCCTGAATATCCCATTGGGGGACGTGCTGCGTGAAAAGGATAAAATTGTGAAAGACAAACCTGTCGTTATACATTGCCGTAGCGGCAAGCGGAGTGCACAGGCTATCATGCTGCTCGAAAAAGAAGGTTTTTCCGATCTGTATAATTTGCAGGGGGGCATTCTGGCCTGGAAAGATACGTTTGATCCGGATATGGAGGTATACTAACAACTATTGTGGGGAAAAAGCTGCTATATAATATTCTGCTTAACATCGGCCTGATCGTTTTGGTATTTTGTTCGGTTGCTGCATATAATAACCATCAGTATGGTATTCTGTCAATAGCAATTATCGGAATATTGTTACTGATTTATCTGAAAGTACAGCTGATGAAGGAAGTTCGCAGCGGAGGAAGCAATAAGATACAGCCACCTTCCGCCAAGCGTAGCCGATAGTATGAGAAATATACATATGCTCAAAAAACTATACATTTTTTCTGTTTCTTGCCTATGCACGTAATAGATGGTTCCTGTTCATAAACAGATTATTTTCAGACATTGATCTGGGGTTATTGGGTGGTATTCATGTTTGTGTCTATTCCCATTTTCCTTAGAATATAGCTTAGGTTCAACGTTTTGAAGATGAAAAAAGGGTGCCTTCAAAAGATTCAGGATGATAATAAGGAAAAAAAGGCAGACAAAAAGAAAATTGGAATAGTATTTGCATAGGCAGCATTAACAAATGAATAATTACTTTTGCGTTGAAATTACACAATTAAAAATGTTTTAACCTTTTATTTTTTTAACGAGTATGAACTATTCTACAATCAAGAAAGCGGTTGCTTGTACCATGATAGCAGCGCTGGGGGTTGCCGGAGCTGCAGAAGCTCAGGAGCCTGCTAAAATTTTCGGCGGAAGGAGCCAATACAGAACATGGTCTTTGGGTGTTAATGGTGGTGTAACGATACCTGCTGTTGTATCAGGACACTCCAGCTCATTTAAGGGCGGTAATACGAATATCTTTGATTACACTCCGCGTGAATACTATGGTATTTCTTTGCGTAAGCAATTTTCACATTTATTCAGCTTGCAGGGAAATCTGAACAGAGGCCGTGTTTTTGCATTTTCCGATGCAGATACCCAACCGACTGGTATTCCCAGCCGTGACGGAAGCCGTAATTTTCACTCGGCAGAGACGTCTGTTGAATTAGCCGGTAGCATTTCAGGTGTATTCCAATTGTTAACCATCGATTTCTTAAGAAGAGAAAATGCGGTTAATCTTTATTTAAGTCTGGGTTATGGCCTGTCTGCATATGATCCGACAAATTACACGGATCGTGAAGGCAATGACAATGCGTTCAATGAAAAAGGAGCTTATGGTCCGGACGGTAATCGTGATTATATCTTGGAAGCATTCATCCCGGTCGGTCTGGGTGTTAAATTCAGGTTATCTGATCGTGTAGCATTGGACTTAGGTCACACGATGAATTACTCCAGGGGTAACAACCTGTATGGTCAGCTTCAGAACAACAACGATAAAGACAAGTTTTCATATACCTATGCAGGTCTGGAGTTTTCACTGGGAAGCAGAAGCAAAGAGAACCTGACTTGGTCTAATCCGGTGGCTAACCTGTATGATGAGTTGAAAGACCCTACCCTGAGAAACGAAGTAGAAGCGTTGAAGCAACGCGTATCCACGCTGGAGTCTACTGTTAACGAACTCAGCAAGGATTCAGACGGAGACGGCGTATCTGATAAATTCGACAAATGCCCGAATACGCCTGCCGGTACGCAAGTGGATGGATCAGGATGCCCGATTAAATTCCCCGAGCCTGAAGTACGGCAGAGTGTAGGTGTTTATTCGAACATTCAGTTTGAATTTGACAGCTCTGTGCTGAAAACGGAGTCATATGCTACGCTGGATAAGCTGTCTTCAGACCTGCGTGCTACCAAAGCTACTGTTCATCTGGATGGACACGCTTCTGCAGAAGGTTCGGAAGCTTATAACCTGCAGCTTTCGAAAGACCGTGCTAATTCTGTGAAGAATTATCTGGTTAACTCAGGTGTTGACGCTAACAAAATCGTAGTTACAGGTTACGGAGAATCTGCTCCGATTGCTTCCAATGCAACTGAAGCCGGACGTATTCAAAACCGTCGCGTTGAAATTAAAGCGAACTAAGTATAAGTAATCTATGGAATGCTGTATATGAAGCAGCATCGTCGTCAAGAAAGCCTGGTAGAATTACCGGGCTTTCTTGTTATATACCGGAAACTCCCGTACCTTCGTTATCATGTATTTTTTCAGAAAAAAGGATCAGAACAGGCCGAAGAGTTTTAATGTAAGGGTAATGCACATAATTAATTTTATTGCCATCACTCTTTTCGTGGCAGGGGTACTGTATAAACTCCTGCAATGGCTGTTTATGAAGTAATGTTTTATAGAATTATCCATAAATATGAGAACGATCGTTAATACAGACAAGGCCCCGGCACCCATCGGACCTTATAATCAAGCCGTGAAAGCAGGTAATTTTTTATACGTCTCCGGACAGATTCCGCTTTCAGCCGAAACGGGGGAACTTATTTCGAGTAGTATCGAAGTTGAAGCCAGGCAGGTACTGGACAATGTCGGTGCCATTCTGGCTGCTGCGGGCTATCGGTTTGGAGATGTGGTTAAAACATCCATTTTCTTAGCTGATATGAGCGATTTTGCAGTTGTGAATGAGGTGTATGCGACCTATTTTACCAGCGATGAACCCGCACGTGAAACAGTTGCTGTAAAAGGTCTTCCTAAGGGAGTCCGTGTGGAAATCTCCGTAATTGCTTATCAGCCGTAAGCCGGCAAGTACAGCAGCAGTGACCCATAACCCACTGCCAGAACAGGTATGTCGACCAGTTACCAATTCATTACTCCCATAGAATACCTGAAGGGTGTCGGTCCCCAACGGGCGGATATACTGAAGAAAGAACTTGGTATATTTACATTGGGGGATTTGCTATGCCATTATCCGTTCAGGTATGTCGACCGTACCGTTGTTCATAAAATCCGTGAGATCGATCCTGACATGCCTGCCGTACAATTAGTGGGACGTTTGACCGGTCTGACGACCACCGGCGAAAAAAGAGGCCGGCGATTGATCGGGCGTTTCTCGGATGATACCGGAAGTATTGAATTGGTGTGGTTCCAAAGTATACGCTGGTTGTCGAAAAATTTGAAGGAAGGCAGCGTTTACCTCCTATACGGTAAGCCTTCTCTGTTTAATAACAGTATATCCATTACTCATCCGGAGTTGGAACTATACGACGCTGCAGTGAAGATCAGCGGGAGTAAGAGCCTGCAGCCTGTATATCATTCGTCGGAGAAGCTGAAGCAGATTTCTCTGGATACGAAGGGGATTCTGAAGTTACAGGCTGCGGCATTGAAAATCATGGCTCCTGCATTTACCGATGTACTTCCGGGTTATATGCTCGAAAAATACCGGTTGATTCCATTGGCGCGTGCTATGACGCACATCCACTTTCCTCCGGACAACAGCGCATTGGCAGACGCCCGGTTAAGGCTAAAGTTTGATGAGCTGTTCCTGATACAGTTGCGTTTATTGCGGAATAAGCTGGTACTCGCCCATCGTTTTATGGGTTACCGCTTTGAGAAAGTAGGTGATAAGTTCAACTCATTTTACCACCAGAGACTGCCCTTCCCGCTCACTGGCGCACAAAAGCGGGTACTAAAGGAGATCCGGCATGATATGCGTGCCGGGGCCCAGATGAACCGGTTGTTACAGGGAGACGTTGGCAGCGGAAAAACCATCGTTGCCCTGATGGGTATGCTGTTAGCCGCCGATAACGGATACCAGGCCTGTCTCATGGCGCCTACAGAGATTCTGGCAAAACAGCATTTCAACAGTATCTGCGCCCTTTTAGGGGAAAGCCTGGCACAAGTGGCATTGCTGACGGGGTCAACTCCGAAAAAAGACCGGCGCGTCATTCATCAGCAATTGGCAGATGGGAGCCTTGACATCCTGATCGGCACCCACGCTCTCATAGAGGACGAAGTACGTTTCAGAAATCTTGGCTTTGTGGTTATTGACGAACAACATCGTTTCGGAGTAGAACAGCGGGCGAAGCTATGGAAGAAGAACACGGTCCCGCCACATATGCTGGTAATGACTGCCACTCCTATTCCACGGACATTGGCAATGACACTGTACGGAGACCTGGACAGTTCGGTAATTGATGAGTTGCCGGCCGGCCGGAAGCCGATAAAGACCGTACATATGACGGAGAGCAGCCGGCTGCGTATGTTTGGCTTTATGCGTCAGGAGATTGCAAAAGGCCGGCAGGTTTACGTCGTGTATCCTCTGATCCGTGAAAGCGAAAAACTGGATCTGATGTATCTGGAAGCCGGAATCGAAACATTGATGCGCGAATTTCCTTTACCGGAATACCGGATCAGCATTGTCCACGGTAAGCTTGCTGCCAAGGACAAGGACTTTGAGATGAATCGCTTTGTAAAGGGAGAAACCCAGATCATGGTAGCCACTACGGTGATCGAAGTAGGTGTCAATGTCCCGAATGCGTCCCTAATGGTGATTGAGAATGCGGAGCGATTCGGACTGTCGCAATTGCACCAGTTGCGGGGACGAGTGGGGCGCGGCGCAGAGCAGTCGTACTGCATCCTGATGTCAGGCAATAAGCTGACCAGAGAGAGCCGGCAACGGCTGGAAGCGATGGTACGAACCAATGATGGCTTTGAAATAGCCGAGGCAGATCTGCAGCTACGTGGCCCGGGGGATATTTCGGGGACACAGCAAAGCGGCGTGCTGGACCTGAAAATTGCTGATCTTGCTACCGATCAACAATTGCTGCAGGAGGTCAGACAATGCGTTATCGGCCTGTTGCAGAATGACCCGCGCCTGGAGCGGCCCGAACACAGACCGTTGAAGGACTATCTGCAGACCCGGGAGCCAGGGGTCAGCTGGGATAAGATCTCCTGACCGTTCTGCTGTATAGGATACGACAAATAAAATAAACTCGTATATTTGTGCCGTATTATCCCGATAAATAAAAGAGCCATGTAATACCCGGTCTTACGCAAACCTTAGACGACTGCAGCTGTTAAGCTGGAAATAACAAATTCCTTTTACGTATAAGCGAATAACATAAGACATGGCGGTAAAGAAATATTTTGATACAGCGGTCACGCCTGAGAAGGCCGTATTGGTTGGTATTGTGACTCCTGACGAAACGGAGTTACAGGAGCAGGAGTACCTGGAAGAACTGGCTTTCCTGGTTGAGACGGCGGGAGGTATCACAACAAAAGTCTTCATCCAGAAAATGCAGCGGCCCGACCGGGCCACCTTTGTGGGCAGCGGAAAGCTGGAAGAAGTAAAAGCATATGTGGAGGCGGAGGAGATTGATATCGTCGTGTTCGATGATGAGCTATCCCCTTCACAGGTCCGGAATATAGAGAATGAACTGAAAGTGAAAGTGCTGGATCGCAGCAACCTCATATTGGATATTTTTGCCCGGCGCGCACAGACTGCTCAGGCAAAAACCCAGGTTGAGTTAGCGCAGCTGCAATACCTGTTGCCACGGCTGACACGGATGTGGACACACCTGGAGCGGCAAAAAGGAGGGATCGGTATGCGTGGTCCCGGTGAAAGCCAGATTGAAAGTGACCGCCGGATGATCCTGAATAAAATTACCCTGTTGAAGGATAAGCTCAGGCAGATTGACCGGCAAAGTGAAACGCAACGTAAAAATCGCGGACAGCTGATACGGGTGGCCTTGGTAGGGTACACGAATGTTGGTAAATCAACGATCATGAATATGATCGCTAAATCAGATGTGTTTGCTGAAAACAAGTTGTTTGCCACGCTGGATACGACGGTCAGAAAAGTGGTTATAGGTAACCTGCCGTTCCTGCTGTCAGATACTGTCGGGTTTATCCGGAAATTACCCCATCACTTGGTTGAGTGTTTCAAGTCGACACTTGATGAAGTCAGGGAAGCCGATATTCTGCTCCACGTGGTAGATATTTCTCATCCAAATTTTGAGGAGCATATTGCCGCAGTTAATGAGACACTAAAGGAGCTGGGTGCTGTGGACAAGCCAACCATCACTGTATTCAATAAAATAGACGCGTATCGGTTACCCGTATATCCGGCATTTCCGGAAAGCGACGAGGAAACACCCGCTCCGGCAGCGATGACGTTAGACGATTTCCGCAACAGCTGGATGGCGAGGAACAGCAGTCCGGCCGTTTTTATTTCTGCGACGGAGAAAGCCAACATCGAGGACTTCCGATCGCTTCTATACGATACCGTCATAGCGATGCATACGAAGCGATATCCGTATGATCATTTATTATATTAAACAAAATCAATCATCCAGGCTGTTCAGGCAGCTAAAAACGATATACAATGAGTACTGAAAGTAAGCGACAGCAACGGTTTGCAGGGATTATACAGGAGGATCTTGCTGCGATCCTGCAACGGGAGGGTGTTGCATGGGCACCCGGCACATTGGTGACGGTTACCCGTGTTCGCGTTACCCCGGACCTGGCCATCGCACGTGTTTACCTGAGCTTTTTTAATGCAAAGGACCCCAGGTCTACACTGGCCGGCATTAAATCCCATAGCAATGAAATTCGTTATAAGCTGGGTACCCGTATCAAGCACCAGGCCCGGATTGTGCCGCAGCTGGAGTTCTTTGTGGACGATACGAATGAATATGTGGCCCACATGGATAAGCTGTTCGAACAGATCAGCAAAGAGCCGCGGCAGGATGACTGACCCACGGGTTGCCCATGGTATTTGAACTGAGTGCTTCGGAATGCTGGTTTCCTGATCCGGAGTTTGCGGAGCCAGACGGGTTGCTTGCTGTAGGGGGTGATTTGTCACCCGAACGCCTGATGATGGCTTACCGAAAGGGCATTTTCCCCTGGTTCAATGATGACAACCTGATCGTATGGTATGCCCCGCACGAAAGGTTCGTACTGTTTCCTGATGAAGTGAAGGTCAGCAAAAGCATGCAGCGGATCATACGTTCCGGTGCATTTACGGTTACACGTAATCAGGCGTTTGATAACGTGATCGGACGTTGCAGCCGCGCCAAACGGAAAGAGCAGGAGGGGACCTGGATCACTGCCGGAATGCTTCATGCATATGGTATATTGCACCGGTTGGGTCAGGCGTCTTCTGTAGAAGTATGGTCAGGGAATAAAATAGCCGGCGGCCTGTACGGCATTCTGTGCGGGAAGGTCTTTTGCGGTGAAAGCATGTTCAGTGATATGCCCAATGCTTCTAAAGCGGCACTTATCTGGTTGTGTGAGCATGGAAAATACAAACTGATCGATTGTCAGGTATATAGCGACCACCTCGCTTCCATGGGTGCGAGAATGATCAGCAGGGAGGCATACCTGCGGATACTCCGCGACGATTAACGTTTCCGTTTCAGCAGGGGGAATTTCATTTTATAGTCTACCTGTACAAAACCTTTGCTGATATTGGCCAGTTTATTTTTCAGCATGGCTTTCCGTAACGGGCTTAGTTTGTCAGTAAACAACTTCCCTTCTACGTGGTCGTATTCATGCTGGATAACGCGTGCTGCCAGGCCGTTGTATGTTTCTTCCTTTTCCTGCCAGTTTTCATCCGTATAGCGGATAGTCAGCGTCCGGTGGCGTGTAATATCTTCCCGGATATCGGGAATACTCAGGCACCCTTCATTAAAAGCCCACTTTTCACCTGTTTCCTCAATGATTTCAGGGTTGATGAAAACCTTCTTAAAGTCTTTAAGATCCGGCTCTTCGTCATCAGCAAAGGGACTGGCATCAATCACAAAGAGGCGAATAGGCAGTCCTACCTGCTGGGCTGCCAATCCTACGCCGTGAGCGGTATACATGGTTTCAAACATGTTCGCAATCAGGTTATCCAGCTCAGGATAGTCTTTATTAATCTTTTCTCCTTTTTTTCGCAGAACCGGATCGCCGTATGCAATGATGGGTAACTTCATAGTATGTCGCTTACTAATGCTGAATGTGTTGAAGTTACAAAAGTAAGATCATTCACCGGAAAGAGCAAATAGGATCGTCACCCCCTTATTCCCCCGAAGGGATAAAACTTAGCGAGGAGAGGGATCGTTCAGCAAAAACGTCATTGGCAATTTCCATCAATTGGTTGGCTGTCACGGCCCGTATCCGGGCAAACACTTCCGGAAGACTGTCTATATGTCCTTGTTCCATCAGGTTTTTGCTCATGCCAAGGATGACGCCCAGCCGGTTCTCTTCCGCTAAAGCGATTTGCCCGATAAATTTTTGTTTGGCCTGATGCAGTTGATTAACTCCCAGTTTCTCCTCCCGTAATTTGCGGAGTTCTTTATAGACCATTTTGGTTGCTTTCTCTGCTTTTTCAGCATCTGTACCGAAATAAACAGAAAAGATGCCGGTATCCGAATAAGGGGTATAATTTGACTCAATCGTATAGGCAATCCCGTGCTTTTCGCGGATTTGCATATTTAAACGTGAACTCATCCCCATGCCTCCCAGCAGGTTATTGAGCAGCAGCAACCCGGTTTTATGCGGATGGTCTATCGGGTAGGCTTGGTTACCAAGTACGGTATGCACCTGGTTGATCGGTTTTTCTGAAGAAAAATGTGCGGGTGTATAGCCAATGGCAGCTTTCCGTTTCCGGTCAGTGCTACATCGTGCCAGGTCACCGAACAGTTTTAAAGCGATACGTTTGATAGTACGGATATCGTAGTCGCCTGTGATACCAATGACCACCCCTTCCGTATCATAATGGCTGTTTATAAAGTGGAGCAGGTCAGACCGTGTCGTACGGATGAGGTCTGTTGGTGTACCCAGGATATTATGCCCCAGGGGATGTCGGGCAAATAACTGGTCTTCGAAATCATCAGCGATGGATTCTTCCGGACTGTCGAGATAAGATGCTATCTCATCCAGGATGACGCCTCTTTCTTTTATGATCTCCTGTTCAGGGAAAGTAGAATGAAACACCAGGTCCCCAAACAAATCAAGAGTCCGTTGCAGGTAAGGATTCAGGAAGGAGGCATGTATACACGTATATTCTTTCGTGGTATAAGCATTTAAGTCAGCCCCTATCCCTTCCAGCCGGTTCATGATCTGACTGGTACTTCTCCTTTCCGTACGTTTAAACAGGAGGTGTTCAATAAAGTGTGCTGCTCCGAAATATCCGGGGGTTTCATCCCGGGCGCCCGCATGCATCAATATGCCTGCGTGTGACACAGGCGACACGACGGGCTTAAACACGATGCGGATCCCGTTCGGCAGTGTAAAAAGCTGATACTCCATTTCCGGTGCAAAGGTACTAAAAATACCTTCGTCAGGAACCTTATCCTCCGCCGCCCGGTCCACCCATCATGCCTGGTCCGCCGGAACGGCTGCGCATACCAGGCCCTTCAAAGCTGCCGCTGCCGCCACCGGGGAAATTCTGGAAACGGTATGACAGGGTAAGCATGAAATATCTTGCCAGGCGGTTGCTGCGGCTGTCACGGATAAAGTTATCCGTAACGGAACGGGACACGTTGGTCTGTTCGTTCAGCAGGTCAAACCCGCTGAAGCGCAGGGCACCGCGGTTCCCTTTCAGGAATTGCTTTTCCAGGTAGGTGTTAATGATCATCGGGTTGGCCCCTACTGTACTGCTGAATCCGCTGTTTGACGTTTTTGCCAGGTCAGCTCCAACGATCCAGGTGGGAGACAGGTTCACGGAGCCATTCAGTGTTAATGCCCAGGTAGACACATTATTGTTCACACTGCCGGCGCGGGTATTGGTAGTTGTATTATAAGTATACCTTACTCCCGGAGTGATCTCAAGGGTTTCTGTCGGATTAATCCTGAAATTCAGTCCTTGCATCAGAATCCAGTTCCTGGCCATATTTTTCTGGAAATTAGTGAAGGCAACATTGTTATTATAGTTAGCCATCCCAATAAATGAGAGTGTATACTTCCGCTCGTTAAATGGCTTTGAATAGTGATAAAACCCACGCATGGTATAGTAACCGCTGGTGTTCAGGTATTGCGTTTCCTGTATCAGACCCAGTTCTTCATCCACAGAAGGAATGCGGTTTGTTACAATCTTATCTTCCGTAAAAGTCAGGTCGATATTGGTGAACAATACATTCCCTGATGCCCAGTCAAAGTTATTATACCGGATACGGAGGTTATGATTAAACTCTGCCGCGAGATTCGGATTACCGGTTACCGGGGCGTTCGGATCCGAGATATCGGTGATAGGCTGCAGCTGAGAGAAGCCTGGTTCCCGTGCACCACCGGTATAATTCACATTAAATGAACGTGTGCGGGAGAATTTGTATTCAAACCGTGCAACAGGGACAAAGTTAAAGCCGCGGCGGTTAAACACAAGAGATTGTCCGTCCAGTATGGTATTGCCCTTCAGCAGCGAAGGTTGTACACTGGCCCCTATTGAGTAAATAACGTTGCTGGAATTATACCGATAGGTGGCACCGGCCCGGTTGGTCATAAACGAATACGTATAGTCATTGGAAAGGGCCGGATTGGGAATGGAGTTCCCGTCCAGATCGAATGACCGGGCCTCCCGGTTATTATCATAATTCGCAAAATTGTAATCGTAGTTGATCTCCAGCGAGGAGTTCTGTCCCAGTGGCTCGGTATATGATAAGGAGGTTCCGCCATTCAGCCCCTTATTCTGCAGATCAACCAATTGCCGTTGATAGGTGCTGTCCGGATTGGATGATTCAAAAACGGCGGTATTGATAATACGCTCCTGATCCTGATTGGTTGCGGAGGAATTCAGCGATACGTTTATAAAGAAATTACGTCCCCGTTGGCTCAACCGACGGTTATACAGCGCACTGCCTCCGTAGTTAGGGGTCATAGACGAGTTGAAGTAGTTGGTTGTACGGGCATTGATGGGAACATCGTTCAATGCTTCATTGATATCCTCAAACGACCTGCCGTCACTGTTTCTCAGGCTGAAAGTCGGTGATATTTTTATGTAATTCACTGAGTCCGGACGATACTCTATATTCCAGTCGAAGCGGTGGTTATGGCCGATCGTTCCACTGATACTGTTACTGTTTTGCAGGGTCGTGCTATCGGGAAAGAAACCCTCGTTCAACAGGTCACTCAGGGTCTCATTATCATTGTAGCTATAGCTGTAATTGCCGTACATGGTCAGCTTTTTACTGAAATCGTTCCGGTAGTCGATACCGATCGATGACGTATTGGTCAGGCCATTTGATCCGCCACCGAAAGCTCCGCCTCCAAAACCACCGCCCATACGCGATCCCCTTCCGAAGCCGCCCCCTCCGGGCATACGGCGTGCACCTCCGCCCCGTGTATTGAAATCAAAAAGTGATGCATTGACGTTATTAAGGTTCCCCAGCACGGAGAAGCTCTGGCTTTCCCTCATATTCCGATACATCGCGGTAGCCTGGTAACGGTCCATATTGCCCATTCCGGCTCTTAAAGTGCCAAAATCACCCTTGTTCATTCCGGGAGACAGTTCAATGTTCAGTACGCGCTCCGGATCGCCGGTTCGGTTGCCGGTGATGTTGGCCATGTCACCATAATCGTCCACTACCTGTATCCGCTCAACAATATTTGCCGGCAGGTTTTGTGTGGCCGTTTTTACGTCTCCGCCAAAATAATCCTTACCGTTTATACGAACACGGGTAATAGTTTCACCCTGTGCCGTTACATTGCCGTCTTTATCCACTTCCACTCCATCCAGTTTTTTCAGCGCATCTTCTACCAGCGCGCCTTCCCGGAGGCGCAGGTCTTTGGTGCGGTATTCGATGGTATCCTCCTTGATGGTTACCGTAGGTACGCCGGATATGACCACTTCATTCAACGCGGTGGCAGACTCTTTGAGTATAATAGGAGGCAGATTCAGTACATTTTTATCCGGGGCGAAAGAAAACGTTCGTGTGGTAGCTGCGAAGCCGAGGCTGCTGATGGTTAACGTAAACCGGCGAGCGGTTACATTTTTAAACGTAAAATTCCCGTTTGCATCGGTGCCGGCCTGTAACGTGTCGGTCGGAGAAGTCAGTCTGACCGAAGCGGCGATGACGCTTAGGCCCGTGGTATCCCGGACAACCCCGCTGACCTGTCCGGCTTGCTGGGCGGAGGCGATCGCACCTGAGAGACTGAAAATTGCAATCAAAGCTGCAGTGATGTGCCTGAAAAAGTGTTGAGTTTGTGAAAAAGATGACATGAAAATTAGCTGGTAAGTAGTAAATATCAGGGTTGTGATGTTAGCTTGTCGATAATCCATACCCCGGGTTCCTGCCGGGGTTGGTTGCGGGTGGGTTGTCCGTATCCGTATCCATAAGGATAGCCATATCCATACCCGCCGTATGGGTAGCCCAGTCTTCCCGTAGGATACAATCCTGAACTGCTCCGGGAAGGCATGATCAGTCCGTTTATCTTTACATTCATAGCGAGGTTCCCGGTATAGCCGGCATCTATACGGAGCCGGTGCAGCGGTACTGCCGCTTCAAAACAAAGAGCATTGGTACTGTCAAGCGTTACTTCAGCCTGGATGCCGAACTGGTTCTCGCGGGAGACCTGTCCGTCCACCATATCGTCAAAGCGTAATACGTAGACAGCGCGTACGGCCTGCATCAGCCCTTTCCGCATATCTTCCGGCCGGCTCTCATTTTCGGGCGACATGACCGCGCGCAGCGTTTCCCGGTCGGGGATCGGGAATACAATCGCAGGACCATCTCTTTTCTTTCCGGACGTGTTTATCATAAAGCTGAACCCTTGTGTCAGTGCCTGCATCTGTTTATCCATGTCCGGTACACGCATGGCGATATACAGGTTTTCTTCGTCGTTCCCGACAGAATATTGCAGGTGCTGGTTTTTATACACGTACTCAAGGGAGTCTTTCCAGTCGTCCAGACGTCCGTCAATCTTCAGGCCGGTGATCCATTTCAGCCCGGGCCGTTCTTTGGCAACAGCTCCCTGTGCCAACAACTCCCCGTCCGTGAAAAACAACAAACAAATCAATAGTATGAAGTTGCCTCTGATCATTTTATTCCGCATTGTGTAGCTATTTGACATAAACGGGTTGTGTTAGTTTAATTGTATAAGAAATATTACAGGATGTGCAGTTCTTGCCGCGCCTGCAATGATAAAAAACTATTCTGTAAATAACTGTTAAAACTACAGCAGGTTTGTACCTTTGCGATACAAACGAACAAAAGGAAGCACATGCTACTATCTGCTTTTCAATATGAATATCCGGAAGCCGGCTGCGACGAAGCCGGCAGGGGTTGCCTGGCAGGACCTGTGTTTGCGGCTGCAGTGATTTTTGAGCCCGGGTACCGGCATGAGGTGCTGACCGACTCAAAAAAGCTTTCTGCGGCTGCGCGGTACGAGCTTCGCAGTATCATTGAGAAAGAAGCGGTAGCTTTCGCGGTAGCCAGCGTCAGCCATGAGGAGATAGACCGGATCAATATCCTCAATGCCTCTTATCTGGCCATGCACCGGGCATTGGATGCTCTTTCTCATAAAGCAGGATTTATCCTGGTGGACGGAAACCGGTTCAGGCCTTACCATCGTGTACCTCATCAATGCATTGTGAAAGGCGATTCCAAGTACCTATCCATCGCTGCCGCTTCCGTGTTGGCTAAGACCTACCGGGATGATTATATGGACCGACTGGCAGCTGAGTATCCGCAATATAACTGGCTTACCAACAAGGGGTACCCCACCAGTCAGCATCGGGAAGCCGTTTTGGCGTACGGACGGAGTCCCCATCACCGAAAAACATTTCGTATTACGGATCCACAGCTAAAATTGTCGCTTTAAAGCATGTTTCCAGCAAACTTTACGATCTGCTGTTGGTATTTTTATAGTATGTTTGCGCCGAATCTGAAATTTTGTATGTTATGCTGAAAAATACAGCACTGACCGATGTGCATGTTGCCTTAGGGGCAAAAATGGTTCCGTTCGCCGGGTTTAACATGCCGGTACAATATACCGGTATCAATGCGGAGCACGCTGTCGTGCGAAATGGCGTAGGTGTGTTTGATGTGAGCCACATGGGCGAGTTTATACTGAAGGGTGACCGGGCGCTGGACCTGGTTCAGAAGATCAGTTCCAATGATGCCGCCAGATTGTATGACGGCAAAGTGCAATATGCTTATATTCCCAACGAAACGGGGGGGATTATCGATGATTTCCTGGTTTATCGCATCGATGAGAAGACGTATTTTCTCGTCGTGAATGCATCCAATATTGAAAAGGACTGGAACTGGATTGCCAGACACAATACGTACGGTGTGGAGATGAAGAATATTTCGGACCGTACTTCTTTGTTCGCCATCCAAGGGCCGAAAGCTACGGATGCCATCCAGCCGCTGACGGGTGTTGACCTTGCTTCTATGGAATATTATACCTTTAAAAAAGGGGTATTTGCCGGGGTGGACAATGTGCTGATTTCGGCTACCGGTTATACCGGTGCAGGCGGGTATGAGGTCTATGTGGATAATAAGGATGCCCGGAAGGTATGGGACGCGATCTTTGAGACAGGAAAGCCGTACGGCATACAGCCGGTGGGGCTGGGTGCGCGTGACACACTGCGGCTTGAGATGGGCTTTTGCCTGTACGGCAATGATATTGATGATCAGACTTCGCCGATTGAGGCCGGTTTGGGATGGGTTACCAAATTCACAAAGGACTTTGTAAATGCCGATGGTATCCGCCAGCAAAAAGAGGGGGGGGCCAGGCAGAAGCTGGTAGGGTTTGAAATGGTTGAAAGGGGTATCCCCCGGCATGGGTATCCTATACAGGATGCAGCGGGAAATACGATGGGCCGTGTAACCTCCGGCACACAGTCGCCCACCCTGCAGCGTTCCATTGGTTTAGGTTATGTAGATAAGGCGTTTGCCAAAGAAGGAACAGCGGTTTATGTCTCTATACGGGAAAAACCGGTGCAGGCTGTTGTAGTAAAGCCCCCTTTTGTAAAATAGAGGCGGCTACTTCAGTTTATCATTATTCCTATGCCGTGCGGAATCCCGCACGGTTTTTTTATCCAGATTTTTCTTTAACGCTTCCGTCAGGTTAATGCCGGTCTGGTTTGCCAGGCAGATCAGTACAAACAGTACATCGGCCATTTCATCACCCAGGTCTACGGCTTCGTCCGATTTCTTAAACGATTGCTCGCCGTATTTCCGGGCCATGATACGGGCTACCTCACCTACCTCTTCCATTAAAATGGCCGTATTGGTCAGCTCATTGAAATACCGGATGCCGGTGGTATTAATCCAGTTATCTACCACCTGTTGTGCTTCTTCTATGGTCATATATTAAAAATTATCACGGTCGCGGGTGTCCATTATAATGGTTACCGGTCCGTCGTTGATCAGATTGATTTTCATGTCGGCTCCGAAAATGCCGGTTTGCACCTTCTGCCCCAGGTGCTTTTCCAGCTCCCGGATCATCGCTTCGTACAAGGGTATGGCAATGTCCGGTTTTGCTGCACGGATAAACGACGGGCGGTTCCCTTTTTTAGTCTGGGCATATAACGTAAACTGGGAGATCAGCAGGATTCCGCTGCCGGGGACTTCATGGATAGAGCGGTTCATCAACCCTGCCTCATCCCCGAATATGCGCATGTTCACGATCTTCTGTGCCAGCCAGGCCATCTCTTCCTCCGTATCGTGTTGTTCAATGCCCAGCAGTACGACGAGACCCGGACCGATGGCACCCGTTAACTCTCCATCTACGCGGCAGCCTGCTTCCCATACACGTTGCAATACGGCTCTCATTTAGTTATGCTCTTGTGTCATTTCCTTCATAAATGCTGATGTAGCTGTCGTATCGGCTGGGTGCAACCTCTCCCTGTTCCAGTGACGCCAGGACGGCACACCCCGGTTCGTTGATGTGGCGGCAATTGTGGAAACGGCATTCATTCATCAGCGCCCGCATTTCCGGAAAGTAATGGCTCAGTTCCTGTTTCTCAATATCAATAACGCCCAGCTCGCGGATACCCGGACTGTCAATCAGTTTTCCGCCGAAAGGCAGCAGGATCATTTCTGCAAACGTGGTGGTGTGTTTACCTTTGTCAGACCAGTCGGAGATATCGGCTGTCCGCAGGTTTATTCCGGGTATCAGCGCATTGATCAGCGTGGATTTACCGACACCGGAGTGGCCGGAAAGCAGGGTTATTTTATCTTTTAACAGTGCTTTCACGGGATCCAGGTTCACCCCGGTCAGTGCTGATATTTCGTAACAAGGGTATCCGATATGGGTGTAAAGGCGGGTGTACTCTTCCAGTATAGCCAGTCCTTCTTCATGGAAGAGATCCAGTTTGTTGAAGATCAGTGAGGCTGGAATGTCGTAGGCTTCGGCCGTTACCAGGAAACGGTCAATAAAACCCGTAGAGGTAAAAGGGGATGCCAGTGTAACTACCAGGCAGGCCTGATCGAGGTTTGCGGCGAGGATCTGTGCCTGTTTGGACAGGTTCACGGATTTACGGATGATATAGTTGCGGCGTTCATACAGCTTCGTAATCACGGCGGTATCCTGATCTTCCTCCTGCTCGATCTCTACCCGGTCGCCCACGGCAACCGGGTTGGTGGTCTGCAACTCTTTTGTCCTGAACTTCCCTTTTATCCGGCAGTGATAGGTTTGGCCATCATCAGTCAGCACCAGGTACCAGCTTCCGGTGGATTTAGTTACCAGTCCGTTCATACAATGTTTTGCTTTGGCAAAGTTAGTATGCAACTCGTTGTTTGTTTAGCTCTACGTTAAAATTCACTTTCGCACCTAATGCCTCAAACACTTTCAGAATGGTTTCAAACCGCGCGTTTTTAATACTGTTCTCAATTTTTGAGATTTGTGCTTTCTGCACACCTACAAGTTCGCCCAATTGTTCTTGTGTAAGGTTGCGTTCCTGTCGGGCTTGTTTTATGGCTTGTCCCAATAAGTCAATACGTAGCTCATTTTCAAAAGCATTACGTCTTTCGGTGCCTGGTTTACCGATGTGCTTATCAAGCATGGTGTCAAGCGAAACGGTTTTGAATTTATCTGCCATCATTGTTGCTTTTTTAGTTTGTTCTCCAAATATTGTTTTCTTATCTCTTCCGCTTTCTTTACTTCTTTTAACGGTGTTTTTTGTGTTTTTTTCAGGATACCATGTGTGGCAATTACTAAGGTATCCTTTCTATCTGTTTTATCCCAAAAAGAAAAGAGTCGGTACACTTTACTGTTGTACAATGTACGAAATTCCCAGATGCAGTCATTGAGTTTTTTGAAAAGCTCATTGTCGTTTACAAATTGAGATTTCTTGATGTTGTAGTAAATTTTCTCTCTTGTTTTGTCGTCAAGATTTTCTAAAAAACCAATCGCTTCAGGCAATAATTCTATGTCAAAATTTGGCTTCATTCAAAAGTTATCAAAGATAAAGATTTCCCGATTGGGAAACAAATATTATTCGTTTCGATGTTATATGATGGCTTTGTAATCCCCTCCCCGTAACTTTTTTGTGGTTGCTGAGTATTTGCTGAACCTTAACAGCTCCTTTTTCGTCTTAACAGAAACAGTTGTTTTTAACCCGATAGCTTATGAAACCGTCATCATCATGACAGCTTCGTCACTGATAAAAAAATTAAATCGATGAAAAAGATAAACACATTGATCCTTATTTGTTTAGCCGTTACGACCGGTATGCTGGCCGGATGCAGTGCCATGAAGAAGCTGGATCTTTATCAGTTGCAGCTGGGTATGTCAAAAGAAGAAGCGGTCCGGGCACTGGGCAAGAAACCGGAAAATCTGATCGGTGCCAAACGCTTTGAAGACGGGGATCTGGAAGTACTGGAGTTTAATTCATGGCGGAATGCGCTTACAACACCTGAAGGCGAGAGCCCCTTTGAGCAGTTCTGGCTCTACTTTTTCAACGACCGTTTAGTGGAGTGGGGTAAGCCGACGGACTGGGCCTATGAGGTAGACCGCGTGTACCGGAAACACCGTGGGCGCCGGTAGGGATCGGACCGCGTTAACCCAGCCGTTTAAAAAACTCTTCCCGGTAGGTGTCGCCGACCGGAATCACTTTCTCGCCGATAAAAATCCGTCCGCGCTCAATGCTGGCAATTTTATCCAATGCGACGATATACGACTTGTGGACACGGATAAACCGGTTCTCGGGAAGTGTTTCCTCCATTTTCTTCATATTCTGAAGTGTGATGACACGTTCTGAGGCCGTAAAAATCGATATATAATCCTTTAACCCTTCGATATACAGGATATCGTCCAGGTCGACCCGTTGGATCTTGTGCTCCGTTTTTACAAAAATAAAATCATTGTTCCTGGGGTCGGGAGGAGGCATATGGGATGTGGGGACCACCACACGACTCTGCAACACCTTTTGTATCGATTTGTAGAAACGGTCAAAAGATATGGGTTTAAGAAGATAGTCGATGACATTCAGCTCATAGCCGTCTAGCGCATACTGCGGATAAGCGGTGGTCAGGATCACATCGCATTTCCCGTTGATGATCTTGAGAAACTGGATGCCGGTCAGCTCGGGCATCTGTACGTCCAGAAAGACCAGGTCGGCCTGTCCGCTTTGTACAATGGCCAGCGCTTCCAGCGGATCCGTGGTGGTACCCGTCAGGTGCAGCTCAGGAATTTTCCGGATATAGTCAGCCACAATATCCAGGGCCAGCGGCTCATCGTCCACAACCAGGCAGCGTATTATTGATGGGTTAGACATGAGATATTAGACAAGAGATATGAGACAAGAGATATGAGACATTGGATAAAAGAGATCAGACATTCGGTACCGGTTTTTCACGGTCTAAAAATAAAAACAGTTCACTATAATAATGATCCCCGGTTTCCAGGGTTTGCAGGGTGTATAGTCCGGCGTACCCGAGGTCCAGCCTGCGCCGCAGGTTAACGAGCCCGATTCCTCTCGTTTGGTCCTTGTTCAGCTTACTGATCCTGTTCTCGGCTACAAATGTAAGCTGGTCGTTCATTGCCCGGATGGTAATGCGTACCGGATGGTCTTTGTCGGTAACTATACCGTGCTTGAAAGCGTTCTCCAGAAAAGAGATCAGCAGCAAAGGCATAATCCGGTAGTCTTCCCGGTCAGATTCCATGGCGAACTGTATGTAAGTCTGCTCGTTGAACCGCAGCTTCTGGAGTTCGATGTAGTTTTCCAGATAGGTGACTTCTTCCTGCAGGGATACCAGGTGATCGTGGCTTTCCAGCAGCATGTAGCGCATCATTCCGGATAACTTCAGGATGGCTTCAGGCGCCTTGTCCGATTTCTGGTAAGCCAGCGAGTAGATATTATTGAGCGAATTAAAAAGGAAATGGGGGTTGATCTGCGATTTCAGAAAAGCCAGTTCCGCATTCAGTTTTTCATGTTCCAGTGTTTTCCGGAGCGCTTCCTGATGAAAGGTGTTGATAAAAAACCGTACAAAGGTGCTTATGAGGATGACAAACAGGCTGACCACAATCGTCGCTGAGATGTATTGCCCCGGCCCGATCGTCCCCCCAGGTGCCGTACGGTGCACTAGTATGATGTCACTGAACAGGGAGGCAATAGCAAACTTTACAGCTGCTGCGGCTAATACCAGTGCCACTACCCACAGCCCGCATCGCCAAAACGCACGCCGCACGATAAACTCATCTGCAATATAAAAATAGTTTACGTAAAAAACCGCGATATTGATCATGCCGTATACCCCCACGATCAGCGCCCTTTCATACCAGTGGGTATGAGGGTCGATCAGAAAGAAAGTAACCAACAGTATAAACCAGGTAAAGCTATGGATAACGGCATAACGGTTTCTGATCATGCACAAATATACATGATCAGAAGGAGAGTTGTATCGGCTGTTATACCAAAACGGGGAAACGATCTTCCAATCGGGTTTTTTCCCGGATTAAACGGCGCTGCCAGCCCTTAATTTTCAGGAAAGCCCTTGCCTGCCTTTACTTCGTCGATTTGCAACGTATGCCTTGCTGTATGCCCTGCAAAGAACAAAAGCGACTGATAGAGATCCGTTGCTCCCACGGGAGAGTCGTTGACCCGGTTCCGCAAATCTTCCAAAGGTGTTTTATGGATGAAAGACAGGAATTCGGTACGTTGTTTTTCCAGCTTCTGCAAAGCGGTTTCCGCATCGTCATATGTTCCCTGTCCGGTAAGCTCTTCGGAAGCTTTGTATTTTTCGCTCCGGTCAGTAACCATTGCTATAATAGCTTGGTCGGCATGTTTTATTTCTGCCCTGCGTTCCGGGTTGGCGGGCTTGTCCATAGATTCTTTCAGCATCCCGAAAAACATTTTTTCGCTGATGATGATGTGTTCAAGGCATTGGCTGACTGACCAGGCTTTTGCATTGGGCTTGAAATGCATCTGGGCTTTACTTAAACCCGAAACGCTTTTTTTCAGGTTGTCAAATGTTTGTTGGTAATAGTTCAGTAAAGCCGCTTTGCCGCCGGCAGGACTTTCCTGTGTTTCCAGAATCTTTTTCAGGTTTTGCAATCCGCCCTCGAAATCTTTGCCCATATCATAGAACAGGTTCATCAGATTCCAGGGATAAGGTGCTTTTCCCGAAATTCCCCAAACAACTTTTGTCTGGTTCGGAGCAACTTCTTCAGTGAGGATATACGATTGTGAGGGATTGCCAAAGCCGAAATCAAGCTCCGTTTCCAGTTTTTCGTTTTCTACTATATGGGTAATGGTCTGTGTGCCTTTTCCTACTTTTTTCCCGTCCCAGCTGTATGTATAACCAACTGTTCCGTCCGTTCCTTCTTCTGTAATTTTCGCTTCGGGGTCAGACAGTTGCCAAACACCGTAATTGTCCTGGTTCCTGATATATTTGACATAATCAAAAACTTCGCTTTCCGGTTTGTCGATAACGATTTCCTTTTCGACTTTAAACTCTTTGGACACAAACAGCGCCACAATAAACGGTATTGCGATGAGTATCAGCAATACGATGAGGATTTTTTTAAGTGTTTTCATTTTCTTTATGAATTTCAGCTTATGATTTGTTGGTATAATTTTAGTATGGTTTTCCAATTCCATGTTGTAATTGCATCGTTGGGAAGAGATAGTAAAGTTAATCTCTTTTTTGGTTCGTTATTAAAAAAATTTCGCCCGTTTGTCTATTGTTCCGGGCAGTTAGTCTAAAACATTTTCTGTTCCCGGTCACATCACTTTACTTTGTACCATCATTTTTTACATATAAACAATATTGCATATGAAATGGTTATCCGGTAATGTATCTCCCTTTTTGTTGTTGCTTATCCCATTTTTTGCAGCGGTGTTCTTTGCAGTGACGCTGTCTGATTCATCTGCGGTACAGCAGCGTGCGCAGTTAAGCACGTCTTTTATGAGCTTTCCTGACCTCTCTGCCATAACACAGTGCCTCGGGTGGTAGCCGTTATACCCGGTCTTGGATTGCCTGCCCTTATCCCTCTTCTTTGTTAAAGGGGTTTGTAGTATATTTATCCCCAAAAAATATGCGCTGGAAAGGAAAACGGCAAAGTGAAAACTTTGAAGACCGGAGAGGGATGTCAGGCGGAAAGCTGGCCCTCGGCGGTATCGGTGGAATAGTGATTGTACTGATCGGGTTGCTTATGGGTGGCGATCCCCAACAGTTGCTGCAGCAGCTGCAGGTGCAAAGCCCGGGGGAACAAACAAACGCTGAGGTCAGCGCTGAAGAACAGGAGCTGACAGAGTTTTCACGCGTGGTCCTCGCCAGCACGGAGGATGTGTGGCAGACTTTGTATCGTAAACAGGGGCAGACTTACCGACCTGCAGCGCTGGTAGTATACCGGGATGGCACGCAAACGGGGGGCTGTGGTTTCGGGGCTACTGCAAACGGACCATTTTATTGTCCGGCAGACGAGAAAGTGTATATTGACCTGAGTTTTAATGAGGAATTGAAAAGCCGGTTCGGGGCGACCGGTGAATTTGCCATGGCCTATGTCATTGCACATGAGATCGGCCATCACGTCCAGTTGTTACAGGGAATTTTACCGAAGGTACAGGGAATGCGTGGTAAGCTGAGCGAGCGGGAATTTAATAAGCTGATGGTGCAGCTGGAACTGCAGGCTGATTTTTATGCCGGTGTGTGGGCGCATCATGCCAATAAAGCCTCAGAAGTACATATCGAATACGATGATATCGAGGATGGGATTGCTGCCGCTGCCGCAGTGGGGGATGACCGCCTGCAGATGCAATCACAGGGGTATGTGGTACCCGACGCTTTTACGCACGGGACGTCCGCACAGCGGGCTTACTGGTTCAAAAAGGGCTTTGAAACCGGGGACCTCCGTCAGGGTGATACCTTTTCCAGTCCGGATTTACAATGATCGTTGGGCAATAGCTTCGCCGATCACTTGTATCTCCGTGTTATTCAGGCTGCCCCATAATTGTTTCCATTTCCCGTCCTCTTCCCGGATTTGGGATATTTCCTGATTATCACGCAGGCAGATATAATACGGAACCCCGTCTGTGGTTTCGGTGAGTTTAATTTGTATCTGCTGTTCTTCTCCGTTTACCTCGGCACGTACATCAAATATACGGTCTCCCCAGTCTTTCGTCATCGCTATCCTTCTATATCGTGTATAACCCGGATGTATCGGAATTTGTTTGCGGCCTTGCCGGAAAATGTTAAAAGGTGTTAAAATAGATACACCTTTTCTGTTTTTTTCAGAAAAGAAATAATTTTGTGCCAACCATAAAAACGAGGTTTAAACTCGTTATGAAGCTGTTTTTTTAACTTTATAAGTGTTTATTGCATTCCTGTTTTGATCTGTAAAAGAGTTTAGGGCATGGACATACAAATTGACAAACTATCGAAACGTTACCAGGCGCAGGCGGCGGTTGACCAAATTTCCTTTGAAGTAAAAACAGGTGAGATCCTCGGCTTCCTGGGGCCGAACGGTGCAGGGAAGAGCACCACCATGAAAATGATCACGGGCTACATCGGGATCGGCGAAGGCGATGTGCTCATCGGCGGCCGGTCGGTGCGTACGCACGGTGCTGAGCTGAAAAAGCATATCGGCTACCTGCCTGAGCACAATCCGTTGTATCTGGACATGCCAGTGATCGACTACCTGGAATTCTGTGCAGCTCTGCAGGGGGTGGTGAAGAACCGGATCCCGGGTAGGGTGCGGACCATGATACGCTTATGCAGCCTCCATGCAGAGAAGCACAAAAAGATCGGCGAACTGTCCAAAGGTTACCGGCAGCGAGTGGGACTGGCACAGGCCATGATACATGACCCGGAGATCCTGATCCTGGATGAGCCTACGACCGGACTGGACCCCAACCAGATCGTGGAGATCCGGAAGCTGATCCGGGAACTGGGCCGTGAAAAAACAGTGATCCTGAGCACGCACATCCTGCCTGAAGTGGAGGCAACGTGCGACCGTATCCTGATCATTAACAAAGGTAAGATCGTAGCCGACGGTACCGCAGATACACTGCGCCGCCAGGCATCAGGCCAGGAGTTACTGAAACTTATGATTGAAGAGGGTCCGGCAGCCGATGTATTCGCGGCCCTGCAGGGGCTGGGCAATGTGGCGTCCGTGGTGCAGACAGATGGCAGTAACCGGTTTGAAATAACCAGTGTTGCCGGGCAGTCTGTCAGGCGTGAGGTCTTCCGGCTTTGTGTGGATAAAAACTGGGTGCTGAGCGAGCTTATCCCGGTGGAGACACGACTCGAAGATATCTTCCGAAACTTAACCGTCAATTAAATTACATACATATGCAAGCTGTTTGGGTAATCGCGACGCGCGAGCTCGCTTCCTTTTTTGATTCACTGATCGCTTACATCATGCTCGTATTATTCCTCGGTTTCAGTGGTTTTTTCACCTGGTTGTACGGGAATGATGTTTTTTTGGTAGGGCAGGTAAGCCTGCAGGCCTTCTTCGGCGTGGCCTTCTGGACACTCTTCTTTTTCATCCCGGCACTCACTATGCGGTTGCTCGCTGAAGAGAAAAAAACAGGGACCATTGAACTACTGCTCACCAAGGCCGTTACTGATCGCCAGGTGGTGCTCGGCAAATTCTTGTCGACACTGATGCTGGTAGCCATCGCCCTGCTGTTTACGCTGCCCTATCCGATTACACTGGCTAATCTCGGCAACCTGGATACCGGGCAGGTGATCTGCGGCTATGCCGGCTTATTGCTGCTCAGTGCTGCTTACATCAGTATCGGGTTGTTTGCCAGCAGTCTCACCAATAACCAGATTGTGGCTTTTCTCGCCGCGCTGTTTATCGGACTGTTCTTTCACCTGATCTTTTCAGTGCTGGCCGGACAGTTTACCGGGCCGGTAGCGTCATTCATCGATCACCTCAGTCTGTCCAATCATTTTGATTCCATCGCAAGGGGCGTGGTGGACAGCACGGATCTGATCTATTTTTTCTCCATTATATTCCTCGGCCTCTTTCTGGCTGAGCTGTCATTAACAAAAAGAAATATACAATAGGTTTTATCAGCAGCAAAAAAACAGACAAGATGAAGCAAAAGCTTTATACAACGGTTGGCCTGGTGATAGCAATTATTGTGATGCTGAACCTGCTGGCCGGCGAATTTCATTTCAGGCTTGACCTCACCGAAGGTCGGCAGTATTCCCTAAGCAAGGCCACCAAAGATATCCTGCGGAACCTGGACGAGCCGGTAACTATCAGGGCGTATTTTTCCGCCAATATGCCGCCGCATATCCAGCAAACCCGGCGGGATTTCCAGGATATGCTGGTGGAATATAACAGCCATTCCCGTGGGGATGTAATGTTTGAATTTATTAATCCGAATGCGGACGAAGCGCGCGAGCAGGAGGCTGTGAATAAAGGTATCCGGCCCGTGATGATCAATGTGCGTGAGAAAGACCAGATGAAACAGCAGAAGGCCTATCTGGGGGCGATCGTTTCGCAGGGAAAGAAACAGGAAGTGATCCCCTTTATACAGCCCGGCGCAGCCATGGAGTACGCGCTTTCCACGGCCATTAAAAAACTGTCCATTGATGATAAGCCGAAAATCGGCTTCCTGCAGGGGCACGGTGAGGCAGGCATTTATGAAATGCCGCAACTGAATGAGCAGCTGCAGGTGCTCTACCAGCCGGAAATGGTCAGTATTACCGACAGTACGGATATCCCACCTTATATCCATACCCTGGCCGTCGTCCGTCCTTCAGACAGTATCCCTGCGGAGCATTTGGCCAGGCTGGATGCGTTTCTGGGCCGTGGCGGCCGGTTGATGCTGGCCCTGAATCGTGTTGGTGGTAACAGACAGATAGGTAGCACGGAACTGGTGAGAACCGGACTGGAGGACTGGCTGGCAGGCAAGGGATTGTCCATCGGCACCAATGCGGTCATTGACGCGCATTGCGCCTCCGTACCCATCCAGCAGCAGACAGGCTTTTTCATGATGCAGACTAATGTGTCGGTACCTTACCTGCCCATTATTTCGAATTTTGCGAAGGAACATCCGATTACGACCGGACTGGATGCCCTCCTGCTGGAATTTGCCAGTACGATCCGTTTTTCAGGCGATACGTCGGTAACCTATACGCCGCTCGCTTTTACGTCAGCCGTGTCAGACAGCCTCTCCGTGCCGGGCTTCCTGGACCTGAACCGGCAATGGAAGGAAGGCGATTTTAAGGCGAAAAACCTCACCGTGGCAGCGGCACTGGCAGGCCCCCTGGGTACGGCAACGGCAACGTCCAAACTGGTGGTGGTCACTGACGGGGATTTTGTGGTCAACATGCAACCGATGGCGCCGGGGCAACAGCAACCCCAGGGCCGGCAGGTGCAGGAAGACAACGTCAACTTTGTATCGAATGCGATCGACTGGCTGTCGGATGATACCGGCCTGATTGGGTTGCGTACCAAAGGGGTGACCTCCCGGCCCATCGCCGGGTTGTCAGATAGTACCAAAACGATGGTCAAATATGCCAATCTCCTGCTGCCGGTGCTGCTGGCGGTGGGATACGGCATCTGGAGAGCGAGAAAGAACCGGCTGAAACGTCAACAACGAATGAATGAAAATTATGACAACGTATAATAACAGACTGCTATTTTTTATACTTATTGGCTTAATTGGTATCTTTGTGCTGGCCAAGGTATTCCGTGCTCCCAAGCGGGAGGGAAACCTGAAATTTTCCCTGATACAGGTGGACACTGCGTCCGTTTCAGAGATCCGGCTGTATCCGGTAAGCGGGCAGCGTGAAGAGATCCGGCTGCTGCGCGAGGGCGGAAAGTGGTTGGTGAAAAACAATGTCATGCAATCGGAGGCCGATAACGGTTTGGCAAACAGTTTGCTGCATTCAATCGTTCACATACAGGCGGAACGGATCATGTCCCGCAACAAAGATAAATGGGATACCTATAACGTGGGTGATACCACAGGCACCCGGGTAATGGTTTTTGCCGGTGGCGACCAACCTGTGGCAGCATGGTGGATTGGTGAAGCTCTCTCACAGGGAGGCGTTTCAGGCGGCGGCCTTTCTTATGTACGCCTTCCGGGTGATAACGAGGTGTATGCCGTTGGAGGCTATCTGAACCCGCAATTCGATAAAGCCTTCAACGACTGGCGGAATAAAACCTTCCTACGTCTCGCGAAAGAGCAGATCTCGTCTATCCATGCCACAGGTGCTGCCGGTTTTTCCCTGCAGAAAAAGGGTGCTGCCTGGACGGTGGACGGCCAGCCGGCTGATTCCACACAGGTAACCCGCTACCTGGACAAAATATACTCAAAAAACCTGAGAGACTTTGTGGATCATTTTACGGCCGCATCGGATCCCGATGCGGTACTTACCATTGGTATGGACAATGGCCAAGCCATCGTCAGTGCCTGGAAACAGGACAGCACTTGGGTGGTTAGCTCGTCACAGCGGCCGGGGGTGTTCTTCAGTGTCCGCGATAACGTGCTGAAAGAGGAGATCTGGACAGATCCGGAAGAGCTGAAGGCGAAGTGAAAGCTTTGTACAGATAAACGAAGTGCTGTTTGCCGCAAACGGGCAACTGCACGACGCAAAAGATGCTTTGCGTCACGTCGGGGAACTTTTGATCACGTAAGAGGGCCCTTTCGAGGGCGAAAAGTGGAGAAAAATCCAATTTATTCTTTCGGTCAGGGGGTGTGGTAGTTGTGTTATTACAACCATTGATTATCCAGTTATTTTGTCAGGAAATGACAGGCCCTGAAAATTCTTGTCCATTTTATGAGTATGATTTGGGAAATAGCTGATAAACAGCAACGGATCCCGCCAACCACGTCAAATCATCCATAACATGTTTCGTTATGCTCAGTCTCCTCTTCCTCAAGAACAATATTAAGAGCCTGTTTAAAAATTATCAGATAATTTTTTTACCATACAAATTAAAACAGGCTCTTAATTTAATATCGTGTATTTGTATAAAACAAAACTGTTTTCCTTGGGTAACTGCACGGATATACGCTTATTGCTCGTTACCGTTTGCCTGTTCTTTTTGCCATCACCTAAAACCGGGATAAGATCCAGTTTGGTATCTTTTGTAAACCATGTGGGAATTTCGGCGCTGTCATTGGTGTTTAATTCTCTGAACACCAGGAGAAACCCCTCGTTATTGCCAATAGACTGAAAACCTGTCCAGGATTTTCCCGATGGTTCTGCACCAATGGGCAGGATGGTTCCTTTATGAAATTCGTGTTGAACCGTTCTGTACTTTTTGATGATATCCGGCGATTCGAATGCGTTTTCCGGCAGATCGGCTACATCCATAAAGGCCAGGGGCTGTCCCGCCATGGTGATGGCAAAAAGATAATCCGTGGAATAATTGGCCGGAGCGAACAGGTCTTTCCCATACTTATCCGTATTCTTCCATTTATTCAAAAACTCAGACTGAATTCTTTCTGCAGGTACATATTTCGACATCATCCATAAATTACGAAGCGTTTTATAGGGATAATAATTTCCCCAGAGGGTATAACGATTTTCGATGAACATGTTGCCGTGATCATTCATGTAAAAATAGCCGCCTCTTTGTCCGGCAGTTATGTCGTAATTGAAAAGAACCGCATCATTGGTTTCCTTCATCACTTTGTCGTACATTTTCTGGGTTCTGATCTCCGCAGCCTTACTCTGCATCATCTGACCATCGATTTTGAATATACGTACTCCATATTTTTTGTATAAATAAATGAGGGCATCCGCATCTTTTTCCCATGCTTCATTGTCATAGTTGTAGTCTGGCACAAAATACAGGCAAACTTCCACTCCCGCTTCCTTACCTTTGGCCACTACCCTTTCAAAACCGTTGGGGAATAATGAACGCTTGGGTGTCCATTTTTTTATCGGCGTACCGTCCTTATCGGTATAGTCAGAATATTCCTGCCAGCCCCAATCCAGTTGGAAGTGGCTGATGCCCAGTCTGGCACAGGCATCGATCTGCTTGAAACAGAATTCTTCGGTCAACCTTTCCAACGGCCCTCTGTCTCCCCATGTGTTCATGGAAACCATGCTCTCCGTTGTCGTTTTGGACTTGTGATAGCTGTGCAACGCTTTTAATTGACTGGATTCATCATTGGCAGAAACCCCAAAAACGATACTGTAAGTTCTGATCCAGTCGGGACCCTGTAAATCGGCTGCTGTAATTCCGATTCCGATAGCCCTGACATCTCCGTCCCTGACAATGAAATCGGCACCCGGATAGGCTAACTGGGAGGGTGCCAGCGGGGATTCCTTCAGGTAAAACAGACCCAGATCATCTTCCATATTTCCGAAGAACAGGATATTGCCTTTATAGACGTTGTCGTGGTAGGCTGTTTCCGAATGATGCTTTACAAAGGTATTGTGAGAGTCGGAATTGTCCGTAAATTCAACCAGGTCCAGCTTCCAGTGCTTCCCGCCAAAGCTCACCCTGTCCAGCACGGGAATTTCCGATCCCTGGGACAGGATGTTTCTTTGCGGCAAGTATTTCCAATTGCCCAAATCCTTGTTCTGCACAATCCAAGCATTGTTCGCGTTTCCTTTCAGATAAGTGTCTATACCAATGGCCGGACAATCATCATATATTCTGAAAACTCTTTTGATGGATAGCCTTTCCAGGGCATATTCTACGGTAACTTCAGCGTATGGAACAGCCCCCTTCCTTTCGATCCGTTTGATATTCCATGTGCCGGTTTTCATATCTTTTTCGCTTTGACCCGGAACAAAAAAATCAGCCTGTTTCCCCTCATTTTTCCATACTTTCCCGTTCGTCTTATCTGTAATAGTTAAGGTGATTAAGTTCCCCTTATTCCAGCGAAAACTCCGTTCTATTTTATTGTTACCGATGTAAAAGGTGTCCCCCTCCTGATGGGCATATGCCTTATCTCCGGCAAATGAATGAAGGGTTAATGATAGGGTGAGAATTAAAACGACAGTTACTTTTTTTAAGAACATAGCTATATATTTTGGCTCATATCTATAAGCGTGTTTACATTTATCTAATCGTATCAACCGGTATCAAAGCGGCGACACAAAAACCTCCAGCGGGTTCAGGTCTTTTTTATTCAGACCCGCAATATTAACCGGCAATTTGCTTGTTTTACTGGTATTCGTCATGATGATATATTTTCTGCCCCTGTTATCCACCTTCATCATCCAATGCAGGTCCCCGTTGGCAAAACGCTCGGCAGTATTTAGTTTAATGATGGGCAGATCATCATTCAGGACTTTCAATGCCGGTAACAGCGCATTATAAACTTCCGGTGTTTTACTCCAATCGTTCCAAAAGAAAACTCCTGTGGCACCATGTATAATGGTTGTATATATCTGACATCTCAAATCGTTGACATAGGTTTGAGGAGAGACACTCGCTGGTTTTGCATATCCGTTACCATCAAAATATACCCAAATAGGCTTATCTCCCAATCCGGCCTTCAATGCATCCACTGTCACTCCTGCTAAAACCGGATTAGCCCAAAAATCCCTGAATGCATTGATAGAGAACACATTTCCATTATTTGCGTAGGCCGCAGCAACCTGTTTTACATTTTCATACCAGACACTTTTCATGGTCGCAATGCCCGATTCGTTATAAGAATAGTTGCCGGCGTTGTCAAATTTATATACCGGTATCTCATTGTAAGATTGAGAAAACCCTAATAAAGGAAACTCTTTATTGGCCTGGGCTCCGGCGCCTAACAAATCATAGGGCGGATTGCCAGGCATTACGCTATTTTTTTTCAGGTAATTTTGTTCAAAAAAGAACGTACTGCCGCGACCGTGCCCCAACAGGTCAACGAAGACTATCAGATCATTTTCTTTCATTTTTATCCGCTCGTAAATCTTTTCACCCACAGCCGGAGGTATAAACCACTTAGAAACACCCCCCAGTGCTATTTCATCAATAGGGGCATATACCCTGTTAAAATCTTTGTATGTATGAATCAGATAACCAACCGCATCGTCAAGCGCACTTACGAACTGGGGATTATTGACATTCGCTTTTAAATACTGAGACCTATAATAATCCTTATCGGCGCCTTTCGGTAAAAATACAACTGTATTCAAATAACCGTGAACGGTATTGGAAAAGTTACTAACCATCTGAATTTTTTCACTCATATGGGGTTTGATATATCTTTCGTCCATAAAGACGATATTACATGGGGCAGTCTGTTTTTTATACAAAGCGATGGCTTCACTTCCATCAGGGCTCGAAGTTGGTGTCAATGGGTAGCCCGGAACATGCCAGATTCCGATGCCGAAAAACTTTTCGTCTTCTCCGGTATGTTTATTTTTCAGATATACCCAGCTTTCTGTATCCGAAGCAGGAGGTGGCGTAGGTTGCTGGGGCTCTTCTTCCTCCGGGGACTCGGGTTTTTTCTCAATGACGTTCTTCTTTGAACAGGCAAGGTTTAAGCAGAAAAAACAAAGAATGCCGATTGTTACGTAAAAACCTATTTTCATAGTCCATTTTTAAGATTTTGGAAAGTTAAAGGATTAAACCGGGATCTTCCCAATGCGAACGATTGCGTAATTTTCTGCGATAGGTAATACAATTGCCACTGTCATCAGGGAAACAACAGGCATGATCAAACCGTAAACGGGCAACTGCATGAAGCAAAGGATGCTTTACGTAACACCGGGATCCCCTGGTATGATACAGAGATCCTTTTGCACGATGCAAAAGAACCTCTGTATCACGGAAGAAGTGCTTTCCGCGTCGCAAAGGGGGCTCTGTGTCACGTAAAGAGTCGTTTGTGTGACATAAGCTATCCTTTGCGTTATGCAAAGAGGTCTTTCCGTGTTGTAAAGCATCCTTTGCGTCATTCAGAGGGGCCTTTGCGCGGCGCAAAGGGATCTTTGCGAAGGTGAAAAGTCAAAAAGGGGAAAAAATCCGCAGTTTTTCCATTAGGGAAAAATGAAAATTGCGGATTTTCTCC
>CAZJKM010000019.1:0-35577 GCA_964546645.1 uncultured Sphingobacteriaceae bacterium
GGCCGCGGTGGTCTGTACTAATTTGTTAACTTTTTTAAATTTTTTTAGTTATGGGTAATTATTTCCCTTTGGTCGGTTTCTCAGGGATGAGGGACGACACGCTGGCCAACAAGGTCGGCATCATTTTACTGGCGATGCAAGGAAACACACGGTTTCTAAACCCATCGCCTTCATTAACGGATGTGGAAGCAGCGTTGGACGATTTCCGTCTGAAACTGGAAACCGCCGGACGTAAAGGCAGTCCGATGGACACCACACTTAAAAAGCAAAGTCGCACCGTGCTGATGGCACTGCTGAAAAGGCTGGGGCGCTATGTGGAAGAGGTGGCTGCCGGTGACCTGGCTGTTATCCAAAGTTCGGGCTTTACCTCGTCGGCTGACGCTGTGCCGGGTACTGTTCCGGGAACGCCGCAGTATGTAGTAGTGGCGCATGGTAAGCTGAGCGGAGAACTGAAGCTCAGTTTCCAGGCAGTGAAGGAAGCGTTGTTGTATGAGTACCGGTATGCGGTGCTGCCTGTGGACGGTTCCGCTCCTGAATGGAGCGACCGGCTTACGACGGGCAACTCCCGTGCGGCGATCATCAGCGGCTTAACCCGCGCCACGGAGTACCTCGTGCAGGTACGGGCAGTGAACAGCCACGGGGCAGGCGACTGGAGCCAGTCGGTAGCGCAGGTGGCGCTCTGACCCGTATGGCCTTTGGCAAGGCCGTTTACACAGACCGGAGCAGGCGCCAGCCTGCTCCGGTTTTTTTATTCGTCCGGCATAGAGTCCCGGCGGTATTTCGGGTGGATCATAAACCGTTTCCTGTATTCTTTTATAAAATATTTTTCATCTGTGTAATGCGCCGCATAAGCTACCTCTTGAACAGTCATATCAGTGGTTTGTAACCAAAATCTGGCCTGCATCAGGCGCAGGAACAGGATATAGGCTTTTACATTGGCGTCGCGATGTTCAAATGCCCTGTTCAGTGTGGCTACAGAGACACATAATACACCGGCTATCTCCTCCGTGCACAGGTCTGCTTTCATAAAATGTTCCCGGATGTAGGCAATAGCTTTATTAAACAGGATCTCACTTTGTTTCGCTTTCGGCTGTTGCAGCTTCGCGAGTTGCCGGTTATACTCCTGTAAAGCCGTATAGATCATTTTTTTTACAAGCAACTGCAGCGAAAGCCGGGCGTACTCCCGATCGGTAAGATCGCCGAACAATTCCACGGTACTGCGCGGAAGCGGGCAGGGAGGGAGCATATTCGGCTCCCCGTAGACATAATTTTCTTTCAGTTCCCCCAGTTCCTTAAACTCTTCCAGCATGTTCTCCATGTATTTTCCCGTCACTGCAACACAGTACAGCCAGTTCCATCCGTCAGGCAGGAACAATTGATGGTTTCCGGCCGGCAAAAAGAAGCCCTGTTGTACGTAGGATTCCGTATAACAGGTGGTGCGGCCAGGCTGCATCCGCCATTCCGCCTCACTCCATATCGGGAAGACAAACCAGCAGCAATCCTTTTCGCAGCTCAGTTCAGCGGTAACGGCTATCCGGAAGTCGGTCTGTAAAAATCCCAGGAAAACCGACTCGCCGTGATACGTTTGCAGGAAGGCCGAGCCGCCGCCTTCGGGAATACGCAGGCATTGCGTGTCCAGGTGGTTCAGTAACGGAAGGAAGCCGTTCGGGTGACGTGGGATCGTGGAATGATCGGTTTCCAGTTCTTCCGGAAAAAGAAAGGTCGCAATCGTACTCATAATACGGGATGTATATTGGTTGGTATCTGTTTGTTACATAGTGCGGATAATGTGGAGGTAAAGATAGGATTTTTTTGTAAGCAGGTTGTTAGTATGTCCGTTCTATCGTATTTTAGCTAATAATCGTTCAATCTGCCGAACGGGTAGGTGTAATGTGAGCTGGTCTTTATTTCCCCTGACCTGATTAGGGATGATATTCTCAATGACAACGCTTCCTATCGCGTTATTATAGGTAACTGTGCCATAGCGACTGTCTGCCGGGTTTTTGGTTTGTTTCAGAGGGGAGATGTAAACCGTATTCGAGCTATCACCCACAATGTTTAATACGCGGCAGGTATCTACTTGACTGCGAATGACGCTGGCCCAGGAAAGGCGATAGTTTGCGGTGTCTATTGATCTGGTTTTAATGGTCAGTATACTGTTTGTATCGGCTTGAATAGTCAGTTTCTTTGCTGAAGTAGTTTCTTCCATTTCAAATTTCGTAGCCCGGGAATATATTCGTAGCGAGTCCAGAGTGGTATGGCGGAGTTTAGTATGCCCGGCATTGTCAACAGTAATTTGTTCCAGTGAGGGGGAGTAAAAGATCAGGGTTTTTTCTGCGGAAGGTATTTTGTGGTCGAGGTAACAGATTACCTTGTTATTTTCTACTACAATATTCGTAATAGCTTCGGTAAATGGAGTTTTTTTTAATCCGCTTGTTTCGGATTTTACCCATTGTATCAGGTAGGGGATATCGACGGCCGACCTAGACGCACCGGTATCTTTGAGAACAATTTCATTGAACGGTTGATCAAACAACTGTTTGACCAGATGATAAGAGTCCGCCTCTAAAGAAGCCACGCCCTCCACAGCGTTACGCTCATATTCCTGTTTTGTCACGTACCTTTCGGTAGGGATACTTTTGGAAATATAAAAGCCGATGATGGTCAGTCCGGCAATGAAGATAAAAAGGTTACTTAGTTTCATGATGAAAGTTTTCTTTTACAAACGTGTCATATAAATTTTTAAGCTGATTCGTATCGATATCAAGCAGGTAAATGCTTCTGAAAAATACCGGTAGTTCCTTTTCCAGAAACTCTTTCCGACGGAAGGTTTTGATTTTGTCTATGGCATCATCTGCTACGAAGAAACCCACGCCCCGTTTATTGGTAATAATGTGTTGGCTTTGCAGTAAATCGTATGTCCGGGCAACCGTGTTGGGGTTAACTTCCAGTGTGGCTGCCAGTTCGCGTACAGACGGTATTTTATTGGCTGCTTGCCAGTTATTAAGCAGGATATGCTCAAATACAACATCTGAAATCTGGAGGTATATTGCCTTATTATCTTTAAAGTCCATTTATACTTCTTTTTCTTTGAGTCTGAAATAGGTGGAGGTCCAAAGGAACCCAACAGAAATGATGAATAGGAAGGTCGCATAGTTAGCAACCGTGTCGTTATAACTACGGAAGTCTGACACGTATATAAGCCCTTCTGTAAGTTGTTCCCGGATCATATTAGAGACGGATAGGACTAATATGCCGAATGCGGTAAACGTAAGGGCTGTTTTGACAAAAGCAAGCCTGCGGAAATAGAGGGATCCGAGGCAGAAAACACTGGTCAGAAGGAGAGCGAAAGCGGCAAACAAAGTAAGTTCGGTAGGCTCAAAAGTTTGAAAAATATATTTAAAACCGTAATTCTCGTAAGGAGAAGATACTGGTTGCATATGCATGGTGACATTTTTATACATACTCTTCAGTGTACTTACAAAAATGGCATCAGTCATCATAAAGACAACAATAAAGCTTGCGATGGAGAATAAGGAAGAAAATAATATGGTAACAAATAATTTTTCGGCTTTAGACACCGGCAGAGTAAGCTCCTGTATCGCTTTGGCAGGCTTACTCATATTGGAAAAGAAATGACCCGAAAGCAGGGATAAATAACAGATACCCAATAACCCAAGTAGGAATACCCTGAAGTCGAGTCTGGAAAGCTGATAGAACTTTTGAGCACTTACATTGGCTAAGTCTGAGGTTATAATGCCTTCACTGATGATATATATGATATAAATGAAAGAGATGAAGCCGAACAGGATCATCATACTGGCCAGATAGACCATGCGGTTTTCGATCCATTGCCTTCTCAGTAAAAGGGCAAAGCGGGAAATGTTAAATGTGTTGTTCATGATGGAGGATCGCTGGGTTTAATAAAGGGATAATTTGGGGTGCCTTGAATAACACCGCTTTAAAAAACAGTTCGATATCAATGTTCGTTTCTTCCTGTCCGGTATTGGGCAGGACGGCATGAATACCGGACAGGGTCTGTTCGGTATAAATCATGTCGTCAGTTGTTTCCTTTACGGATTTAAAAGCGAGGTGCCGGCAAATCTGCTCAACCGTGGCGGCCAGTGCCACGTGCCGGTCGCTGAGGATAACCAGCCCGTCAATCAGGTTATCCAGATCGCGCACCTGGTGCGTGGATATGATAAAGTACCGGTCTTCCGTAATCGCCGTAGCCATTATTTTCCGGAACTGTGATTTGGAAGGAATATCCAGCCCGTTGGTGGGTTCGTCCATCAGCAGCAGACGTGTTTGGGTAGCGAGCCCGAAGGCGATGAAAACTTTCTTTTTCTGGCCGAAAGAAAGCTGCTCCAGGTGTGCTCCCGGGCTGAGACCGAAGTCGGAAAGTAAACGGTTAAATAAGGTACGGTCAAAATCCCGGTAAAAAGGGGCATAGGTATCCAGATACCTGGAGATACGTACGGGTGGCAGCGTAAACTCCTCGGGAATAAAAAACAGCTGGGATAAAAATTCAGGAGTTCGCTTTGCGGGTTGATAACCCATTACCCGGATGTCGCCTTGCTGAGGAAAGACCAGCCCGGCCATGCTTTTCAATAACGTGGATTTACCAGCTCCGTTCTCTCCCAGTAATCCGTAAATATGCCCTGCCTTTATGTCCAGGCTGACATCGGTAAGCACCGGCCTGTTTTTGGCGTAAGCGTAAGAAATATTCTTCAAGTGAATCATTGCATTAGTGTATTAGTTAAATAGTACACCGCAAATGTATGGATATTTCCATTGCTTCCAAATTTTTTTGAAAAAACAATACATAGCAGGGATAACCAAGGAGCGCTTCTTAAATAAAGGGTGATATATGCTGGCTTAAGATGTGGTAATAGAATGCCTGTTCAAGGTCATTGCAAGTAATGATTAATATACATACATTTGCTTCTATAGCGGAATATAACCACCATTCAAACCTTTCATAAAAACAAGCTCGTACATTGCGTTGAGGATGGACGCGGGCGCAGAAATATGCGTTATGCGACAACCGGATTGCAGTCAATAGTTTGTATGTTTGCTATCATTCATAGAGCGATTATGTCTGCGAGTCACGAACATACCCTGCCCGCCCGCTGGAAGATCTATATTCCCGCGGCTCTCAGCTTTCTGTTGCTGATTACCGGAATTGCACTGGATCAGTTTTTCAGACCTGCTTTTTTTGACGGTCATTTCCGGCTGGCATGGTACCTGGTCGCTTACTTACCGGTAGGCTGGCCGGTGATAAAGGATGCCTATACTGCGCTGCGCAAAGGTGATTTTTTTACCGAGTTCACGTTGATGACGGTGGCTACCGTCGGGGCATTCGCCATCGGGGAGTTCCCGGAGGGGGTGGCGGTCATGTTGTTTTATACGGTCGGCGAGCTGTTTCAGGGTGCAGCCGTGAAACGGGCGAAGCGAAGTATACAAGCACTGCTGGATATCCGCCCGGATACCGCGTCAGTGAAGCGGGAAGGTGTGTGGGTCGTCGTCCGGCCGGAAACGGTGCAGGTCGGGGAAACCATACAGGTGAAAGCAGGGGAAAAAGTACCGCTGGACGGCGAAATGCTTTCCACCGGAAGCAGCTTCCATACCGCAGCATTAACCGGTGAAAGCAAGCCGCAATATATACAGGCCGGCGAAGCAGTGCTGGCCGGAATGATCAATGAGGATACGGTATGCGAGCTGAAGGTAACCAGGAAATTTGCAGACAGTTCGCTGGCCCGGATCCTGGAGATGGTGCAGCATGCCACTGCGAGGAAAGCAAAGACGGAGTTATTTATCCGGAAATTTGCACGGGTGTATACGCCCGCCGTGTTTTTCCTGGCGGTGGCGCTGGTTGCCATACCGGCGCTGGTGGTCAGCAACTATGTGTTTACCGATTGGCTATACCGGTCGCTCGTATTTCTGGTGATTTCCTGTCCCTGTGCCTTAGTGATCTCCATTCCCCTGGGATATTTCGGCGGGATCGGGGCTGCTTCCCGGAATGGCATCCTGTTCAAAGGGGGGAATTTTCTCGACCAGATAACACGTGTGGATACCGTGGTGATGGACAAAACAGGGACGCTCACAAAAGGGGTATTCCAGGTACAGAAGGTGGCGGCCGAAGGCATGGACGAGGCGGCATTTATTGCCATGCTGGCCGCCCTGGGAAGCAATTCCAATCATCCGGTTGCGAAGGCGGTGGTTGCCTATGCGAAGCAGCGTTCAGCCTTGTCTCCCGCGTCGCAAACAGAAGAAATAGCCGGCCATGGCCTACAGGGTGTTGTCAATGGGAAAAAGGTGCTGGCCGGAAATACAAAGTTGTTGAGAAAGGCGGGGATTGTCTACCCTGCAGAACTGGATGAAATACCGGAGACGGTAGTAGTTATGGCGATGGACGACCACTATGCGGGCTACGTAGTCGTAGCAGATGAACTGAAACCCGGTGCGGCGGAAGCGATCCGGCTGCTTCGTCAGAACGGTGTGACACGGACGGTTATGTTGAGCGGCGATAAACAGGCGATCGTACGGAAAGTAGCAACGGGACTTGCGATCGACATGGCTTACGGAGACCTACTGCCGGAACAGAAGGTAGAAAAACTGCAAGAACTGCGGGAAACCGGTTCCCGCGTGATTGCTTTTGCAGGAGATGGGATCAATGATGCCCCCGTGTTGGCTATCAGTGACGTGGGAATTGCCATGGGTGCCCTGGGCAGCGACGCGGCTATTGAAACGGCGGATGTCGTAATCCAAACCGATCAGCCGGCCAAAATTGCCACGGCTATCCGTATCGGCAAAGCTACCCGGCGTATCGTGATCCAGAACATCGCAATGGCTTTCGGCGTAAAATTACTGGTCCTTATACTGGGAGCCGGCGGACTGGCAACCATGTGGGAAGCCGTGTTCGCGGATGTCGGTGTCGCATTGCTGGCTATTTTAAACGCGGTACGGATACAGCGAATGCACTTCTGAACAAAAACCAGGAAAATAAAATTTTGATTTTTTTTCCGAACCGTTATCTTTGCAGCCTCATTCATACAGAGTAGCCATGAAGATGATTGCCATCAAAAAGGCCCTGTACTACAGGGATCGCGCTTAAGTCAGGGGTTTATATACCCTGTTTTTCTTTCCGTTTCGGCCGCAGCGCGGGTTGGAACAGTTCCACATGTTACATACTTTTATATATCAGGCCTGAGCATAGCTCCTGTCGTTTTACTTTCATAACAAATGAATAATTGGAAAAAAACATTCTCTATCATATGGTCAGGGCAGTTTATGTCGCTGTTAAGCAGTTCCCTGGTCAATTTTGCCATTATTATCTGGCTGAGCCTGGAAACCGGCTCCGCGGAGGTGCTGGCCTATGCGGCTATTGCTGCATTATTGCCGCAATCCGTACTGGGGTTGTTTGCCGGGGTATTTATCGATCGGTGGGACCGGAAGAAGACGATGATTGTAGCCGATGGCTTCATTGCCGTCTGTACATTCGCAATTGCCCTGCTGTTTTATTTCGGGCAGGTTGAACTGTGGTATATTTATCTGTTACTGGGACTCCGGTCGGTCGGCTCCGCTTTTCACATGCCGGCGATGCAGGCATCTGTTCCGCTGCTGGCGCCTGAATCAGAGCTGTTACGCATTGCAGGCATTAATCAGGTGATCCAATCGGTATCCACCATTGCCGGACCGGCTTTGGGGGCTCTAGCGATTGGTTTGATGGACATCGGGTATGTATTGCTGATTGACATCGTCGGCGCAGTATTTGCCATCATTTCCCTGCTGTTTGTTAAGATACCCAACCCGGAACAGGCGGAACGGCAGGGAGAGGGCATACGGCAGGTGCTGGCAGACATCGGCGTCGGTATAAAGGCCATTACCTCAAACCGCGGCCTTTCGTTGTTATTCCTGTTTTCTATCGTGGCTACCTTTTGCCTGATGCCGGTTGCCGTGCTGTTTCCGTTAATGACCTTGCAGCATTTTGGAGGGAATGCCTTTCAGATGAGTGTGATTGAAGTAGTTTGGGGAGTAGGCATGCTGGCCGGAGGTGGTTTGCTGGGGTTGCTGAAGCTGCGTATCAATAAGGTCGTATTGATTAATTGGATGTATATCATATTGGGTGCAGCACTTGCCGGTTCCGGACTGCTGCCTCCCTGGGGGTTTGCCCTTTTTGTGGTACTGACAACGGTGGGAGGGATCACCGGGGCTATTTACAATGCCAGCTTTACGGCCATTATCCAGGAAAAGGTCGATCCGGCGATGTTAGGGAGGGTCTTTTCCATGTTCTTCAGTATTTCACTGCTGCCCTCCATATTGGGTTTGCTGGGAACGGGATTCCTGGCGGATACCATTGGCATCAGCCAGACGTTTGTGATATTGGGTGGTGCGATTGCTGCCGTGGGTATCCTGGCGTCCTTCGTGCCGGCTGTTATCCGACTGGGAGTTCCTTCTGCATGATCTTATCTTCCATCAGGAATCCCCGGCCGATATCAATGTTCTCATAGTCGATGACAGAGAATCCCAGTCGCTGGTAGAAACGGGCCGCATCATTATATTTATTCACGTTCAGCAGCAGGGCCCGGTCCCCCTGCTGCCGGACGTGTTGTTCCACCGCGCTGATCAGCTGTTTCCCGGTTCCTTTTCCCTGGGATGCCGGCAAAATATATATTTTATGGATTTTGGTCTGTGGTAATTGCCGGTATCGGTGCTCGAAGGAAATAAAGCCGGAGTAGTTGCCGGGACTTTCTTCCGCCAACAGGAAGTGATGCCCCAGGGCGGTCATTTGCTCCTGTAAAGAAGAGGTACTGTACATCCGGTCCAGCATGTACTGTATCTGCTCCTGAGAAAGAATATCGCGGAACGCAACGGGCCAGGTACGGTACGCGATATCCTGTATCATGGGAATTGCAGTGGTGCCTGCCTCAATAATCCGGTTCATATAGCCTGCTGTTTTCCGGCAAAGATAAAAAATGATTCTCTGTGTCGTTGTTAGAGATAAAAGGCTATTTTTGGGGTTTTGAAATTATTTGGTATCTGAATATACCAGTGTATATGATATGAAAACGGGTAAAAAAGCGACTCCAACCATTATTGTCATCTATGGCGGAACAGGTGATCTGGCCAAAAGAAAACTGATCCCGGCATTTTATAACCTGTTTATCGAAGGATGGATGCCGGAGAAATTTGCCATCATCGGGCTGGGCAGGACGGAACTGAATGATGACAGTTACCGGGCAAGGCTGCTGGACGGACTGGTTTCTTTTTCGCGGAGCGGTTCCCCGGAAGATGGGAAGTGGGGCACATTCAGTACCGGCGTATCCTACCTGCAGTCCGAGATCAACGATGCGGCAGCATACCAGCAGCTCAGGGAAAAGATGGAGGAACTGGACAAGGCCTGGGGTACCCGGGCCAATCGACTGTTTTACCTGTCGGTCGCCCCGCAGTTTATCGAAGCGGTGACGGTGAACATCCATCAGTATAAACTGGCTGACAAGCCCCGGCAGGACCGGATTGTGGTAGAAAAGCCGTTTGGCCATGATAAGGTCTCTGCTATACAGTTAAACCAGCTGCTTACGCGGACATTTGAAGAAGAACAGATCTACCGGATCGATCATTATTTGGGTAAAGAAACCGTTCAGAATATCCTGGCCTTCCGCTTCGCCAATGCGTTGTTTGAGCCGTTGTGGAACCGTAATTTCATCGATTACGTACAGATTACAGTTGCCGAGCAGGTGGGCCTGGAAGGCCGCGGCGGCTATTATGAGGACTCAGGGGCGCTGAGGGATATGATCCAGAATCACCTGTTGCAGATTTTGTGTATGGTGGCTATGGAGCCACCCGTATCCTTTAAAGCAGAAGAGATCAGGAACCGCAAAGTGGACGTATTGCGTGCGGTGCGCAGGATCAAACCAGAAGAAATCCATCGCTACGCCGTAAGGGGACAGTATGGTTCGGGTTGGATCAGAGGACAGCAGGTTCCCGGCTATCGGGAAGAAGCAGGTGTAGACCCACGGTCAAACACAGAAACCTATGCGGCACTGAAACTGTACCTGGACAACTGGCGCTGGCAGGGCGTACCCTTTTACCTGCGAACCGGGAAACGGATGCAGGAAAAGTTTTCCGCCATTACCATTCAGTTCCGGCCGGTGCCGCACTCAACGTTTTCGCGCAGCCAGACAGATAGCCTGATGCCGAACCGGCTGACGATCAATATCCAGCCACAGATGGATATCCGTTTGCGTTTCATGACGAAAAAGACCGGACTGGAAATGAGCCTGAACCCGTCTGAAATGATCTTTGATTATGACAATTGCTCGACCCAGACCCCCGAAGCGTACGAAACTCTGCTGTTGGATGCGTTACGTGGCGATGCGACCCTGTTTATGCGCTCTGACCAGGTGGAAGAGGCCTGGGATGTGATCACACCGATCCTGGAAGCCTGGGAAAGCAGGGACTCGCTGGACTTCCCGAATTATGCGGCCGGTACCTGGGGGCCTGAGACAGCCGAAGCCTTAATTGCGCGCAACGGTCATGTATGGGCCATTACTCCGTTAACAAAGGAGAGCGGAAAATAAATATACACGTAAAATATGATCCGGATTTTTAATGATAGTGAACAGGTAAGCACAGCTGCCGCGGACCTGTTTGTGCAGGCAGCGAAGGAAAGTATCAGCCGGAAGGGGCGTTTTACGGTTGCCCTCACAGGGGGGACGTCTCCGGTAGCCATGCACAAATTACTGACACTGCCGGCGTATGCAGAGCAGGTCGACTGGGATAACGTGTTTGTCTTCTGGGGAGATGAACGCTGGGTGCCGTTGGATGACCCGAAGAGCAACGCCAGAATGGCCTATGAAACGTTATTGGATCAGGTGCCCGTTCCGGCAGGGAATGTGTTTCCGATGTGGTCGGCAGCCTATACACCGGAACAATACGCCGGTGTATATGAACAACTGATAAGAGAAAACGTGGGCCGGAACGGACGGTTTGATCTCGTTCTGCTGGGCATGGGAGATGACGGTCACACCGCATCGCTGTTTCCCGGGACCGCTGTCCTGAATGAGACTACAAAATGGGTGGATGCCTACTACCTGGAACCACAATCCATGCACCGGATTACATTGACAGCCCCCCTGATTAACCGGGCGGAGCGCATTGTGTTTATGGTGTACGGTGCGGGCAAAGCCCCGGCGCTGCGCGAAGTGCTGGAAGGCGGGCGGAATCCCGCCGTTTATCCTGCACAACTGATTAGCCCGGTTGACGGCGAAGTTGTGTGGCTGGCCGACAAAGCGGCAGCCACAGCCCTATCTGCCTCTGCCGTTTAAGCAGATATCGCCCTTGGCCTTCTCCGGAAATTCCGTTGGTTCTTATTCCGCTTTTTAGGGGAGTTGGCCGGCGGACTCATCACGCTTTCAGCAGGAGTACTATCTGTCTGGAGTAAAGGATATGGATGTTCGCTGATAAGCGGGATCTGCTGGCTTGTCAGCTTATTGATTTGCTGCAGGTAAGGGCGTTCTTCCACGTCACAGAATGACCAGGCGTGCCCGCTCGCCCCCGCGCGGCCGGTCCGGCCGATACGGTGTACGTAGGTTTCCGGCTCATTGGGCAGGTCGTAGTTGATCACATATTGCAGATCATCCACATCAATACCCCTTGCAGCAATATCCGTGGCTACCAGTACGTTGATTTTTCCCGCCTTAAATCCGTTCAGCGCATTCTGCCGTGCGTTCTGGGATTTATTCCCATGAATAGCGGCAGCTTTAATATTTGCACGGCTCAGCACCTTAACGACTTTATCCGCACCGTGCTTGGTACGTGTGAATACCAGAATCCCGGGTGCTGATATGCCGTTGATCAGGTGGACCAATAGTTTGGGTTTATCCGGTTTGGCTACGGGGTATACTGCCTGGACGATTTTCGGTGCTGCCGATGAAACCGGCGTGGCATCAACCCGTTCCGGATTACGCAGGATCGACTGAGCCAGGGCAGCGATATCCGGCGGCATCGTTGCCGAAAAAAGCAAGGTTTGTCTTTTCTCAGGAATACTGGAAACGATTTTGCGGATATCCCGGATAAAGCCCATGTCCAGCATGCGGTCAGCCTCATCCAATACGAAATAGCGGACGCTTTTCAGGGAGACCTCACCCTGGTTCATCAGGTCCAGAAGCCTTCCGGGGGTAGCTACCAGAATGGAAACTCCTTTGCGCAGTGTTTGTATCTGAGGGTTTACCGGTACGCCACCAAAAATCACCGTGTGTTTGATATCGGTAAATTTACCGTACTCTGACAGGCTTTCGCCGATCTGTATAGCTAATTCACGGGTTGGTGATAATATAAGTGCCTCAATATTCCGTTTTGTCGGTGTGTTGTTTTGCCTGGCTTCGTACATCCCTTGCAGGATGGGTAATGAGAAAGCTGCTGTTTTACCGGTACCGGTCTGTGCGCAGCCTAATAGATCTTTGCCCTGCAGAATGTATGGTATTGCCTGTTGCTGAATGGGGGTAGGTGAACTATAACCTGAGATTTCAAGTGCCCGCAGCAGCGGTGCACTCAGCTTGATGTCTGAAAATGTCAATGTCAAAAAGTTAAAGAATCCCGAATGTATTATCGGAATCTGCCAGCCGGGAACAAACTCTCGCCCGGGCTGATTTTTTACAAAGGTACGTTTTTTGAGTGTAAATATATTTATTGCTAACATTGCAGGCCGGAAAGCAGAAGGATCATGTTGTGACCACACGAAGCAAAAAAATAATCAGTATGGCGATAAAGGCAGCTATTTTGCTTCTGGTTGCCTGGTTGCTGTATGGTAAACTCAGTGATCATCAGAACCTGCGGACTTTCCGGGCGTTATTACAGGGTCTTGACCGGGATCACATGCTGCTGACACTTTCGGCCGTGCTGCTGATGATGTTGCTGAACTGGTTCCTGGAAGCACTGAAGTGGAAATATCTCTGTGCCGGCGTGTCACCTATCGGAACCTGGCGCGCGATCGAATCGGTTTTCTGTGGCCTTACCTGGGCCGTTTTTACGCCGAACAGAATCGGTGAATATGGTGGCAGGGTGATGTTCCTGCCTCCACGTAGGCGGATACAGGGTGCAGTGGCTATGGGAGTAGGAGCCCTGGCACAGGTGACCATTACCAATGTGCTGGGTGCAGCCGCACTCTGCTGGTTTGCGGGCAGGTACCTGGATGTAAGCGGGTGGCCTTATGCATTATTATGCGTGGCAGGAGCCTTGTATATCAGCGGTTTCCTGTTGCTATACTTCAACGTGCGGTTGGTTTACAAAGGGTTGCTTCGTGTTCGTTTCCTGAAAAAATTTCATCGGTTTTTTGAAATATTGTGCCGCTACCGGCAAACCGATCTACGGCGGGTTTTCGCCTTTTCATTGAGCCGGTTTGCCGTATTTACGTCACAGTACATCATACTGATGCAGGTTATTATTCCCGGATTGCCGTTTGTTCCCATGTTGCTGATGATTTTTATCCTGTTTTTTGTGCAGACGGTACTGCCCACGCTGGATCTGTTTGATTTCGGTGTGCGAAGCCTGACAGCCGGCTATTTTTTTAGTTTCATTACACCGCAGGAGGTGGCCGTAATGGCTTCAGCATCGTGTATTTGGTTTGTAAATCTGATATTGCCGGCGATACTCGGATCTGTATTCGTACTTAAAATCAACTTTTTTGGAACTCCATCAACAACTGATCGTTAACGCAGCAGGGTTGCTTACCCTGTTTTATCTGCTCGTAATTGCCTATCTGAGAAAGGGCTGGGGGCGGTTGCCGGTATATCGTGTATCATCCCGGCAGCCGAAAACCGCCGTTTCGGTCCTGATTGCGGCCAGGAATGAGGCACACGGCATCGCAGATACCCTGAACGATATCCTGGCTCAGGAATATCCTGCTGTATTGATGGAAGTGATTGTGGTGGACGACCACTCAACGGATGGGACGGCGGAGGTGATAGCGGGGTATGCCGGTCGTGGGGTAAAACTGATACAGCTGAAGGAAGATAAGCCGCTGAATTCTTATAAAAAGAAAGCGATTGCCGAGGCTATTCGCCATGCAACCGGGGAATTGATGGTTGCTACGGATGCCGATTGCCGGATGGGGCCAGGGTGGTTGTCTGCGCTCACGGGATTGTATGAGGAGAAAAATGTCTGTTTCATTTCCGGTCCGGTAGTGTATCATGAAGAGAACAATATTTTTGAAAAGATGCAGACACTTGAGTTTCTCTACCTGATCGGCCTGGGCGCTGCGACCATCGGGAACGGCCGGCCGGCAACCTGCAACGGTGCCAACCTGGCCTATACGAAAGCGGTGTTTGATGAGGTTGGGGGATTCAGTGGTATCGACCACCTTGCCTCGGGAGATGACGAACTATTGCTGCATAAAGTGGCAACCCGTTATCCGGGAAGGATTGCCTTCTGCAAATCCCGGGAGGCCTGTGTTTTCACCAATGCAAAGCCGGACCTCCCAAGCTTTATCAGCCAGCGCAAGCGGTGGGCATCCAAAAGCACAAAATATAAGAATAAAGGTGTGGTGCTGCTCGGTATCGGCGTATGGCTTTTCAATGTAATGATATTGTTTGGTGGTATAGCCGGCCTGGTGCATACCCTGTACCTGAAAACGGCACTCGTTATGTTACTGGTTAAACTAACAGCGGAGTGCTTGTTTTTATTGCCGGTTAGTCGCTTTGCAAAGCGACCGGAGCTGATGGGTTATCTACCCCTGCTAACGGTTGTACACGTCTTGTATATGGTGTTCATCGGGATAGCCGGCAACACCGGCAAATATCAATGGAAAGGAAGATCGGTTAACTGACAGCCTTAGTTGACCGTATGGCGGATAGCTGTTTCCACTTCTGCAACAAGCTCTTCTGCCGGACGGTCTTCAGGTTCGATAGGTGGCAGCACTTCCCAACTCATACGGGTAAAGGTGTTGAGCGGGAACTGCCCGTAACGTACCATTTTCCAGGAATTACGGATGGCCACAGGCACAATCAGCGCATGAGGCACTTTTTTCAGGATCGTGGCAATACCGCCTACCGCAAATGGTTTTACAACACCGGTTTTGGAACGTGTTCCTTCGGGGAAAATGAAGACCGACCAGTTGTGGTCTTTCATCTTTTTTGCCAGCTTCAGGATCTCGGCAATAGACTGTTTCGGATCCTGCCGGTTGATATTGGCAGCTCCGCCATGCCGCAGATTGAAAGAGATACTGGGAATACCCTTTGCCAGTTCAATTTTCGAAATGAATTTACCCTCGTATTTACGGAGAAAGTAAATAAGGGGGGGTATATCATACATGCTCTGATGGTTCGCGATAAAAATGATAGACCGTCCGGTTGGGAGTGGCTGCCGGTTGATAAATTTAACCGTATTACCCAGCAGGTAATAGCTGGCGACCAGGCACCCGTTCAAACACTCGACAGACCTTTTGTGCGCCCGGTACCCGCCCAGTTTAAGGCATAGCCACTGGATGGGATGAAAAACCACCAGGATGAGCCCGAAAAAGATATAATGGACGGGCGACAGCAGGTAGCCGAACAGTTTTCTCATTTATTGTATATCAAATGCGGCTTTGATTTGATTTACATGATCCAGTTTCTCCCAGGTAAACAATTCCACCTCATGCGTTACGGTCTCACCGTTGGTGTTCTCGAACGTTTTGGTAACGGTTTGCGGTTCGCGACCCATATGTCCGTAAGCCGCGGTCTCAGCATAAATGGGTTTCCGCAGCTTCAGTCGTGTTTCAATACCATAAGGGGTCATGTCAAAGAGCTCAGGGATTTTGGCTGCGATCGCTGAATCCGTATAAGGTACTTTTGCCGTACCGTAAGTATTCACATAGATGCCGATAGGGTCTTTTACACCAATGGCATATGATATCTGAACCAATAATTCATCAGCAACACCGGCAGCCACCATATTCTTGGCAATATGCCGCGTAGCGTAAGCGGCTGAACGATCAACTTTGGAAGGATCCTTGCCAGAGAAAGCGCCACCACCGTGTCCACCCTTACCGCCATAGGTATCTACAATGATCTTGCGGCCGGTAAGACCGGTATCTCCGTGTGGTCCACCGATGACAAATTTCCCTGTTGGATTGATATGATAGGTTATCTGGTCGTTGAACAGCGCCTGTAATTCGGGTTTCAGCTGTTCCCTGACACGTGGGATCAGAATGTTGACGATATCGTGTTTGATCCTGGCGAGCATGCTCTCTTCGGTATCAAACTCGTCGTGTTGTGTGGATACGACAATGGCGTCGATCCGTAACGGCCGGTGATCATCACTGTATTCAATGGTAACCTGCGACTTGGCATCCGGACGCAGATAGGTGATATCTTTGCGCTCACGCCGGAGGGCGGCGAGTTCATACAGCAGTTTATGGGAAAGATCAAGTGCCAGTGGCATGTAGTTCTCGGTCTCATTATTGGCATAGCCGAACATGATACCCTGGTCTCCGGCACCCTGATCCTGCTTTCTCTGGCGGTCAACCCCCTGGTTGATATCAGCACTCTGTTCATGTATGGCAGAAAGAATACCGCAGGAATTTGCCTCGAACATATATTCCGATTTTGTATAGCCGATGTTTTCAATCACGGAACGTGTTATTTTAGGGATATCCAGGTATGTTCTGGATTTTACTTCTCCGGCCAGCACCACTTGTCCTGTCGTGACAAGCGTTTCGATGGCAACCCGTGCATCAGCATCCCAGGCCAGAAAATTGTCGATCATTGCATCTGATATCTGATCGGCTATTTTGTCAGGATGTCCTTCAGAAACTGATTCGGAAGTAAATAAATAAGGCATAAATTTTAAATTTTATTGTTGGGTTGGACCAATCCGTTTTGCGTTGCAAACCTAACATATATTTCACGCATTTCAAAGTTGGCAGCGTGTCGCTTGGACATACCTTTCCTGCCTATGAAAATATTTGAGAATTAAATTGGAAAATTGCACACAGATTACTTATTTTCGGCTGGCCGAACTGTTAATTGGATCGAAATAAAGCTGAAAGCACTTCATTGTTTTTCTTAGCAGATTACCGTACTGAGGGTGGATGAAAAAGAAGCGGGTATTTTTTATTATCAACCCGGTGGCAGGGGGCAAAGACAAGCAGGCCTTTGTGAAGCTGGCGGAGTCTGTACTGGATGACCGGTATGTGGAGGCCGTATATTGTTTTACGGAGCATGTCGGTCATGCAGCAGCATTGGCTGAAAAAGCCGTACATTCCGGGGCAGATGCCGTGGTAGCAGTGGGAGGCGACGGTACTGTCAATGAGATCGCTTCGGTATTAGTGGATGTTCCGGTTCCGTTGGGAATCATTCCGACAGGGTCGGGAAACGGACTGGCTTTCTATCTGGGAATACCAGATGACCAGGAAAAGGCTCTGATGAAGTTGTCTGCTTTTAAGCAGCGATGTATAGATAGCGGCACGGTAAACGGAATCCCGTTTTTCAATATGGCAGGTATGGGGTTCGATGCGACTGTCAGCAGTCGGTTTGCCCATACACGCACAAGGGGAAGGCTGGGGTATGTGAGAATGGTACTATCTGTGATAGCGGCTTATAAGCCGGCGCATTATGTGCTGGAAATAGATGGGAGAAAGGATAGCAGGAAAGCATTTATGATCAGTATTGCGAATTCATCCCAGTACGGGAACAATGCTCATATCTCACCGGAAGCCTCTGTGGATGATGGGCTGCTGGACGTATGTGTCATTAAGCCGTTCCCTTTATATAAATTCCCGTTTATGGTTTACCGCCTGTTCAGCCGTACGGCCAACCACTCGAAATATGTTGAAATTATCCGTGGACGGCATATCGTCATCTCGACAACGGATGTGGGACCGGTGCATGTGGATGGTGAGGTGAAGCCGATCTCTTTTCCGTTGGCTGTAGGTGTAAAGCCTGCATCGCTGCGGGTAATTTGCTGAACAGTGAAAAATAATGAATGATGATATAGTATTAAGGTGATGGCAAAATATAAGAAACAATCCTATCAGGGGGTCGTATATTCTACGGATGACCAGTTTGTTTATAATCAGGAAGAGCCTGCTGAGACAGAAACACTCCCACCGTCACGGCAACAACTACGGGTCGTGCTTGACAGGAAGCAGCGGGGCGGGAAAGCGGTGACGCTGGTTACGGGTTTTGCCGGCCGGGCGGAAGATCTGGAAACGTTGGGTAAAAAGCTGAAGCAAAAGTGTGGAGTAGGAGGATCTGTGAAGATGAATGAAATCATCATTCAGGGTGATTTCAGAAACCGTATACTCGAATTGTTACTGGCTGATGGGTATAAAGTAAAAATAAGCGGCTGACAACAGGTATGTTTTGAGGGTCTAATGCACGTTTAAACAGCTTTTTGTATGGATTGGGCGGATGCTTAGGCGGAAACCGCAGAAAATATTGCTGATTTTTTTCGGTTTTTAATTTGCATTTGAAAAAAAAAATGGTTTTCATTGTACTCTGATGTTTCAGTAATTAAAAAAATGTATGTTTGAATCGTCGGATGCTGATGCTGCTGTTGAACATCTGATGTACTGCTAAAGACCGAATAATTATTGCAACATTCATTTTGTATTTATATTAAAATGTTAAATTTGCTTTTCGCTTGGACGATCCGGCGTGATGGGAAAAAGATTTTGTAACTTCATAAGTTGAGTAACTTAAATCAATAAAACTAAAAATTAAAAATTAAAAATTAAGGAAATGGCAAACGCACCAACAACAGCTACAACAAAACACGAAAGTAGTAAAGCAGGTTCTAATCTTTTTGCAAGTCTATCGATTGTGATTTGCTTTATCATCGGCGCAGTGGTCTGGAAATATATCATGGGCGATCCGGCGAACTTTATTGACGACAACCCCGAAAACCAGCCGAAGGAAGGTAACTACTTCGGTATGGTGTATCACGCAGGCTATGTGGTACCCGTATTATTAGGATTGTTCCTGATGGTGTTCGTATTCTCGATTGAGCGTTTTATTGTAATCAATAAAGCTGCCGGAAAAGGAAACGTAGATGCTTTTGTCAGAAAAGTACAGTCTCTTATAGGTGGTGGTAACATAGATGGTGCTATCGCAGAATGTGATCGGCAGCAAGGATCGGTCGCCAATGTCATTAAGGCCGGACTCAGAAAATACAAAGATGTATCAGCTGACCCAAGTCTGGATACGGAGCATGCGACCCTTGCTATACAGAAAGACATTGAAGAGGCCACAGCACTGGAAATGCCGATGTTGGAAAAGAACCTGACCGTTATCGCAACCCTGGTATCTATCGGTACACTGACCGGTCTGCTCGGAACGGTAACCGGTATGATCAAGGCGTTCTCGGCGTTGGCAACCGGCGGGGCTCCTGATTCAGCCAAACTGGCTAACGGTATCTCTGAGGCTTTGATTAATACGGCAACGGGTATTGCAACGTCAACCATCGCCATCGTGATGTACAACATCTTTACTTCAAAAATTGATAAATTGACCTACTCAATTGATGAGGCCGGCTTCTCCATTGTTCAGACCTACGCAGCTACACACAAATAAAGACGAAGGAAAAAGTGACCGGTCGTTATGGAATTGCCGGTGGTTTTTCATCTTACAGTTAAGCAGTTTTTATTAAACACAAAAAAGTGGAGCTATGCCCAGAATAAAAGCAAAAAGAACCAGTACTTCCATTGACATGACGGCGATGTGTGACGTGTCGTTCCTGCTGTTGACATTCTTTGTGTTAACAGCGACCGCCCGTCAGCCTGAGCCGCTGCCGGTGGATGTGCCGGCCTCTACGACAACTCACAAGGTTCCTGACGAGAATCTTGGAATGATTACCGTGGGAGATGGGGGCAAATTTTTCTTTGGCGTGACGGGGCCGAACGTACGGACCCGTATGCTGGAAAGAATGTCTGAAAAATATCAGGTGCCATTTACGGCCGAAGAAAAGACCCGGTTTTCCCTCATGGAGTCGTTCGGTGTACCTATCGGACAACTGAAAGGGCTCATTGCGTTCAATGCAGATCAACGTGCAAAGCCGGGTGTGCAAAAAGGAATTCCTGCAGATTCTACCGATAATCCATTGGACAATCAACTGAAAGAATGGATCCTGGCTGCCCGTTATGCAACGAAGGAGGTAAATGATGAAGAAATGCGTGTGTCCATCAAAGGCGATGCACAAGAGCAGTATCCCGCAGTTAAGCAGGTTATAGACATTCTGCAGGACCAGGGGCTGAATAAATTTAGTCTGATTACTACCCTGAGAGGCGATAATTTTTAATTATAATAAGATACTACAGCAATGGCAGAATTAAATCAGGATAGTGGCGGTGGTGGTAAAAAAGGCGGTAAGATACGGGCCAAGAAGGCTGGCGGTAAGGTAGACTTAACGGCCATGGTGGATCTGGCATTTCTTCTTATCACGTTCTTTATGTTAACCACATCGCTGTCTAAGCCGCAGGCTATGGATGTAGCCATGCCGGATAAAAATAAAGACGATCCGGAAGATAAACTCGAGCTGGCAGATAACCGGACGATGACCGTGTTACTGGGATCAGATAACAAAATATACTGGTATATGGGGCAGTTTGAAACCCCGTTGGAAGGCCCTACCATCGCCGATTATGGTAAAAATGGTATACGCCCTGTTTTATTGGAAAAACAGAAGCAGGTATTACAGGCGACAGGAGACCCATCAAAAGGACTTATTGTCGTGATCAGGCCAAGTGAAAAATCAGTATATCGGAATCTGGTCGACATCTTGGATGAAATGAAGATCGTGGACATGAAACAGTACATGATCGGTGAGATCGGGACAGCAGAAATAGACTTTCTGAAAGAACAGGGAGTGTTCAATTAAGCGGCGCCGACAGAATGTATCCAATGTAAATTATAAGATAATGTTAGGTTCTAAGTTAGATATATTTAAAAAGGAATGGCTTGAGGTAGTCTTTGAGGGCCGGAATAAGGACTATGGTGCCTATGCGTTGCGTAAGGGGGCTGACAGGGCCACCAACATTGCGCTGATCATAGCTGTTTCTGTCTTTGTTCTGGTGTTGAGCGCGCCTGCTTTGACTCGCTTGCTCGGTATTGAGATTAAGGAAGAAGCTCCGGTTGAGCAGTTTATCGAAACAGAAGTGGTGCTCGCTGAGCCTCCACCCATTAATGAGGAAGCCCCTCCTCCCCCCCCTCCTGTAGAGCCTCCTCCTCCCAGAAGGGATCAGGTGCGTATGCCGGAGCCGGTGGTGGTACCTGCTGAGCAGGTGCGGGATGAGGAACCTCCGACAGTGGAAGAGCTGAAGAAGGCAGATCCAGGGCCAAAGACGATCGCCGGAGATCCGACTGCAGATATCCGCATTGATGCTCCTGTGGGAGAAGGGCCCAAGGATGCGCAGGTTACGGAAGCGGGCTCCCAATTGTATGACTTTCAAAGCGTAGAGAACAAGCCGGAGTATCCGGGAGGGCTTGCGGAGTTTTATAAGTTTGTACAGAATAATTATCGTTATCCTCAGGCCGCCATGGATGCGGGAGTAAATGGGGCCGTGCACCTGCAGTTTGTGGTTGAACGGGACGGCTCCCTGACGGATATCAAGATAGTCCGGGACCTGAAGTACGGAACCGGGGATGAAGCAGTGCGGGTGTTGAAGGCTGCAAAAAAATGGAGACCGGGGATACAGAACGGGATTCCGGTACGGGTAACCTATACGTTGCCAATCCGGCTGAAATATGAGAGTCAATAGAAGCCACTATGGCTGGTGAGGAGATCACACCCGGAAAAGATAGACAGAAATCGCCTGCAAGGCGGTTTCTGTCCGTTTTGGGCCTTGCAATGTTCGGGTTTTATTTCGCGTTGGGGGTCGTTATTGTTCTCTGGAAAGACTTTCCGCTGGAGATAGAGGGCATATACAGGATATTGTTCGGATTATTACTGATCGTTTATTCATTTGTTCGTTTTGTAAGGCTCTGGAAAAACAGGAGCGAGTAAGAAGAAGGTTAACGATGTTTGTAAAACGCTATATAGATAGATGCTGCCTGACCTTGCTTTGTATATCGTCTCTGACAATATACACGGGGTGCGGAGGCGCTCCGTCCAGTGACAAAAATACGATTCTCACGGGAAAGGTATCTATATTGGTGGATGAAACGTTTAAGCCCATCGCCGAAGATCAGGTAACTGTATTTCAGAGCAGCTATAAACATGCAGACATTAACCTGATCAGTAAGCCAGAGAATAATGTTGTTGCAGATTTATTGAATGGTGTTGCAGAAATTGCTATATTAGCGCGGTTACTGAACGAGGATGAGGTGAAGCGTTTTGAAGCAAGAAAGTTCAGACCCCGTGTAACGAAGTTTGCGGTGGACGGTATAGCGTTGGTTACGCATAAGAGCAATCCGGATTCGCTTGCAGACGCGGAGGACGTGCTGAATTTGCTTCGGGGGAACCCCGGCCGGATGCAGAGCCTGGTGTTTGATCACGCCAATTCAAGTACGGTACGTTTTCTGCGGGAAGCTGCCGGCGTGGATAAATTACCGGAAACCGGCGTGTACGCGTTGCAGGCTAACGCAGAAGTGTTGAAATATGTGTACGAAAACAAACGGTCTGTGGGTGTGATCGGAATTAATTGGATCGTTCAGCCTGACCCGGAACTGGTACAATATGTGGAAGAACTGAAGGTAATGGGAGTAAAAAATATAGAGGGGAAACCCGGATCTGATGCGTATTATAAACCGTCTCAGTCAAATCTCGCTATGGGATTATACCCCTTTTCCCGGAGTTTATACGTGATCAATTGCGAACCCCGGAACGGATTGGGTATAGGTTTTGCCTCTTTTGTGGCCGGAGAACGGGGGCAGAAGATCGTATTGAAGTCGGGGTTACTTCCTGACAGTATTCCGCCTCGTGAAATTATTATTCGAAATTTGGACAGACTTAAATAAATTAGACCACTAAACAGGTAAGTAGTAAACATGATGATGAAGAAAGTAATAAATACAGGTCTTGCTTTGGCGTTCATTGTTACCTCTGCATTTGCACAAAATCTGAATGATGCAAAGCTGGCAATAGATGCTGAGCAATACGAGAAGGCCAAGGGAATGTTGAAAACACTGGTGGCAAACCAGGGAAAAAAGGGAGAGAATTATTTTTATCTTGGACAGGTATACCTGCTTATTGATAATCCGGATTCAGCGAAAATCGTATTTGAGCAAGGATTGCAGGCAGTGCCTAAGTATGCACTGAATAATGTTGGATTAGGTGCGGTGGACTTGTATAAAGGCGACGAGGCGGCAGCAGCATCCAAGTTTACGGCAGCTACTGCAAATCTCAAGAAAAAAGACTATCAGGAGAATCTGTTCATAGGACGGGCGTATATACTGTCAGCAAAACAACAAACAGATGGAGCAGCGGCCCTTGCACACTATAATAAAGCGGTAGAATACCTGGAAAAAGCGAAAGCCGCTAATCAAAAGGACGTTGATGTATTTATCGCTTTGGGTGATGCCTATTTGGGTGCAACCCGTGCAAGTGATGCGTATTCGACCTATTGGACAGCTGAAGAGATGGATAAGGCGAGAATGAAGCCCCGTGTGCAGCGTGCTGTTATTGCAAAAAATGCCCGTTCCTGGCAAGGAGCAGCTGAAGACCTGAAAAAGATAGTTGAAGAGGCCCCTGATTATGCCCCTACGTACCGTGAACTTGCAGAAACCTATCACGCGTGGGGACAGTTTGCCACATCGATCGAAGATTATCAGGACCGTAATCAGGCAGCTTTGGGATACTATCGGCAGTTTATGGATAAGACCGATTATTCATTGGAGTCCAGGATCCGGTATGCCGACTTTCTGATCATTGCCAAAGATTACAAGGAGCTACAAGTACAGGCGGCAGAGATGGCTAAAATTGACAAAGTGAATCCCCGGATCCTGCGTTATCTCGGTTATGCGGCCTACCAGAATGGCGAGTATGAAGAAAGCAAGAAAGCCCTAGAAGATTTTCTGAGTAAAGCTGACAAGAATCGTATCATTGCGCAGGATTATCATCATCTTGGGTTAGTGAATATAGCGTTGTCTACGGACACTGTTGCTAATACCGTAGATAATGCTCTGTTCAATGAAGGGCTCACGGCGCTGACAAAGGCGATTGAACTGGATTCGACCATTGCAGAAGATATGAATGAGCTGGCAAACAGGTATCGTACCAGGCAGCAATACGGTTATGCTGCTGCTGTTTACAAAGTCGGAGCACAGGAGCCTTCTTCGAAAAATTCATTTACGGATGCGTTTTACTGGGGCATGATGCAATATTATAATTATATTGTAGCAAAGAAGAATTCACCGGATGCGCCGCCCAGCAAAGATATTCTGAAAGATGGTATTCAGGGCTTCGAGACGGTGCTGAAGGGGAAAGCTGATTTTGCTGATGCGCATCTCTGGATTGCCAGAAGCTATTTACAGATCGATGATGACCCTGAAAACTGGCAGGGACTGTTCGTGGAGCCTTACGAGAAATATGTAGCCGGAGTTAAAGAAAAGGGCGCTGAAGAGCTTGCGAAGGAAACGGTGAAGAAACAGGTCAGCGAAGCGTACGGATACGTCGGAGCATTTTATCTGAATCAGGAGAATTATGAGAAAGCCAGAGAGGCATTTCGCTCAGCTTTGACGATCAACCCGGACGATGCTTACGCAAAGGATTCTTTGGAAAAGCTTGCCCCGGCAACTGGTGCGCAAAATTAATCGCGTACCGTCATGAAACGGAAGTGGCATCGTATTGTTATATGATGCCACTTTTTCTTTTATATTTGTAGCAGTTTACTAAAGAGCAGAAATGGAAAGCGAAGTATTAAGCACGTCCGCAGACTATCTACCTATCCTGATTCAGTTAATTGTAGCAGCAGGGTTTGGTGTGGGTACCATTATTATAACGCACATCATCGGGCCGAAAGTCCGTACAGAGCATAAGCTGGGGGCTTTTGAATCAGGTATAGAAGTGATCGGGAATGCACGCCAGCCTTTCTCCGTGAAGTATTTTATGGTAGCTATCCTGTTCGTGATTTTTGATATCGAAGTGATATTTATGTATCCCTGGGCCGTTAATTTCCGTGAGTTTGGTTTGCAGGGGCTGATAGAGATGTTTGTGTTTATGGGACTGTTGTTGCTGGGCTTTATTTATGTGGTAAAGAAAAAGGCATTGGAATGGGATTAGGGTTAATAGAATGGTTCTAAATAAGACAACAATCCTTTAAGAGCATAGATATGTTCGTAAATTTGTAGCTTACCTGTTTGGATACAGGTAAGCTTTTTTGTTTAGCAAAGCCAAGGAGATATGAGTAATATGACATTGGCCAATCCTCCGGCAGGAGTGGAAGGGTCAGGATTTTTTGCTACAACGCTGGACAAAGTTATTGGCTTAGCCAGAGCCAATTCTCTATGGCCGTTGCCTTTTGCCACTTCATGTTGCGGTATTGAGTTTATGGCTACCATGGGCTCGACGTATGACTTGGCCCGTTTCGGAGCCGAGCGTCCGAGTTTCTCTCCAAGGCAGGCGGATATGCTGCTTGTTATGGGGACGATTGCGAAGAAAATGGCCCCTGTCCTGAAACAGGTATATATACAGATGGCAGAACCCCGCTGGGTAATCGCAGTGGGAGCATGTGCGTCGAGCGGTGGTATATTTGACACCTATTCTGTTCTTCAGGGTATTGATGAAATTATCCCTGTGGATGTGTATGTGCCGGGATGCCCCCCCCGCCCTGAAGCTATTCTGGATGGCATTATGCAGTTGCAGGACATCGTAAAGAATGAGTCTCTCAGACGGCGGGAATCACCTGAATATAAAGCCTTGTTAGAAAAGTACGGGATCCACTACAATGGGTAAATTAGATAATAACATATTGCTGGACCATTTGCAGGACCGGTTTGGCGAACGTGTAGGTAGTATTTCTGAGCCTTACGGCCTGTTGACGATAGCGGTGGAAAAAAATGATATACTGGAAGTGCTGGAGTTTCTGAAAACGAATGAAGACCTGCAGTTTATTTATCTGACAGATATTACAGCAGTCCATTATCCGGAACAGGAGCGTCCCATCGTTGTGATTTACCACTTGCATAGCTTAGTACATAACAGGCGGATACGGATCAAGGTGCCTCTGAATGGTGATTATCCGGCAATACCGACGGCTACCTTACTTTGGAACGGTGCTAATTGGATGGAGCGGGAAACCTATGATTTTTTCGGGGTGCAGTTCGTCGGACACCCGGATTTACGGCGTATCCTGAATGTGGATGATATGGACGTGTTTCCGATGCGGAAAGAACACCCGCTGGAGGATCCGAACCGTGTCGATAAAAAAGATTATTTCTTTGGCCGTTAAAAGATAATTATGAATAATCATATCAGCAGAAAGTTTCCCAATCATCCGGTTTTTACGGATAATGATCCGCAGGAAGAATTGACGACGCTGAACCTCGGCCCTACACACCCTGCAACACACGGGGTTTTTCAGAATGTATTGCAGGTAGACGGAGAACGTATTGTAAGTGGTGTATCAACCATTGGTTATATACACCGGGCCTTTGAAAAGATTGCAGAACGTCGACCTTTTTACCAGATCACGCCGCTAACAGATCGCCTGAATTACTGTTCGTCGCCCATCAATAATATGGGATGGCACATGACGGTGGAAAAACTGCTGGATATGGAGATACCGAAGCGGGTACAGTATATGCGTGTGATCATTATGGAACTGTCCCGCATTGCTGATCATATTATCTGCAATGGGATTTTAGGGGTGGATACCGGTGCTTTTTCAGGCTTTCTGTATGTGATGCAGGAGCGCGAGTTCATTTATGAAATTTTTGAAGAAATATGCGGATCGAGATTGACGACTAATATCGGGCGCATTGGTGGTTTGGAACGGGATTTCAATGAAACAGCTTTTGCCAAAATCAAAGAATTTATCAGAAGATTTCCTCCGGTGTTGGCAGAGTTTGAAGAACTGTTCAACCGGAACCGGATTTTCATTGAACGGACTTCCGGCGTAGCTGCGGTGGATCCGGAAACGGCACTGAGCTATAGTTGGAGCGGACCGATACTGCGTGCTACCGGTGTAGATTACGATGTGCGTGCCAATGAGCCCTATTCCTCTTATGAGGAGTTTGATTTTGATATACCCGTGGGAACCAATGGCGATGTATACGACCGTTTTCTGGTACGGAATGAAGAAATGAAGCAAAGTATCCGTATCATCGAACAGGCACTGGATAAAATTGCTGCGGAACCGAAGGGCGTGTTTCATGCGGATGTACCCGAGTTTTATCTGCCTCCCAAGGAACAGGTGTACAATAACATGGAAGCCCTGATCTATCATTTTAAAATAGTAATGGGAGAGGTGGAAACACCCAAATCGGAAGTATACCATTGTGTGGAAGGAGGGAATGGTGAATTGGGCTTTTATCTGATAAATGACGGGGGACGATCTCCTTATCGCCTGCATTTCCGGCGGCCATCATTTATTAACTACCAGATGTATGCGCCGATGAGCAGTGGTATGCTATTGTCAGATGCCATTATCAATATGAGTAGTTTAAACGTTATTGCAGGAGAACTTGATGCTTAGTGTAAAACAGAACGAGTCCGTGGAGTTTCCGGCTACCCTCCTTGCCAGGTTCGGCGAGATTGTGGCACGGTATCCGGAAGGACGTCAGAAATCGGCTTTGCTGCCCGTATTACACCTGGTGCAGGCGGAATATGGCTGGTTAAGTATACCGGCAATGGATCAGGTAGCACACTACTTGAAACTGCAACCCATCGAAGTATATGAAGTGTCCACCTTTTATACGATGTACTTCCTTAAGCCTCAGGGCAGGTATGTGTTGGAAGTTTGTCGTACTGGTCCCTGTTGCCTGATAGGTGCGGAGCGGATTATGCAGCATATCGAAACAAAGCTGGGTGTTAAGGAAGGAGAGGTGACGGCTGATGGTATGTTCAGTTGGCGGGGCGTAGAATGCCTGGCTGCATGCGGTTATGGTCCGGTCCTGCAGATAGGACCGGAGTATACATTTTATGAAAATCTCACGGAAAGCGGTGTGGATAAGTTAATTGACGAACTGAAGGCCAAAGGCCGGCAGCAAACAGCCGATAATTAGCAAAATGGCGCGGAAACTATTATTGACATATATTGATACACCCGGCATACATACCTTTGAGGTATACCGCCAGAAAGGGGGCTATCGTGCTGTTGAAAAAGCCCTGAAGCAAATGAGTCCTGACGATATCGTGGAAGAGGTGAAAAAATCGGGTCTGCGGGGACGGGGAGGCGCTGGCTTTCCGACGGGAATGAAATGGAGTTTTCTTGCCAAGCCGGAGGGTATACCCCGTTACCTGGTATGTAATGCAGATGAATCCGAGCCCGGCACATTTAAAGATCGTTATCTGATGACGCATATTCCCCACGCGCTCATAGAAGGAATGATTGTAGCCAGTTATGCACTTGGTGCACACGTTTCTTATATATATGTGCGGGGAGAGATGATGCCGCAGATCCGTATTCTGGAAAAGGCTATTTCAGAAGCGAAGAATGCCGGCTTCCTGGGCAAGAATATTTTAGGTACCGGTTACGATCTGGAATTATATGTGCAGCCGGGAGGAGGAGCATATATTTGCGGAGAGGAAACGGCCTTGCTGGAATCGCTGGAAGGAAAACGTGGCAATCCGCGGATAAAGCCGCCATTTCCCGCTGTGTCCGGATTATACAATTGCCCGACGGTCGTGAACAACGTAGAATCCATTGCGGCTACCGTTCCGATCATCAACGACGGAGGCGAAGAATATGCAAAAATCGGGATTGAGCGCAGTACGGGGACGAAACTGATCTCTGCATCCGGGAATATCAACAGACCTGGTGTGTATGAAATAGAGCTCGGCGTACCGGTTGAAGAGTTTATTTACTCCGATGAATACTGCGGAGGGATTGCCAATGGAAAACGTCTGAAAGCAGTGGTGGCCGGTGGCTCATCGGTGCCCATCCTGCCTGCGAATTTGATTACGACGACGCAAAAAGGGGAAAAACGGCTGATGACGTATGAATCGCTGGCTGATGGTGGTTTTCAAAGTGGCACCATGCTGGGGTCCGGAGGATTCATTGTGTTTGATGAAGATCAGTGTATCGTCCGCAATACCTGGAACTTTACCCGCTTTTACCATCATGAAAGCTGTGGGCAGTGCTCGCCCTGCCGGGAAGGAACCGGCTGGATGGAGAAGGTATTGCACCGGCTGGAGCACGGACATGGTTCATTCAGTGATATTGACCTGCTGGTCGATGTGGCAAAGAAAATCGAGGGGAACACAATTTGTCCGCTTGGCGACGCGGCTGCCTGGCCGGTAGCCAGTGCAATCCGTCATTTCAGGGACGAATTTGAATGGCATGTGATCAACAGAGAGGAATCTCAGCAACGTAACTATGGGCTAGCACATTATGCCGATCCACTGGAGCCCGTGAGCTGATAGCATATATAAAAGATGGCTGAAGATGTTAAATTTAAGGTAAGTATTGACGGGATACCGGTGGAAGTGCCGCCTGGTACGACCATCCTCAACGCTGCGAGACAGATTGGCGGAGATATCGTACCCCCCGCCATGTGCTACTACTCGAAGCTGGAGGGCAGTGGTGGCAAGTGCCGCACCTGTCTGGTCAAGGTGAGCAAAGGCTCAGAAAAAGACCCCAGACCAATGCCCAAGCTGGTGGCTTCCTGCCGGACTACGGTGATGGATGGGATGGAAGTGCAGAATATTACTTCTCCTGAAGTATTGGAGGCCCGTAAAGGGGTCGTAGAAATGCTGCTGATTAACCATCCACTGGATTGCCCGATTTGTGATCAGGCCGGAGAATGTCATTTGCAGGATTTGAGTTACGAGCATGGTGTGGCCACGACCCGGTATGAATTCGAAAGACGTACGTTTGAAAAAATTAATATAGGCGACAAAATACAACTACACATGACGCGGTGTATTTTGTGTTACCGGTGTGTGTATACGGCTGACCAGCTGACCAACCAGCGGGTACATGGTATACTGGGAAGAGGTGATGCTGCAGAAATATCAACCTACATCGAAAAGGCAATCGACAACGATTTCTCGGGAAATATGATTGACGTATGTCCGGTGGGAGCGCTGACGGATAAAACGTTCCGTTTTAAAAACCGGGTCTGGTTTACGAAACCGGTAGAGGCTCATCGTGACTGTCCGACCTGTAGTGGAAAGGTAACGCTTTGGTATAAGGGTGAGGAGGTGTTACGTGTGACGGCCCGGAAGGATGAATACGGCGAAGTGGAAGAGTTCATCTGCAATACCTGCCGCTTTGACACAAAAGCAACCTCCGACTGGGTTATTGACGGGCCCCGGGAAGTGAAGAGGACATCCGTTATTTCCGCCAATCATTACGAATTACCGGCTCCGCCACCGGTGATTAAGAAAAACCTGCAATTGCAAAAAGCAAACCAGGATCAGTTTGAACGTGCGGAAAAATTACAATAACTATGGAACTGGAACTGGCATTTGTTCTTGAGAAATTCATACTGGTGACGGTGATATTTGTTATCACGCTGGTGATCGCCATGTACTCAACGCTGGCCGAACGGAAAGTAGCAGGTTTCATGCAGGACCGTTACGGACCGGATCGTGCGGGACCCTTCGGTATCTTACAGCCGTTATGTGATGGGGGTAAATTCTTCTTCAAGGAAGAAATTATCCCTGCCAATGCGCATAAACCATTGTTTATTCTTGGGCCTACCATTGCTATCATCACCGCCTGTATAAGCAGTGCGGTTATTCCATGGGGGCAGGACCTGACGATAGGCGACCGGACGATCGCCCTGCAGGTAGCGGATGTAAACGTTGGAATTTTATATATTTTCGGCGTTATTGCCTTGGGGGTATATGGCATTATGCTGGGCGGATGGGCTTCCAACAACAAGTTTTCCCTAATGGGGGCTGTTCGTGCCGCGTCACAAAGTATCAGCTATGAGATCGGGATGGGGCTTTCCATTATCGCTTTGTTAATGGTGACTCAGACCTTGTCCATAGGCGAAATTGTAGCTCAGCAGAGCGGGTTTGTAAACTGGAATATATGGGTGCAGCCGCTGGGTTTCTTAATTTTCTGTACATGTGCCTTTGCAGAATGTAACAGGGTACCGTTCGATTTACCGGAATGTGAAACAGAACTCGTAGGCGGATACCATACCGAATACTCATCCATGAAACTGGGTCTGTATATGTTTTCTGAGTACATCAATATGTTTGTGTCATCCGCACTGATGGCCGCGCTGTACTTCGGAGGCTATAACTTCCCCTTTATGAATGACCTGGGCTTGTCTCAGAACTGGATTACGATCATTGGAGTTGTCGTATTCTTTGCGAAGATAACAGCTTTCATCTTTTTCTTTATGTGGGTACGATGGACATTACCGCGTTTCCGCTATGATCAGCTAATGAACCTCGGCTGGAAAATACTGATTCCGCTGGCAATTGCCAATATCGTATTAACAGGGGTGATTACTATTGCGAAAGACACATTTTTTTAAGAAGAGAGGAACTAAACATGTTATCATTAAGTAACAGGAAAAAAGTGCTTGAGCAGAAACCGATGAATTTCTGGGAGCGGATTTACCTGCCTGCGATTTTTAAGGGGCTCTCCATTACACTCCGGCATTTTTTTAAGCGCATACCTACCATAAAGTATCCGGAACAGAAGCGCCCGTACTCGAAGAATTTCAGGGGACAACATTCGCTGAAGAGGGATGAGCAGGGCCGGGAGCGTTGTACGGCCTGTGGCCTGTGTGCCTTATCATGTCCTGCAGAAGCCATTACCATGATCTCTGCAGAGCGTAAAAAAGGAGAAGAGCACTTGTATCGGGAAGAAAAATATGCAGCTGTATATGAGATCAATATGCTGCGCTGTATTTTTTGTGGCCTGTGTGAAGAAGCCTGCCCGAAAGAAGCGATTTATCTGGACGGACCGCATGTGCCGCCTGCTCAACTGAGAAAAGATTTTATTTATGGAAAAGAAAAATTGGTGGAATCCCGGTTTGAGTTGAAAAGTGAACAGGTTTAGTATATTCATCAGTGATTATTAATTAACGACTCACATATGTCTGTTTTTTATTTTGTAGCTTTTCTTTCCATTTTTTTTGCACTGATGACCATTTTTACGAAAAATCCGGTACACAGTGTGCTTTATCTGGTTATTACCTTCTTTACCTTTACCGTGCATTACATCCTGTTGAATGCACAGTTCCTTGCGGTTGTAAACTTTATTGTATACATGGGGGCCATCATGGTACTGTTCTTATTTGTGCTGATGTTGCTGAATCTGAATAAGGACACGGAGCCGCTCAAATCAAATCTGGTAAAGGGAATCGGTGCGATCGCAGCTATGTGCCTGTTGGTTACCGTTGCAGGTTCACTGAGACTACTGGAACTTTCCCAACCCTTAGTGCTGAAAAACCCGGAAATCGGATTGGTGGAGAACTTAGGAAAAGTTCTGTTCAGTGATTTTTTACTTCCGTTTGAAATATCTTCGATTTTATTATTAACGGCTATGGTAGGCGCGGTACTGTTGGCCAAAAATGAATCTAAAAAAGTTTGATGGAAACCATTGTCGAAACCATACAGGGTGTTCCTGTGAACCACTACATACTGTTCTGCAGTATTATTTTTGCCATTGGTGTAACCGGCGTACTGACCCGCCGCAATGTTATTGTGATACTGATGTCAATTGAACTGATGCTGAATGCGGTGAATTTGCTTTTGGTCGTCTTTTCAGCCTATCGGGGAGATGCAGCGGGCCAGGTATTTGTATTTTTCATTATGGCGCTCGCTGCTGCCGAAGTCGCGGTAGGGCTGGCTATCATCGTGATGGTGTACCGGAATACCCGGTCTGTGGATATTAATGCGCTGAGCCGCTTGAAATGGTAACAGGCTTTTTTTTACGTTGAGTACGAAATAGTATATGATAGAGTTAATTTGGTTGGTTCCGCTGTTACCCCTGGCCGGTTTTATCCTGGTCGGACTAGGCAGAAACGTATTGTCAAAATCAGTGATCGGTATTTTAGGAAGCGGCGTTGTACTGGCCTCTTTCCTGTTGAGCTGTTTCCTCTTTGGCCACGTGAATGATGCGCGTGCTGCGGGTGGGGATGCTTCTTTCGTTATACCGGTTTTTGATTGGATCACTGCAGGTAATATAGAGGTCGGTTTGTCCTTTTTACTCGATCCGCTCAGTGCCATCATGTTGCTTATTGTGACCGGTATCGGTTTTCTGATCCATGTATATTCAATTGGTTACATGCATCATGATCCCGGGTTCGGGCGTTTTTTCGCGTTCCTCAATCTGTTCATCTTCTTCATGCTGCTCCTGGTACTGGGTTCCAATTACCTGGTTATGTTTATTGGTTGGGAAGGAGTCGGATTATGTTCTTACCTGCTTATCGGGTTCTGGTTTAAAAACCGGGATTATGCCAGCGCTGCCAAGAAAGCATTTGTCATGAACCGGATCGGAGACCTTGGCTTCCTGATTGCGGTGTTTTTTATTTTCACAACCTTTGGTACCCTGGAGTTTAACGGGATTTTCCCTCAGGCTGCGGGGATGACATCAGGGGATGGCCTCCTTCTGATAATAACCTTATTGTTGTTTGTCGCCGCTACCGGGAAATCTGCCCAGATACCGCTTTTTACCTGGTTGCCGGATGCGATGGCCGGTCCTACGCCAGTGTCAGCTTTAATACATGCAGCTACCATGGTAACGGCCGGTATTTATATGATCGCACGTTCCAATATCCTGTTCACCTTATCGCCGGTAACATTGCAGATTGTGGCGGGTATTGGTATTGCTACCGCCCTGTTGGCTGCTGCGGTTGCCGTGACCCAAAACGATATCAAAAAAGTACTGGCCTATTCAACGGTCTCGCAACTCGGCTATATGTTCCTTGGCTTGGGGGTTGGTGCATTCACCGGTGCTTTTTTTCACGTGCTTACGCACGCATTTTTTAAAGCCCTGCTATTTCTGGGTGCCGGCTCCGTGATTCATGCGATGAGTAATGAACAGGATATGCGCCATATGGGCGGATTGAAAAAGCAATTGCCGATTACCTATGTAACCATGTTAATCGGTACCATAGCAATAGCGGGAATCCCTCCTTTGTCTGGTTTTTTCTCGAAAGATGAGATTCTGGCCCATGCGTTTGATGCCAATATAGTTTTATGGGTGTTGGGCTTGGCTGGTGCATTGTTTACGGCATTTTACATGTTCAGGATGTTGTTCCTGACATTCTTCGGACGTTTTCGCGGCTCTGCAGAGCAACAGCAACATCTTCATGAGTCACCCTCATCCATGACGGTGCCGTTGATTATTTTGGCGGTACTGTCTGTTATAGGAGGTGCATTGAATCTTCCGGCGGCGCTGAGTGGGAACCAATGGTTAGCCGGTTTTCTGGAGCCGGTATTTGCTGATTCAACAGCCCGGTCAGGGGCATTCCACCTTGATCACAGCACCGAATATATACTGATGGCTGTTTCGGCATTGGCCGTCATTGTCATGGCGGTGCTTGCGTACCGGCAATACGTGACCAGAGAAACAGTTCCGGTCGCGGATGAAGCACCCAGAGGACTATTGGCAAAATGGTCTTATCATAAATTCTATATTGATGAGATTTACCATGCGATCATTACACGTCCGTTGGAAAAAATATCGGTGTTTCTGTATCGTGTGACAGACCGCAACGGCATTGATGGCTTTGTGAATGCGTTCGCACGAAGCACGGCCGAGTCAGGCAGGGGATTGCGGCTACTGCAAAGCGGGAATGTCGGTTTCTATCTCTTTATGATGGTACTGGCAGCTGCCGCTCTGTTGGTTTATGGTTTATTTAAGATTTAAAAAGCAGCGAAGTTATAGGTAAATATATGGATAACCTTTTCATACTATTATTGTTACCTCTTGTCGGTGCCCTGGTACTGGCATTTGTGAACAAGGCAACAGTGGCAAAGCAAATGGCGTTGGCATTTTCATTGGCTTCCCTGCTTTATACCGTTCCTTTTCTGATCGCATTTGTTCCGGATGCTTCTATGCAGTTCGAGCAGCATTATTCTTGGATATCCTCATTCGGTATCCATTTCCATATTGGGATAGATGGCATCAGTATGCCGCTTGTTCTGTTGACCAATGGCCTTATTCCACTCATTGTCTTGACCAGCTTTTCCTACACTCATAAAGGCGGATTCTATTCACTTGTTCTGTTTATGCAGGCGGGATTGCTGCTGGTTTTTACGGCGCTTGATGCTTTCCTGTTTTATGTGGGTTGGGAAGTGGCGCTCATCCCTATTTATTTCATTTGTGCCTTATGGGGCGGGAAAGACCGTATACGGGTTAACCTGAAGTTCTTTATTTATACCTTTCTGGGGAGCCTTTTCATGCTTCTGGCCATTATCTATTTGTATGTGCAGACACCCGGAAATAGTTTTGATCTTGCGTCATTCTACAACCTGTCTCTGGATGTTCCTGCTCAGCGCTGGGTTTTCTGGGCTTTTTTTGTTGCT
>CAZJKM010000020.1:0-35455 GCA_964546645.1 uncultured Sphingobacteriaceae bacterium
AAACCGTAGATCCCGATCCGATTCGGGTCTGCTACCCCTTCCTCAATCAGCCAGTGGACCCCGTCCGTGATATCCTGCTGCATATTCCCTCCCCACTCCCTGAAACCCGCTGTCCAGAATGCCTTTCCATACCCCAGCGAACCACGGTAGTTCATCTGGAACACCGCGTATCCCCTGTTGGCAAAAAACTGCACCTCGGTATTGAATCCCCACACATTTCGCTTCCACGGGCCGTTATGCGGCATGACAATTACCGGCATCCGGCGACCGGACGATTTTGCCGGCAACGTCAGGTAGCCATGAATGGTAACACCATCACGACTGGTATAACTGACCGGCTTCATCGGACTCAGGTCGCTTCCCTGCAACGCCGGATTATTGTCTGCCAGTTTCAGCAGCCGGTCATCCGCCGCATCGTAAAAATACACTGATCCCGGATCGCGGTCCGTATAGGTGGTGACGATAAAACGGTTTTGCGCCGAATCACTTTCCATCAGCTCAATTTCATACCCCTTCAGTTGGGTACTGATCCGCTCGTATACCTGCTTCATCTTCGGATCAATGAAGTGACGCTCTGTACGCCAGGTGTCATAAGCAGCATACAGTATCTTTCCATGAATACCCGAATAACCTGTTTCTGATACATCCACTTCATCATGACTGAAAATGGTCCGAAGCTCCTTTCCCGTATTCAGGTCAATCTCTACCATTACGAGTTTATCACGGCCGGCATTCGATACCGCAAAAATGTGGTCTCGGTGTTCACTGGAAAATCCCAGGGGTATGACAGATGTTTTAAAGTTATTACTCAGGACCGGCCTGAACGTGCTTTCCTCATTGTCGCGGTAAAGCAGGGTCTCCGTTTCCCCATCACTGGCGATGGCCAGCCTGAGCTGACCGGAGAGATCGGTAAACCAACGCGCGATATTGCCCGGATTACGGGCGATCATCTCCATTTTACAATCACGGATATGCAGGCGATAGACATCGAATACGGACGAGTCCCGTTTATTAAGCGAGATCAATAACTCATCATTCCACACCCGGTCCGGACCCACCCATCGCATCCTCATGGCCGACGGAGGGAGCAGGTTACGCACTGCCGGCATCTCTCGGTTCACCGCATACAACCGCAAACTGTCGTCAGGACGCCAATCCTTCAAAAAGATGATCTCTTCATTATCCGCCCAAAAGTGATAACCGACACCACGATCGGTCTCAGCAGTGATACGCCGGCTTTGCTGTGTGGCAACATCCATCACATAAATGTTATTCAGCTCGTCATATTTCTGCAGATAGGCGATATATTTCCCATCAGGTGACAACCGGAAATCCTGCTTTTCAGGCGAGCTGAAAAAATCCCCGACCGGTATTTTCCTTCGCCCGCCCTCACTGCATGCCCACAGTGTTACTACCATCGCACCGATCAGCCCTATCTGCTTTATGTTTACATGCATATCACTGTTTCCCTATCAACCAGGAAGAACAAAGATGCCCATTCGCCGGTAATAATTCAAAAACCATCGCGTAACATTTAAAGTACATGGATAATCCCTATCTTCGCCCCATGCTTTTATTCAACATTACTGCGATCGCCGATACCGGTATCGGGCCGGTGGTGGAGCGCTGGCTTCGTCAGGACCATATCCCGCTGGTACAAAAAGCAGAATTGTTCATGGATGCCCGGCTGCTGCGCTTATTGAGCCCGCCACAGGAAGGCATGACCCTCTGCATACAACTCATCGGAGATGCCAACGGGATCGAGCGCTATCGCCAGGACTTTCTCCCCTTGTTTCAGCAGCAGGCACATCAGTATACGGGGCAGTTGTTCCTGATTGAAAGCATCATGGAGTATATGGATGAAACGGTGGAATCATAGGGTCGTATGGCATAAAATTACTTGATTATATGGAATTTCAACAAACTCCCTTTCCGGACCTTGTGGTGATCACACCGAAAGTATGGAGGGATGACCGGGGTTACTTTATCGAAACCTATAACGAACGTGTTTTCCGGGAGAACGGGCTTGACCTTCATTTTGTGCAGGACAATCTTTCTGTCTCGCATCAGGGCACCCTGCGCGGCATGCACGCCCAGGCGGGCGACCATGCACAGGGTAAACTGGTACGTGTTGCACGTGGAAAAGTATGGGATATCGCGGTCGACATCCGCAAATCATCTTCCACCTTCGGGCAGCATTTCAGCATCGAGTTAACGGAGGAAAACGCCACCATGTTATGGATACCTCCGGGCTTTCTCCATGGTTTTATAGCGTTGGAGGATAATACCATTTTTACGTATAAAGTAACCGGTTTTTATGACAAGGCCGGAGAAGTAGGTGTCCGCTGGGATGACCCGCAACTGGCTATCCAATGGCCTCTTCCACCGGGGCAGCTGATCATTTCAGATAAAGACCGGGCGTTGCCGTTTCTGAAAGATACAGACAGTCCCTTTGCATAAAACCACGGCTTCAATTTTACAAATTAAATCAGTACGTTTGTGCCCTTATGAGTAAGCAAACAGACGATTTTTTTAAAAACGTAATTTCACACGCAAAAGAGTATGGTTTTGTATTTCCGTCAAGCGAAATTTATGACGGATTGAGCGCCGTTTATGACTACGGTCAAATGGGTGCCGAACTGAAAAATAATATCAAAAGCTATTGGTGGAAGGCCATGGTGCAGCTGAATGAGAATATCGTGGGTATCGATTCGGCCATCTTCATGCACCCAACCATCTGGAAAGCCTCCGGACACGTGGATGGCTTCAACGATCCGATGATCGATAATAAAGATTCCAAAAAACGGTATCGTGCCGACCAACTGATTGAAGATAAAATAGTGCGCTATGAGAAGGACGGGAAAACAGACAAAGCCACTGCCCTGCAGGCCGACCTGGACGCGGCACTGAACGGCGACGATCTTCCCCGCCTGAAAGCCATCATCGAGGAGCACGAAATTGTCTGCCCGATCAGTGGCACCCGTAACTGGACCGATGTGCGGCAGTTTAACCTGATGTTCTCCACACAGATGGGGGCCAGCGCAGAGGACGCCGACGTCGTATATTTACGCCCCGAGACTGCCCAGGGTATTTTTGTAAACTTCCTGAACGTGCAGAAAACCGGACGCATGAAAATACCGTTTGGTATTGCACAAATCGGAAAAGCGTTCCGCAATGAAGTAATTGCACGCCAGTTTATCATGCGGATGCGCGAGTTCGAGCAAATGGAAATGCAGTTCTTTGTACGCCCCGGCACCGAACTGGAATGGTACGCCCAATGGAAAGAAACACGACTGAAATGGCACAAGGCACTGGGCGTGGATGAAACAAAATACCGTTTTCATGACCACGTCAAGCTGGCTCACTATGCCAATGCTGCCGTGGATATTGAGTATGAATTCCCATTCGGTTTCAAAGAGGTCGAAGGTATCCATTCACGTACAGATTTTGACCTGAGCCAGCACCAGAAATTCTCCGGCAAAAAACTGCAGTATTTTGATCCCGAGATCAATCAGAATTACGTACCTTTCGTAATCGAAACATCCATCGGACTGGACCGGATGTTCCTGACTGTACTGTGCAATGCGTATGAAGAGCAGGATCTGAGTACCCCTGAAAAACAGGATTCACGTTCGTTGCTCCGCCTGCATCCGGCGCTCGCACCGGTAAAAGCAGCCGTATTCCCACTGACCAAAAAAGATGGCCTGCCGGAGAAGGCCCGGGAAATCATGAACAGGCTGAAACTGACCCATAACGTTGTGTATGAGGAGAAAGATGCTATTGGTAAACGCTACCGCAGGCAGGATGCCATCGGTACGCCGTTCTGTATTACCGTCGATCACCAGACGCTGGAAGACGACTCCGTAACGATACGGCACCGTGACAGCATGGAACAGGAACGGGTACCCGCAGATAAACTGAACAGCATCATATCTGATCGGGTTAGTCTCGACCGTGTGCTGGAAAAGCTTTTATAGCACGTATCCGGCACCGGTTGTGCTTTTTGTTTTTCAATATACCGTCATTGGCACATTTATTGTAAAAACAGGCGGCAAAGCACCCTGATGATGTTTAACCTCAAAAACCGAAAAGAAACTCCTTCCAGTATCCTGGGTTTCTTACCGGTTATCGTGCTGGTGTTCATTTTTCTGATGACCGCCGGCTCTTTACTATTGCGGCACACCATTACCCAAAAACTGGCTTATCTCAGCTCACAGCTTGACATACCTCCGGATACCGGTGAAATAAATGATATCCTGCTGGATTTAAACGGGGCTGAAAACGACTTTCAGCAGGCCAGTCTGCATGGATACAGCAACAAACTGGAAGAATATACCAAAAAACTGACTTCCATTCTCAATCGCATAGAGCAACTGGTACAGCAAAACCCTGCAGATAGTGTACAGGGCGAACGCGGCGTTTTCTTTAGAAAAAACTTTGACGGAAAAGTAGACATATCCACGAAGATCTTTGACCTGAAAAAAAGTTTCGACTCATTGCTGAGTATCACCACTGCTGAGGCATTGTATGAACGTCCTGTACTACCACGCCCGCGACGGCCCCAACCACCGGATCCGGTGGAAACCTCCACTACCAACCGCGATACCATTATCCACCAGACAGAGGTCAACACAGAAAGAAAAGGGCTTTTTAAACGTATCCGGGACGCCATCGTCAATAAACCGGACTCAAACGTCACCACCGTTATCGAAGTAACACACGAAAAAAATATCCGTGATTCCATTACACGTGTAACCCGACTGCAGGCTGAGAACAACCAAAAAGCACGGTTAGAGCAACTAAGCCGTAAGCACACCCGGTTAACGGACTATCAGCACACCCTGTTATCAGCCAATCGCTCGCTGATCATCCAGCTCCGCCACCTGATCGATGAACTGCGGATCGCCTATATGCAGGAATGGCAGACCAGCAGAAATGAACTATTCAGGCAATACAAGGCTTCTGTGAATGAGCTGAATACATTTACGCTTATAGCTGTTCTGATGGTGATGGGTTTCGTTGTATTGCTCTATTTTTCCATACGTAAATCAAACAAGGCCGAGCGGCTGCTGAGAGCAGAAAACGCGCGCGCTATCGCTCTGGCTGAACAAAAATCGGAACTGCTGGCCGTGATGAGTCACGAAATACGGAATCCGCTGACCGCACTCACGGGGTATATCTATATACTGGATAAAACAGATCTTTCCCCCAAACAAAGGCAAATGATTGCCCCTATGAAGCAAGCTTCTGCATTATTGCAGGATACCGTAAACGACATCCTGGATATGAGTAAATTTGAAAGCCTGCAGACTGCGGCGCTGAAGCAGCTACCTTTCCTGCCCGACAAGGTACTGCGGGAAACGGTGAGTAATATGCAGGGAGGGGCAGATAAAAAGGGCATCAGCCTGTCATACCTGTTTGAAGGACCGGAAAAGCTGGAAGTGACGGGTGATTCCTTCCGCCTGAAACAGCTATTGATCAACCTCATCAGTAACGCTGTGAAATATACGGATCAGGGAGGCGTGACCATAAAAGCTATCTTATCGGCAGACAGTGATCAGACTCTTTTACAGGTAAGCGTAACAGATACCGGCACCGGCATATCCCCTGAACAATTGGAACGCTTGTTTACAAAATATTACCAGGCTGACAATGCTGTCAACAAACCGGGTACAGGTCTCGGACTGTATATCTGTGCACAGCTGATTAAACTACAAAACGGATCGATCCGTGCGGAAAGCGAACCAGGAAAAGGATCGGTTTTCAGCTTCACGATCCCTTATACGGTCAACGCTCAAAATTAAGGACGAGGTACGCACCTTTTCCGTCAATCTGCAGCGGCATCCGCATCGTCAGCTTATTCGCATCTGCATATTGCAGATCAAGCCGGTATCCTTCGGTTACATTTTTTGCCTGATCTCCCGGATAGACCTTTTTAAACTGGAACTGCGGCTCTCCCTGTCCTTTACCCGGACTGTAAATAGACCAGAAAATCTCACGCACAGCGCCCGGTGCGCACAATTGCCCCGAAGCTGCGAAAGTAATAGAACCTTTGCCATTGCCGGCCAGGTTCCAGGTACTTCCGGTAAAGCACTCTGCCGGGGCTTCGTCAAAAACGGTTTTTACATTCACACCCTTAGGGAAGTCGCCTTTCTCAATGGAACGAAGTACCCATTGGCCTTTTACGCCATTACGCCATTGTGAAGCCGAAGGAGAATCGGAAACACCGGCACGCTGTGATGAACAACCTGCCGCTACGACAATGGATATAATAACAACTAAAAACGATGTGTATTTTTTCATGACAACCTTTGTTAATATGGATGAAAAAGTTGACTGCAAATATACTGACTTCCCGCCTATACCCGCTGCTCTTCTGACCATTATTTTAGTACCTTTGAGCGATGGATAAAAAGAAAGCCTGGAAGCTCACCAAATTATTGCTGAAACTGGCCATCACGGTGCTGTCCCTTTTCATCGTTTTTCAGAAAGTGGATCCGAAAGACCTGAAAGAAGCCGCCGTTCAGTCCAATCATTGGTTCTTTCTTCTGGCGCTGACCAGTCTGTTCTGTTCTCTCCTGATCGCATCATCACGGTTAAACACCTATTTTAAAGGAATCGGCCTGCATCTTACCGAACGATATAATTTCCGGCTCTACCTGTTAGGTTTGTTTTACAACATCTTTCTTCCCGGTGGCATCGGAGGCGACGGATACAAGATTTTCTTCCTGAGACGGAAATTCGGCATTAAAGGAAGAAAGTTATTGTCTGCACTTTTTTTTGACCGGCTCAGCGGTTTATGGGCTATGGCCGTTATTGTGGCAGCGCTGATCATTTTTATACCTGATATTCCTATACCCACCTGGATACCATTTGTAGCAGCAATGGGTGGCACAACCACGTATTACCTTTTATTACGTCGTTTCTTTCCTGATTATAGTACGAACTTTGTTAATAAACATCTCAAAGCCATTTGCTCCCAGTCGTTCCAGGTGATAACGGTAATCATGATCCTCTATGCATTGCATTTTGACGGGAAGTTTTCTCCGTACCTGTTTATATTTCTTGGCTCTTCTCTGGCTGCGCTGTTTCCGTTTACGGTGGGCGGACTGGGTGCGCGGGAAATGATCATGGTATACGGCTCCACATTCTTTGCGCTTGACGCGCATCTGGCGGTGCTGATCACGCTTTCATTTTACCTGATATCTGCACTTATATCCCTGTCAGGTGCTTATTTTATTTTTCACCCACAGGCATTGGGTGAGCAACAGCTTCCGCGGGAAGATATAGCCGGTATTGAAGAAATTGAAGAGACAGAAGAAGCCGTTCATCTTGCGGAATTGGCAGGCCCGGCTGTTAAAACCAAATGAAATAACGGACGTTAATGATCATATAGGTCCGAAGCGTATTTTTATAATTATTCGCATACCATGAATATCGTTATCACAGGAGCAAGCAGCGGTATCGGCTTCGAAGCCGTACTCGACCTTATTTTGGACAGCAATAGCCGCGTGATCGCCCTGGCCCGATCCCAGGAAAAACTCAGGAACCTCTATACGATTGCCAAAGGGCTGAATCCGGATTGCCAGCTGTTTCCGGCACGTTTTGACATTGTCCACGATGATTATGAGAACGGGCTGCTGCCATTTGTAAAGGAAAAGGTGGGGCATGTTGATGTCCTCATCAATAATGCCGGTGCGCTCATTCACAAACCATTCCTCGAAACGTCCCAGATTGAATTTGCTGAATTGCTGCAGAGCAATCTGCTTGGTCACGTTAAAATGATCCAGGCGCTTATTCCGCTCATGACGGCGGGCAGCCATATCCTGAACATCGGCAGCATGGGTGGTTATCAGGGGAGTGTGAAATTCCCCGGTCTGGCTGCCTATTCGGCCAGTAAAGCGGCATTGCATACATTGACGGAATGCCTGGCCTTTGAGCTGGCAGAGCAGCAGATCAAAGTGAACTGCCTTGCCCTGGGCTCAGCGCAAACGGAAATGCTTGAGGCAGCTTTCCCTGGCTACCAGTCGCCGGTAGCAGCCTTTGAAATGGGAAAATACATTGCTGACTTCGCCTGTACAGGTCATAAGTTTTTCAACGGAAAAATTCTTCCCGTGGCAGTAACTACTCCTTAAAAGAACCCGTCAGGACCGGAAGCTATATTGTTTTAAATGTTCCCGCAATAATGCATACGTTGCTGCGTTTATGATGTAGTGAAAGCATTGTTAAAAAGCCGTTAAGTGCAGGCAAACAAGAAAGATTCAGCATTTTTAACAAATTTTAACAAAGAAGATATGGTGAAATTAAAAATACGCTGTATCTTTGCATCAGAAAACTACGGGTACGAACCCGGAATTTTCTCTTAGAGATTGTCTTTTCATAATTTAGGTTTATAATTGGTTAGTAGAACCCTCGGTGCCCATCATCGGGGGTTCGCTTTTTATGGTGATTAGTGACTGGTGATTAGGAACTATCTGATAAATGCAAATCTTATCCGGATACCAATCTCTTTACCGGTAAATCTACCCAAACATCAGTAATAAAAATCCGGTTTAAACTATCAGAAAAACTTCTGCGTTCTTACAACGCGGTTTGCCGGGCCGGCTGGCTCCAGGGACTGATACCGTGGCGGTTGATCGCCAGCCCCTGAAACGGCGGGCATGCGGGTAGTCACCAAAATTTTTGTTGGCATAGCGCCAGTCAACATCATACAATGCTACGATATTCTCGGTAGCCATATTAGCCAGATTACGCCTGCCCATTCCTCCAACACCTATTCCCGCGATATGGAGTTTATCACTGGGGCAACATAGCCCAGGGCCTTGCCCAGGACATTGCCGGATACGATAGTGAACCCCGCAGCAACCGCAGTATTCTTAATAAATTTTCTTCTTGAAAAGCTATTGTTCATACGTATTGCTTTTTTGTGCTTTAACATTACGGTATGGAAACTTTTGCAAGGGATGAGGGAACATGGAAATCGGGCTCCTCCGTGTGGGGGTCTATCCAGGTAATCCATTGTACAGGATTCTCTTCCTGGCCGGGCTTCGTAAATTCCGCCCGGTACACGCCTAACCTGAAATTTAACGTATCACCAGTTGCCCGTTCGGGATTCAGTTTTCGTATAAATTCCAACGGTATCGCCCCTTCCACATCATAGCCGTCCGGCGTAATCCGGGTTGCTACCTGCAAACCCGGAAAATTCCATTCCTCATCAAAATTGCGATAATAAGCAGCACGATAGTCGAGGACATGGCCATAGGGATTTACTTCAAGGCAATAATAGTCATACAGCAGACTGTCGCCCGAAAAAAACAATTCCACACGATCGCCCTCAGCAACATCTATCTCTTCTACAAAGGGTACAGTCGTCACGCGATCATCCATTACCCGAAAATGGAAGTAGAATAAAGTGGAATCTGCAAAACAGGAGAAAGCAGTTTTCGGAACGATCAGATCAGCCGACCACGGTGACGTAAATTCACTTATACTCCACACACGCCCCACGTGCTCCCAATCTCCCAGAGTCCCGTCTATGGTTATATCTGCCCGTTCAATTTTCGGAATTACCCCCGTCCCATCGTATGGCAACCTGCTACTGCACGATGCAGCAAACAACATACAACAAAGCCAAACATTATGTAACATCCCCTTCATCTATTTTTCAGCCATTCATGTGCCATTGGTTATTTTCTATAATTCAACAACCCTTTGCCGTATTCATTTATGAAAGAGATATCCTTATGGAGATCTATGTATTGCTTGTCAATATAGACTGCGAATGTGGTTATCTGCTGTATACCGTGGCTGGCATAGGTACTTATATCAGACAAAAATACTCCCCTGTCCCAAGGCAGTTTTTTGGGAGGTTTTTCCCAATTACTGAATAGCGAAACATCCAGCCAGTATTCAAGTACCTGCGCCGAACCAACAGGGAAAATCTTCAGGTTTTGGCCCAAATAATCCAGATACTGCCCGTGTGTGATATCGACGACCGGGTGTTTGGCGGAACGACTCGCCAACGGTTGACTCCAGATTCTATGGAAAGGCGCAAATTCTAAAAATATGCCCGGATCAGGCTTAACTACCGTAGGCGGCGGCATCGTTGACTGGTACGCCAGATGCGCAAGAGAGTTTTTACTATCCAATTTCTTCAACTCCTTCAACATGTGATTCTCAATCATGAGCGCCTGATCACTATCGTTAAACTCTCGACACTCCGGACAGTGGCATCGCTGCCCTCCGTCATCCAGCCAATAAAAATGTCTTCCCGATGTGGGCTTTTGAACATGCACCCGCTTTACGACGTTTTCTGCAATAATACGCAATGCTTCAGATGAAGAGGGGCAACAATTGAAATCTTTCGTGCGGTTACCATTTTGATCCATCCGGAACATTTCGGGGTTTTTGTCAAACAAACTGCGCGGCAAAAACTGACTCATCGCATGATCTGCGTATTCTACTTCAATTCCAAAATTCTTACAATCCTCTAAGAACTTCAGGTAAGTATCGGACTGCATGGTTTGAGGAGAAGGCGCAATAGATATATTCAGCAGGTTAATCCCTGCGTTACGGGCAAGTGTAAGCCAGTCGAAAGGATACGCCATACTCAATACGTCTGCCCAGAGTAAAACGGCTCCCCTTGTCCTGAAAAAAGGCTCATCAGGCTGCGGCTTGGTATCGCGGTCTTCCTCTTCTCCTGAAACTCCGGATTTTCCGCATGCTGCCATGCTACAGGTCACTCCGGCTAACATGGCAAGTGCGGAATCTCTTAAAAATGTTCTTCTTGACGCCATATCATATCCCTCTATTGCATAAATTCGTTATCCCTGCTGATCGTTTAATCATTTACCCTGTATTGGCGAAGTGCCGCCCCGTATTCGTCAATAAAGGATATGTCCTGATAGTTTTTCACGTATTCACCGTCTACGTATACTGCAAATGTGGTAATATGCCGGATCCCCAAATTACCATAGGTGTCAATATCCGACAGGAACACCTCTCTGTCCCACGGTAATTTTACGGCGGGCTTTTTCCAGTCACTGAACAAGGAGACATCGAGCCAGTATTCCAATATCTGAGCGGTTTCAACCGGGAATACCTCTAAATTAGCAGCCAGGTGATCCAGGTAGTCACCATGTGTGATGTTTACCCCTTCCCGCATGGCACTTCGGTCGGAGAGGGGCTTATCCCAGGTACGTTGAAACGGTGCGTACTCCAGGAAAATACCTTCCTCGGGTGTGATTTTTTGCGGTGCCTTTATCGTGCTGTGGTATGCCAAATGCGCCAGGGTACTATTGGGATCTGTTTTTCTTAACTCTTTGATGATCCGGTTTTCGATAATCAGTGCCTGGTCGCTGTCATTCCATTCTTTGCACCCCTCACAATAGCATTTTTTTCCACCATCATCCAACCAGAAATAATATCTTCCGGTGGTCGGCTTCTGAATTTCCGCACGCCGCCGTGCATTTTCAGCAATAATATCCAGTCCTTCCTGCGAAGACGGGCAACAATTGAAGTCGTCAACGCGCTTCCCGTTTTCGTCCATACGAAACAGGTGCGGCTTCTCTGCAAACAAACTCCTTGGCAGGAGCTGTGCCATTGCATGCTGTTCATATTCCACATCGATATGCAGGCGCTCGCAGTCCTGCAGGAATTTTTTGAACTCATCAGACTGGTGATTGGCATCAGAGGTATGCACGCTCAATGTCGTCAGGCCGGCCTGACCGGCCAATGCAGGCCAGTCAAGCGATTGAATGTCTTCCCATGCTACGATCACTCCCCTGGTCTTAAAAAAGGGGGCGGCATTTTCACCGTACGCATTTTCACCGGATGAACTCCCGGGGCCACTGCAGGACAGCAACCCGGTACAGAGCAACAGGGGGACCGAAAGAGCCAGATCCCTCAAAAACCTTCTTTTGAAACAACTAATCATCATCAATAAAATCTGTTTAAACTTCATAAATTGGCTACCCAAGCGCTCGGTTGCTACTCCCATCCTGTATTCTGGTGCATATTCGGATTTTTATCCATTTCCGATTGCGGGATCGGGAAAAGGTAATGCCGGGAGGCATCAAACCGTCTCACTTGAAAAACAGGATAGCTAAATACACCATTGGCATCGATCTCCACTTTGCGGACGGGGCCATTATCCACCTGTTCTGCAATTTTCCACCGTCGGACATCCCAAAAACGATGGTCTTCAAATGCGAGTTCTACTTTCCTTTCACGACGTATACGCTCGCGCATTTCTTCTTTGCTAAGGCTGGCCGGCAATTCTGGCATATTTACACGGCTACGAATCCTGTTTATCAGGCGATAGACCTCAGTTGTCGGCCCTTCGGCCTCATTGAGTGCCTCCGCATAGTTTAAATATAGCTCGGCCAACCGTATCAATGCAAAGCGCCGATACGTGTTGCCGGCACCGGAAAACAGATTGTGGCTCTCCGACAAGTATTTCTTCGTGAAATAGTTAACCCGCTGTATCGCGCCGATGGTCACATAGTCTTCACCTCCGGGCGCTACATTAACCTGTCTGCCCTGCCACATCGCTCCGTGGTACAGAATACTCTGGTAAAAACGGGGGTCTCTGTTGGCATAGGGGTTCATGGGGTCATAGCCGGCGTTCGGATTGACAATCTGTTCGTTGTTTGAGGTATAGCCCAGAACAGGCAACTCACCGTTCTGCATTTCATAAGAGTCTACCATATCTTGCAGCGGGCTGTCAACGTACCATCCCCCGTATCCCAGCGGAGATCCGTAATAATTCCACCACAGACTCTCATTTGAATGGGAGTTTTTGGCCCATATCACTTCGGGATTATTCAATTCCATAAAGATACGCTCATAAGCTCCCAAATTGGTAGATGGGGTTGTGGATAGATAATGACCGTTTCTTTCTGCATATTCCAAGGCATTCTTCGCACGCGCCGCTGCGTCCCTCCAACGGGCAGGGTCTTGAAGGGTATTCCAATAAGTACTTGCGTAATACAAGGCAAGCCGTGCGGACAATGACCTGGCAACCGTCTGCGTAAAACGTCCATACTGGCTGTCGTCATGCCGGGCGGGCAATAGTTCGGCGGCACGACGAAAATCCTCCTGTATAAAAGCGATGACATCCTCCACGTTGTTTCTGGACAGATAAACACTCTCCCGGTCGCCGGGCTGTAATGGTTCCACAATAATGGGTACTTCTCCCCACATTTTGAAAAGCTCAAAATAATAAAACGCTCTCAAACCATACGCTTCTCCAAGCATACGCTGCTTCCTGACAGAAGCCGCACTGCTTACTTCATCCGGTATAAGGTCATAATTGTATAAGAATATGTTGATCCGCCGAATCGCGGCAAAATAATCAAACCACGTCCATTGGAGTGGAAATGATTCAGCATTCCAGTTACCATTATTGAAATCATAGGGAGTCTGCGTCACGAATGAGCTCTGCTGATACCCAAGCTCGTCTGTACCGGCACCCAGCTTCCACCTTCCCCCACCATCTGCCGTAGATCGCTGAAAATCGGGAATAAAATTATATGCATTGTTTAAAAATGCTTCTGCGTTCTGTATATTCGTAAACACCTCTTCAACACTGATAAAATCACTGGGCGTCCTTTCAAGAAAATCCTTTTTACAAGAAGTCAGTATAAAGACACCGGAAAAAAAGAGTGCAAAACAAAATATGTATGAAATCCTACTTTTCATGTTAAACATTGTTTAAAGGTTTTAAAACCTAACATTTATTCCGATATTGAAAATGCGTTGCAGCGGATAGTTGATCATAGCACCACCGGCAGATTCCGGATCCCGGTCTTTCAGCCAAAGCGTATCCCAGACGGCCAGGTTCTGCCCGTTCACATAAACCCTGGCATAGGTGACCTTGAACGGGTTCAGCAACCTGCCCGGAATCACGTATCCCACTTCTGCATTTCTGATCTTCAGGTAATTTACCTGCTGTACAAACAAGTCCGATGTCAGCGTATTATTGTTTGTGGAGTTTGCTACCGGCACCCGTGCATTATCCATTCTTTCCGGTGTCCATCGCTCCAGGTTGATAAGACTACCCGGATAGGTATACATATAGGCCGTACCTCCCGTCGCACCATTACCCAATATACTCATGTCAAACCCACGATATGAAAATCCCAACGACAAGCCACCTACATAACGAGGGACATTCTGTACCTGAATGGGGACACGGTCAAAAGCATCGATCACGCCATCGCGGTTTGTATCATGGTATTTGATATCACCCGGGATGACATTACTGCTAAAATTCTGATCCGGACTACCTGCGATATCGTTTATATCCTTAAAAAATCCAGCCGCACGGTATCCAAGCATATAACCTACTTCGTAACCTCTCAGGTCCTGATAGGGGAATGCAGGCGTAGGCTGATCATTTTCCAGTACCTCGTTGCGCGCATACGTCAACTGCACGTTAGTAAACACATTCAACTCACCAAACGTCTTGTTAAAACGAACCTCACCCTCATAACCTCTGTTCAGCACTACACCACTGTTGCGGGGGGCCAGGCCGGCAATGGCGACAAAATCAGGTACGTCTCCCGGCGGGGTAAGAATATTGGTACGCTTTTCACGAAACACATCGAAAGATACCTGGATCACATTGTTCCGCCACAAAGCAAGATCAAAACCAATATTGCTTTTTAATGAGCGTTCCCAGGTAACTAGGTTATTACCCACTCTATTCTCATTGTACCCCGGCACAGCGACTGGCGAAGCACCGAAGAATGTCCCCCCGCCCGGGGCATAATCGCTAATGTACAACCAGCGCTGCCCGCCAATTTTGTCGTTTCCAACCACACCGTACGAACCTCTCAGTTTAAGAAAATGCAGCCAATCGGACCCGCTGGCGAACGATTCATCAGAAATAATCCAACCGGCCGATACCGCTGGGAAAAACCCATACCGGCGATCCGGAGGAAAGTTCTCGGACCCGTTATATCCAAGATTTAGTTCCAGAAAGTACTTATTCAGATAGTTATAGGTCATGTGTGCACTCACCCCCTGGTAAGCATATGGAAGCTCGTCATTTACCACCCGCAATGTGCGGTTGGCCAACAACTGCGCACTGATCGTATGCGCAGCGAAAGTAGTGTCATAATTCAGGCGGAAGTCCAGATAGTTATACCGTTGGATGAAACTCGTGCCCGATGTTGCCAGACGCGATGCAATACCGATCTGCTGGTAAACAGGTGTACCCTGGGTGTTCTCCCCTCTATACCAATAGGAATCGAAATCCTGCGTGCGGTAGGTCGTGCGATTGTTGTTGTTCTCGAAGCTAAAATATAATTGCGCGTTCAGGCCCTTTGCTATAAAATCCAATTCGTGCTTAGCTGCCAGTGTCCCATACATCACGTTTGTATAACCAGTATAATAACCGCTTTGCGTAATAAGTCCGTACGGATTCTTATGGTAAGGGATTTCGAGGGCACTGCCGGCACCGAGTGTCCCATCCTGATTGAAGACGGGCTGGGCAGCAGGAGACCTGCCGGTGATATCGGTAAAAATAGCCCCGAATCCCGGACCGGGGCCGGTCCTGTTCTCCAACCTGCCTGCCAGATCGATCCGGATATTAAGGCGGGATGTGGCATCCATGTCTAAATTTGACCGGAAGTTATACCGGTCAAATTTACTGTTGACACCATAATTTTCACTAAAAAGATCATCATGGCGAAGCAAGGTGCCTTGCTTAATGTAACTACCTGATATAAAGTAACGGATATTATTATTGGCACTCCCTGAAATATTCAGGTTATATTGGTTTTGCAAAGATTGATCCTTCAGTACTTCATTAAACCAATTCACATTGGGATACTGGTATGGATCAGAACCTGTACGGACAATTTCCAGCACCTCATCCGTATAACGTACCGGTAGCCCGACATTTTGGTCCAGTTCCTTAAAATACAGTGCCTGCTGATACGTATCCATCATCCGGGGCAACCGGATAGGCTGCTGAACGGCCTGCTGGGCGGTAAAGTTAATCTCAGGCTTACGGTTTGCGGCCCCTCTGCGTGTCGTGACCACTACGACTCCATTAGCTCCCTGTATACCATAAAGAGAAGATGATGCTGCGTCTTTCAGGATGGTGACGGACTCTATTTCGTTGGCATCCAGTTGGTTGAAATCTGCCTGTGCCCTGGGCAAACCATCAATGACAACCAACGGAGCCGAGTTACCGTACGTACCGATTCCTCTGATAAATAGTGCAGAGCCGTCATCTCCCGGCTGTCCACTGGTCTGGACGGTAATCAGGCCAGGCAACCGACCGGCAAGGGCATTACTTAAGTTGGCTACAGGACTTTGTTTCAGCTCCCTGGTTTTTATAGTGGCAATAGCTCCTGTAACCGACCGTTTCGTCTGTCGGTTATCCATACCAATGACCACAACCTCGTCCAGGTCACTTATCAGCATCTTCATGAAAATAGTAACCACCTCACTGCTCCGTACTTCCTGTTCAACCGTCTCATACCCGATATTGGTAAATACGAGTTGTTGCACTCCTGGCGGCACCACTATCCTGAAATTCCCCCCGGAATCTGTTGTGGTTGCCTCAGCTGTACTTTTCACCGTCACCGTCACACCGCTTAAACGCCTGCCATCTTCAGCTGACACCGTTCCCCTGATCTCGCTATCCTGGGCTTCAGACACGCCCGGAGGCTTCTTCAACCCAGGCTTTCTGCGTATGAGTACAGCCGTATTACGGATCTCATAGACCAGGGGCTGCTCATCGAAACAGGCCGCTAAGACATCCAAAAATGGCGCGCGCTTTACGTTAATGGAAATGGGCTTTGCACCTTCCAGGTCTGCCGATACATACAGGAAATCATACCCTGTCTGCTGCTTCAGCATTCTGAATACCCTGCTTAAGGGAGCATTCCTGACCGTTACATCCACTTCCTGAGCAGCAATTTCAGCATTCGCCTGAAAAATCGAGCATACCAGAAGCATCATCGGGAATTTCATGTACAGCAATATTTTAAATAGTGGCCATTGTGTATTGCTGGTATTATTCAGCAATACCATCTTCTTTTTATACATTTGCATAGTCAGGTTTAATAAAATATATTGTTATCACACCATGTGTTGAGTTACCTGATCTGAATATTATTCAGTAAACCAGAAATGTTCGTAGCATTTCTGGTTTTTGGTTACTCTTCAACCCTTATTCATAGCCCCATAATGTCAGCTCAGCAATCGCTGTTTCCTTATTTGCTCCCCAGTTCTCAATCGTCTTGAAGCGTATATAACGATACGCAGTATGGTTGCTTTCAGGGAAGTCAAACACGTCTCCGTTTCTCCACCGGGTCTTATCTCCCTCGGATAGTTGCCCTAACGGCAGTCCGGAAGGTTTTACAGACTCAAAGGAGCCAAGCAAAACCCAGCCGCTATCCCACTCACCGGTGGAGTTGGGGTTATTACTTCCATATATCTCGTATTTTTTAGGGGCAACGGTATTAAATGCCCAGCCTTCAGCACTCTGAATCTGGTGTAACCTGATCCTGGTCAACACATTGGGTACACCTAAATCTATCGTAAACCAGTGGGGCAGGGTCAGCGTGGGATCAAGTGCTTCAGACATCATGAAAAAAAAGGAAGTGCCATCGGGGTTATTGTCCCATATTCTTTCGATCACGTATCCCCATTCATCCACCCACCGATCAGAAGGCAGCTTATGGTTATTCCATTTTGATTTATCCAGTTCGACCACGTTGTGCGCAATGCCTTCAAATTTGAGTAAAGAGGAATAAAAGGTATCTATCGCCGCAGGATCAGGCAAAAAAGCAGTACGGTACTCAAACGTGCCATTGTTAGGAAAGCCCGGCACCATATCTTTCGTTGTATTTCGGGACACGACGTGATAACTCATCACATTATTGATATTCACATATGCAATATGCACTTCATACATGTCGTCACCTTCAACAGCCGACCATTCCACTTCCAGGTCATCCCCTTTTTTAGCGATACCGGTGTATTGCCTTCCTTTGTCTGTTAAAGACTGCTCATACTGCGTACCATACACCACACCATCCACTGATGCTTCCGGTGATGCCTTATCATTCTTATCATATAACAACAGGTTGAATGTAATAGGACCTTCCGGCAGATTATCGACAATAATCCGTATAGGGATATTCTTCTCTACTCTCTCCAGGGTGCCCTCCACAGAAGTTCCCCCCCAGGATAATTGATACTTCGCGACGTTGGTATTGGATACAAGCCACGAAACTTCTGCCCGATACTTACCCGGCTTCACAAGAAGGGACTTGGCCTGAGCAACGGAGGCGGTGTCGCCGGTGGGGCCGTCTTTTTTGCAACTGTTCAGAGCAAGTGTACCCAGTAGTAGTACAGCAGGCATGATCCGCCAAAATCTTCGAAAATAAAATGTTTTCATTCGTACAATTTAATGTTTCTATAATGGTTAATTTTCAAGAAAGGTGGTGTGATTAACAAAGCATCCTGATAAAAGCACCACAGCATCATCTTTATATGTTAGGTTTCAGAGACGCGTATAGTCAGTTCATAACGGTTACCCTCCTTTCTTTTAATTCAAAACGGAAATCGCTGAGCGATTCCAAATGCTTTAATAACTCCTCCAGTCCCTTGGACCGGGTGTACGTTCCACCGAACGTTTTCGTATAACTAATATCTCCCACATAAGAGATATCGACATCATACCAACGGGATATGTTCTTCATAATCGTTTGAATATTCTGATGCTCGAACAAAAAGTTTCCGTCAAGCCAGGCAAGCACATAATCCACATCCACCGTATACCTTTTAATCTCCGGTGAACCCACATGGGATACGGCCTGCTGTCCGGGCACCAGGTTGACAACCGTATGCTCTTTAGCTACATTGACTCCCCCTTCTATCAGGGTCGTGGTAACCTGTTCTTCATCCTGATAAGCCGTGATATTGAATTTTGTTCCTGTTACATGTACCTCCGTATCGTTTGCCTTCACTAAAAAAGGCACCTCTTTGTTTTTGGCAACTTCAAAATAAGCCTCCCCTATAAGCGTAACCATCCGTTTTTCCGATGAAAAAGCAACGGGATAGGTCAATGTGCTGGCCGAATTGAGGCTGACTTTTGTGCCATCCGGTAACACAATCCGATATTGACCACCACGGGGGACATGCATGGTATTTTTTCGATCTTCAGCGCTGTTTTCTATTGATTCACTCGCTTCTGTACGATAGTGTAACTCCCCAATTTCAGATTGATGTATATAGACCCCCTCTTTATGGTGCACCAAGCCCGCAATTGTATCGTCGAGGAAAACGGTCGAACCGTCCTCCAAGGTCAGATAAGCTACGTTACTACCGGGAGCTACCGCCTGTTGCGCATAATCATGCTGCATCGTCTGCACTGAAAAGGTATTCCTGTATAACCAGAAAGCACAAGCGCTAAGCAATATGACAGAGGCTGCCACCGCCATTCTTTTCAGATACAAGAAGCGCTGCTGCGTTTGCGGGAACAGCTCTTTGACAACGTGAGCCTGCATCGCCTCCCGCACTTGGGTCCGCTCGCTTTCCTCCAGCGTACGCCAATTACGGTACGACCTTTCGTTAAACCATTGGTCCAACAAAGCCTGCTCCCTGCTGCTGGCCTTACCCGCCAGGTAGCGCTCTAAAATCTCCCCTATCTCCTCTTGTGTCATGCGTAATAAATTAGTTAATAGCAGTACTGTTTCGTCTATAAGTGTCTAAAAAGGCGAAAAGGTACCAGACAAAAACACGCTTTTTACACAAAAAACTGTATAACAATATATTAAAATAAAAATAAAGGATATTTGGCGCCGGATTCCGGGTCTGTTCCGTATGGAAAAACAATCTTTTACCAACCTTCGCTGGTATAGCTTCTGCTGCCGGGAGGGCCTTCTGCAGTAGATGCCTCATCATGAACCACGCCGTTGGTTAATGCCAGCAGCAGCAGCACGTATAGCTTACGATCGCTCATTATTTTTTGCCTGAGTACCCGAAGCGAATTACTTATCTGGTTTCTGACCGTTCGGTCTGAGATGTTCAGCTTATCAGCTATTTCTTTATACGACAGTTGTTCCTCCCGGCTTAAGAGAAAAACTTCCCGCATTTTGGGTGGCAGCAAATCGATTTCCGCGTCAATGAGATCCTGCACCTCTTTTGAGATCAGGAGGTTCTCCGGACTTTCTTCGTGGTTGATAAAATAGTCGACAAGCGATAGTAAATAATCGCGCTTTTGGATATTATCGCGAATGTGTCTAAACGATTTGTGGCGCGCAATGGCATGCACGTATGCGTTTAACGACTTTACCCCGTTCAGGGAACTGCGCTGCTTCCACAGCGTGATAAAGGTGTCCTGTACAATGTCCATTGCATCATCTTTATCCTGAATCACGCCAACCACATAGTTAAACAGGCTTTCCCAATAATGATCATACAATGCAGCGAATGCCTTTTCGCTTCCGTTTATCAAATACTGGATATCCAATGTGTCTGGTGTTCCTTTGATGGCATCCATACGGCACCTCACGACTACTCGTAATTTAACAGTTTATGGATCCAAAAGTACGATAATAAATTTACTTTATCTGGCAGTATCACCCTTATCTATTCTATCCCTTTCTTTATTTCTTTACTCCCGGAGTCGGAACTACGACTTATTTGAGCCTCGCATACATCCGCTCAATGATGTCTATCTCTTTCTGGCCCTCCGCTTGGCCAGTTATAAACAGAATAATTAGGAGTAAGATTTACAAAGCTGTCCCCTAAAGAATCAGTGCCTGCCTGATTGGGACACACCTCTCTGTTAATCGGGTTGTCAATCTGCAGGTTTATTCTTTATTTAACTTTTGAAAAAGCAAAACATCTTATCCGACATGGAGTTAAAGTCGTATAAAGTTAAATTTTTCAGCTTGTGATATTTTACGGATCAATCGCAAAAAATCCGGAGGCGCTCTCCACACCTCCGGTTCATGTTAAATTACCAGAAAATTTGCAGCGCTGTTACAACGCTATTTGCCTGGCCGGCTGGCTCCAGGGACTGGTGCCGTGACGGTTAATTGCCCGCACCTGCACCTCGTATTCCATCCGGCGGGTTAAACCATCGATGATGGTCTTGACCGAATTAAATACAGGTACACGATCACTCCATTCTCCTGTAACTCCATCTGCCGACACTTCTGCCAGCCGGTACTCATACATCACCGCATTACTTACCTTGTTGAATTTCAATTGCAGTTCGCCTCCGCCCAGATGGTTCAGCATCTGCACATTCTCGGGAGCAGATGGCTTCCCACCCGGAAAATGGTCTTGCGACGGCAGGAAACCGGACGACTGGATGATAGCCCGGTCACCTTTAGCAATGAATTTAACATACGCGCCCAGCTCAATCAATACCTCTGCCAGAACGGCTTTAGCCTGGTTTTTCAGCGTGTTGTCCATCGGACTGCCTTTACGCCTGGCTATTTCCAGCTTCTCCCGGTACTCCTCCAGTACGGCTTCAAGCACTGCCAAAGCCGGTGCAGGGGATGGAAAATGAGCATTCGCCATCATGGCGGTTAAAATAGATCCGGCCTCAGTAGCCAGTTGGTCGTCTCCCATCTTATGGAATCCGACGAGGGGAAAAAACTTCCTCATAATGAATAAAAATTAAAATGTTACTAAAAACAACGTATGCCACCGCGGCATACATTTTCAATAACACAAAGGTCGGAAGGGGCACGGGGAAAAAAGAGGAGAAAAAGCCCGATTTTCATTTTTTGCCCTCATAAAAAAGTGGGCTTTTTCTCCTCTTTTTCTTTGAGTCGGCATATTCTGTCAGCCGGACATTTTTTAGTGTTCCGATATCGCGTTGGGCGGTAGTTATGCTATATGTATCTCTTAAGGTCCACTGTTTGCCTGTAGCGCTATAATTGCATCCTCACAACCGGCATGTCGCACCATCCGGGGAATAGCTCGTTCCATGCAAGATACCACTTACTCCACAGATGGATTGTCTTCCTCCGCATACGGAAGGCTCCGGTCTTCACAAGAGATACTTCATTCCATATAAAGAATAGCTTACTCCATACAAGGAACACCTCGCTCCATACAAGGAACGCCTCACTCCACGCAAGAGACAGCCTGTTCCATATAAGGGATACCGGACTCCATGAAAGGGTTAAAGCTTTCTATATAAGGGGTGCGGCTTTCCATACAAGGTATATGGTGCTCCGCAAAAGAGGGGATCTATATTTGTTGATTGATTATACTGCTGCCCGGTTTATAAACCTGAACCCTGTCCCTTTCTTCATATAGTTGCATCTTATTGTTACCGTTGCCCAAATCAATTTCTCCTTCTATAATCAAGGTGTTTCCGTCATTGGAAAAACTATACTTCAAGCCGGATTGTTTGGAGCCCAGCTGCCCGGCCTGTTCTGTGATAACCTCCTTGTAAACCTGATTATTGCCAAAACGATAAGTACCCTTCTGGAGCAGAACAGCACCCTTCGGAGTCAGTCGGACATTTGAAAAAGTACCATTTGAATCATAAACCTTAAACCCTCCCATCGGTACATTCACAATGTCCCCCATCATGTTTTTACTTCTTTTAAACTCCCAAATCCCACTGATTTTCTTTTTTTGTGCATTAGCACAAAAAAAGACTGACGTAAAAAACAGAAACAATATTAGTCTTGTCAGATTCATAATTTAACAGTTTTTGCCCTTCAACCTAAGGGTCAACAACTATTTTCCTTTATTTCCGGATGGTTTGGCGATCGAATCACGCATATCCGTATCAGCCTGGATATTCTGCATTTTGTAATAATCCATGATGCCGAGGTTTCCGCTTCGGAAAGCTTCTGCCATGGCCTGCGGCACCAGCGATTCGGCTTCGATCACTTTGGCACGTGCTTCCTGCGCTTTAGCTTTCATTTCCTGCTCGTTGGCAACAGCCATGGCACGGCGCTCCTCTGCACGGGCGTTGGCCACTTTCAGGTCTGCTTCTGCCTGATCGGTTTGCAGCTTGGCGCCGATGTTCTCGCCGATATCAATATCAGCAATATCGATGGACAGGATCTCAAAGGCCGTACCGCTGTCAAGCCCCTTGCCCAGGACCGTTTTGGAAATTTTATCCGGATTCTCGAGCACTTCCTTATGGTTTCCCGCTGAACCGATCGTGGTAACGATCCCTTCACCTACCCTGGCCAGAATGGTTTCTTCACCGGCACCACCTACCAATTGATTGATATTCGCCCTGACAGTCACCCGCGCCTTCGCGATAAGCTGTATGCCATCTTTAGCGACAGCGGCTACCGGAGGCGTATTAATGACACGTGGATTAACAGAGATCTGCACTGCATCAAATACGTCACGGCCGGCCAGATCGATGGCTGTGGCCAGCTTGAAGCTTAGCGGAATGTTGGCTTTATCCGCAGAGATCAGTGCTTTGATCACATTATTGACATTACCACCAGCCAGGTAATGTGTTTCAATGTCATTGGAAGTCAGGTTAAGACCTGCTTTGGTAGACGTGATCATGGCGTTCGTCACCAGTGAAGGAGAGACCTTCCGCAGGCGCATCAGCACGAGGTTCAGCAGGTTCACCTTTACGCCTGACAGTTGCGCCGTGAACCAGAGATTTACCGGCAGTATATATAACAGCAAAAAAAGTGCAACAATGGCACCAATGATCATGAGTATGGGTGTAAATGAGGGATCTATCATGTTTTTTTTTGTAAAAGTTTATATTCATGTTCCCTGCTTCTGCTGCCGGGAGGGATAAAGATAATACATTCCACTGAAAGCGCTGCAATGGAAATGACTTTTATTCGATATGCACCCCAATCTGCCGGAGCAGCATGGATGCATTGAAGATAGTACACTCCCCGTGTTTCAGTTTATAATCGAATAGCATTTCGTCATTGGCAACCTGTATATCAAAATGGAAATTCCGGACAACTTCCGGGTATTCCTCCGCCAGTTTAGCAAGCTGCAGATCATGGGTAGCCACCATGCCGGTACCGTTATCGGCGATCAGCTTCCGGATGACGGCTTTGGATCCCAGGTACTTATCCACCGAATTGGTACCACGCAGCATTTCATCCAGCAGGAAAAAAGTATTTCTCTCGCGCTCCACGGTCTGCAAAATCAGCTGCATGCGATTCAGTTCTGCCTTAAAGGTGGAGGTACTTTCATTCAGTGAATCACGGATGCGCATATACGTCACCAGATGAACAACAGATGCCCGCATCTGCCCGGCACACACAGGTGCTCCCGCAAAAGCCAGCACCAGGTTGCTGCCGACGGTACGCAGGAACGTGCTTTTCCCGGCCATATTGGAACCGGTGATCAGTGCGATCCGGTGGTTTTCCATGGCATAATCATTGGCCACCGAAACCGCGTCAGGAATCAGGGGATGTTTCATCTCCCCCGCTTCAAAAACGATTCTTTCCGGATTACCAGCCACTATTTCGGGGAATACCCATTGCGGATGGTTCCGGTGCAATACCGACAGGCTGAGCAGGGCCTCCATCTGCGACAGCGCATCAAACGTCTTTACAATCTGGTCACCATACTTTTGGCGCCAGGTCAATAAGCCGAATACCTGTTTAAAATCCCACAGAAAGACGATATTGAGAAAAGCCCCGACCAGTATATTCAGCCGGTAGTCAAGTTTGTTAATCAGTACGGCCAATCCGGAAATTGCTCCTGAAACAGGCTGCTGTCCGGCTAAAACCAGTTCATCTGCAAGCCCCTTATTCAACGGGCTTTGCCAGGCGTAGTTTTCTATCTGACGGAACACACCGGCAAAGGCCGTGAGCACACGGCTTGTTTTGTCAATCCCGGAGGAGATCCTGCTGACCTTACCTGAAGCAGCTATAGCCATCAGCAAATGGACCACTGCCACCAGCATGGCGATACCCGAAAAAGCGTCCACAAAGAACGAAAGGCCGATAGTCCCGAAAAAGACCCACGGTGCTGCCATCACATACCATCGCAGCCCCCTGCTTCCGAATGCACCAAGTGAATTACTTAGGTAATGGTGAAAGCGTTGGCGGTAGTCCACACCATCCCGGTGATTAAAAAGGAGGTGTGCCTGTACGTGCTGCGCCCATTCCGGCATTTCATGCAACTCGCGGACGGCTTCCTGCCGCTGCCGGATGACCGCTGCCGTGGCAGGAGCCTGCAGCCAGAATGCCAGTTGCTGTACCCCTCCGGGTGTGGCACAACGGTTAACAAGGCTGAAAACCGAGGATTCTCCAAACACATCCAGGTCAGCCGTGTAGGGATGCCGGTTATCAGCAAAGGCCGCACCGTCGGTATAACCATTCGGACGGCCCGCCTGTATATCCAATTCGTTCTGCCCTATCCAACGCAGGTCTTCAGCAGCCCTTTTTAATCCTTCCAGCCGGCTTTGGCGGGCTACCAGCCACATGAACAGGAGCATCACGGCTACAATGGAGAACAAGGTAAGCCATACAATTTCTGTGCGGACACACTGAAAAATGAGGGCGGCTCCTCCCAGTATAACAACCAGCCGCATCAGGGAAACCGTATTGATCTTCCCGTGCAGTGCCTTTATCTGCGCATCCGCTTCGGCCACCAGCCGTTTATCGTTCTCCGTGGTATACATCAGGTCAGTTTCTAAATACAACTTCCAGGCTCTCAAAAATGGCCCGCTTCGCCCGTTCCAGCTCTGTTTTAGTATGTGCGGCAGAAACAAAGGCTACTTCATAACCCGACGGGCCCAAGTAAACGCCACGGTTCAGCAGCTCGCGGTGGAACACTTTATATTTTTCCATGCTCCCGTGGTCAATCGCGGTGGCGGCGCGTATATGCTCCTCTGCGGTAAACGCAAACCAGAAAACAGAGCCGGCACTGAATACCTTCACTTTATAATTGCGCGCGGCCGCAAACCGCCGTATGGATTCCGTGAAGTCACCGGCCTTTTTATTCAGTTCCTTGTAGAAACCGCTTCTGGACAATTCCGTCAGCTGTGCGATACCAGCTGCCATGGCTACCGGATTACCCGATAAGGTGCCGGCCTGGTACACACCTCCGTCCGGCGATATATGTGCCATGATAGCGGCCGATGCCCCGTAAGCACCTACCGGCATACCACCACCAATGATCTTGCCGTAGGTAATGATATCCGGCTGGACACCGTAATGGGCGGCAGCCCCTTCAAAACCGAGGCGGAAGCCGGTGATCACTTCATCAAAAATAAGCAACGTGCCGTGCCTGGCGGTTATATCGCGAAGGAAGCGGATATACGCTTCGGTCTGTATCAGCAGTCCGTTGTTAGCCGGTATACCCTCAATGATCACCGCCGCAATCTGCCCGTCAAACTGCCTGAATGCTTCTTCAACAGCCTCCGTATTATCCAGGGGCAGTACAATGGTCTCGTCAGCAAAACTCCGGGGAACACCTGCCGATGAGGTTTCACCGAAAGTAACCAGCCCCGAACCTGCCTTGACCAGCAGCGAATCGGAATGGCCATGGTAACAACCATCAAATTTGATAATCTTCTCGCGGCCGGTATACCCGCGCGCCAACCGGATAGCCGACATCACCGCTTCCGTACCGGAACTGACGAAACGCAGTTTCTGAATGTAGGTATTGTGCTTCAGGATCAGCTCTGCCAGTTCATTTTCCAAGGCAGTGGGTGCCCCGAAGCTGAGTCCGTTCTGCAGTGCCGCCGTTACTCTTTCCCGTACTTTGGGATGGTTGTGCCCCAGTATAAGCGGCCCCCAGGAACAGCAGAAATCGATAAACTGATTGCCGTCGGCATCCCAGATGAAACACCCGTCGCCCCTTTCAATAAACAGGGGTACCCCGTACACCGACTTGAAAGCCCGTACGGGAGAATTTACCCCGCCCGGGAAATACGTTTTTGCTTTTTCATATAACTGGGAAGATTTTTCCCGCGGTATATCCGCTTTGGCTCCCGATGGCCGGGGTTCCTCTTCCTCTCCGGAAGTAAATATTTTTTTGATGGAATCTAACATGGGTTATTATAGTCGATAGTTGTCAGTCGATAGTCTTTTGTCCTTGATCTTTCATCTTTAATCCTTCATCTCTGATCTTTGGCCCTTAACCATACCCTGACATTACAGCCATTTATTGAGCAGCACTTCCTTGGCATGATACGTCAGTATGGCACTGGCTCCGGCCCTGCGCAGGCTGGTAAGCACCTCGGTAACCGCCCGCTGTTCCTGCAACCAGCCTTTCTGCACGGCAGCCTTCAGCATGGCATATTCCCCGCTGACATTATATACCGCAATGGGCAGCTCAAAATGGTCATACAGCAGCTTCACCACATCCAGATAGGGAAGGCCGGGTTTCACCATCAGGAAATCCGCTCCTTCTTCTGCGTCCAGGCGTGCCTCAATAAGCGCTTCCTGCTGATTGGCAGGGTTCATCTGGTAGGTCTTCTTATCCCCGTGTTTGGGTGCCGAGTTGAGCGCATCCCGGAAAGGGCCATAGAATGCACTGGCATATTTTGCGGTATAGGACATGATGGATACTCCGGTAAAACCGTGCTCATCAAGGACCTTCCGGATAAAGCCCACCCGTCCGTCCATCATATCCGAAGGGGCGATGATGTCCGCTCCGGCGCGAGCATGTGCCAGCGCCATTTTGCCAAGGATCTCCAACGTCTCATCGTTGACAACCTCTCCGTCCTTTACCAGCCCGTCATGGCCATCACTGCTGTACGGGTCCATCGCCACGTCGGTAATGACGCAGGCTTCCGGAAATTCCTTTTTCACCGCAGCAATTGCCCGCAGGTACAGATTGCCCTCCTGGTAACTGATACGGGCGTACGGATCCTTCAGGCTTTCCTCCATATTCGGGAAAAGGTCAAATGCCTTCAATCCTAACCGGAGGCAGCTTTCCACCTCGCGCAGCAGGTTATCAATGGAATAACGATAAATGCCGGGCATGGAAGCGACTTCCGTTTTTTGCTGTTGCCCCTCCACGATAAACAGGGGAAAGATCAGGTTGGCGGCCGTCAGCTGCGTTTCCTGGACCATGTCCCGGATAACAGCTGATTTACGGTTCCTTCTGGGTCGTTGTAACATATCTGATGTACTATCAATGAATAATGCGCCAAAATTAATATACCGGCAGCCAGCCGGCATCATACCCATGTAAAGCTTTTTGGTATGCGTTAGTTTTCGTCAAAATCAAGTCCGAACACCGCTTCTGCCAAACCGATCTCATCCGGGGAGTAAGGCAGGACACTTTTAAGCCCATATTCGGCCAGTTTACGGGCAGAAGAATGCCCGATGCAAATGATCTGCTGACCGGGTTCCACCAGGTTGTCTGCAAAATAAGCTTCCACATTGCTCGGACTGGTGAAAATGAGGACATCTGCACCTGACTTTTCCACGTTCTCCTCCGTTCTGGTCTCATACACCGGCAGGTTGATCACTTTGGTATCGGCAGTAAGCCGCTTTTGTATCGTTTCCAGTGAGACTTTGGCACGGGGAATCAGCACCGTGGAACCCGCTGCCTCACGGGCAAAGGCCTCCGCAATCCCGTCCATGTCAATACCCAGGCTCTCCCCGTTAAAATGAGGGAGGTATCCGTAGCCGCGAAGAGCTTCTTCTGAACCCCGGCCGATAACGGCAAACTTCACGTTTTTTGACAGGCGCGGGTTCAACCTGAAAAAGTTCTCAATACCATTCTTGCTGGTAAAAAAGATCCAGGTAACATGCTTCAGGATATACGGGTCAAGCCGGTTGATGATAGGAAATATACGGATCAGCGACCGGCCTTCCACACGTATCTGATGTTTAGCCATGGCGCGGGCAAAATAGGAAGTCTCCGGTACATCCCGGGTAATAAATACCGATAACGGGAATTTCCTTCCGGACTTAAACCGGTCGACAACGCGCTCTGCCAGCCCCTCAATGCGGTTGCTCTGCAGGTACAGCCGGTCCGGAAACTCATCACCCTCATCGGCTTTAGCAGTCCAGACCTCATACAGGTCACCGTTCTTCCTGCAGTAACAGCCAACAGGCGCATGGCATCCTCCCTCAAACAGGTTCAGTACTTTCCGCTCCACCCCGATCAGTTCTGCCACTTCCTCGTTATGAATCTGTTTCAGCAAGGCTTTCAGCGGGAGGTTATCTTCCCGGATCTGGACGGCCAGCACGCCTTGTGCGGGTGCCGGAATGATCTCCGTCGGTGGCAGTTCCTCCACGTAAAATTCCTGAAGGTCAACCCCCAACCGCCCGATACCGGCTTTGGCCAATACGATCGCGTCGTATTTTTCATCACGCAGTTTCTGCAGGCGGGTCATCACATTCCCCCGCAGGTCATCCAATGTCAGATCAGGCCGCATGGCCAGCAACTGGGCCTTCCGCCGGTTTGACGAGGTACCCACCGTAGCATTGTGCTTCAGCGAAAGCCTTTTCTTCGGATCCATGCAGTCTTTCAGGATAATGAGCAGTTCGGAAGGGTCCTCCCGTTCCGAAACCGCACCGATGCATAGTCCGGGAGGGTTCTCGGTTGGCAGGTCTTTATGTGAATGCACTGCCATATCAATATTCCCCGCCAGCAGTTCCTCCTCCAGTTCTTTGGTAAAAAACCCTTTGCCTTCCAGCTTATCCAGACGCAGGTGCTGCACGATGTCTCCCTGCGTCTTAATGATCTTCAGTTCCGCTGCAACCCCGATTTCCTGTAATCGGTCTTTAATATAATTCGCCTGCCATAAAGCCAGCTCACTCCCGCGTGTACCAATAATGAGCTTTCTGTCCACGTTCTCCTGTCTTGTTGTTGTGATTAAATACTTTTTTCAACGATCAGCGGGTAAAATTACAGTATATAACTGTGAATATCAGCATTAATTTGCAAGAGCCTGTTTACATGTATATCATCGGATTTTTTATAGGCTGTTAGGAGCGAACCGAGACGAATTCTGCAGCCATAAAGAGCCATAAAAACCCTGTCAGATAAAATTAAACAGGCCCTGAATATTGACCCGAAGTAAAAACAGGTAATCATGCCATCTGTTATAACTGATAAAAAGTGTAATTTAGTGGTCATTTCACCCGGATAAAAACAGGAAAGGCGCGTACACATGACCTATCAGGAATTATTTACAGAAAAAGCATTTATTAATAACAGGTGGACAACCGGCAAAGAAACGTTTGACGTGATCAATCCTGCAACCGGTAAGGTGTTGGCCAGGGTGGCTGACCTCTCAGCCGATGATGCCGGAATGGCCGTTCAAATAGCTCACCGTGCCTGGCCGGACTGGCGGAACCAAACAGCTGCAGAACGGGGAAACCTCCTGCGTACCTGGTTTAACCTGATCATGGAACACCGGAAGCCGCTGGCCCGTATCATGACCCAGGAATGCGGCAAGCCACTGGCCGAGAGCCTTGCAGAGGTAGACTACGGCGCCTCATTTGTGGAGTGGTTCGCGGAAGAAGCCAAACGCACCTACGGCGATACGATACCCGCCCCCAAAACCGGCCAACGGCTGGTAACGATCCGCCAACCGGTAGGTGTCTGCGCAGCCATTACACCCTGGAACTTCCCGCTGGCCATGATTACCCGTAAAGTTGCGCCGGCCCTGGCAGCCGGGTGTACAGTGGTACTTCGTCCGGCATCACAGACCCCGCTGACCGCACTTGCGCTGGCCGTATTGGCACAGAAAGCAGGCTTACCGGCGGGAGTTTTCCAGGTAGTTACCGGTAAAGACAGTGCGGGAATCGGCAAGGTACTCAGCACCCATCCGCTGGTCCGGAAACTGTCCTTTACCGGATCCACGGGAGTGGGAAGAACCCTGATGGCACAGGCCTCCGGCTCCATCAAAAAGGTGTCCCTTGAATTGGGCGGAAATGCCCCTTTTCTTGTTTTTGATGACGCAGATCCCGATGCCGCTGTGCAGGGAGCCCTTGCTGCCAAGTTCAGGAATGCAGGGCAAACATGCGTATCCGTCAATCGCTTCCTCGTACAGGATACGGTCTTCGACGCCTTTACACAACAGCTTACCAAAGCGGTAAAATCCTTAAAAACCGGTAACGGACTAACCCGCGATACCCAGGTCGGACCGCTGATCAATCAGGACGGACTGGAAAAAGTACAGGAACATATTGCGGATGCGTTGGAGAAGGGGGCCCGGCTGGTTACAGGCGGGAACGTGATCAAAGACTTATTTTTTGAACCTACCGTACTGGCAGATGTTCCGTTCCATGCCAGTATAGCCCATGAGGAAACATTCGGACCGGTATGTGCCCTCTTCCGGTTTAAAACAGAAGAAGAAGGAGTTTCCCTTGCCAATGATACCGAGTTCGGGCTTGCCGCCTATTTCTATAGCAGGGATGTACAGCGTTGCTGGCGCGTGGCAGAGACACTGGAAGCCGGCATGGTCGGCGTGAACACCGGATTATTATCCAATGCCGTCGCCCCTTTCGGGGGTATCAAACAATCGGGTATTGGCAGGGAAGGGTCTAAATATGGGATAGAGGAATATACCGAACTGAAATACCTCTGCTTCGGCGGATAATACAACAGCCCGGCCCGTCCTCCGGGTCGGGCTGTTGCACCTATCCTAAATAACCATCAGGAATGGTTATTTTGCTTTGTTTTTGATCTCGGTCACTTCGTTCCGGATCTCCTGTGCAAGTGTTTTTACTTCCTGCAATGCTTTCCGGACCCGGGTGCCGGCGGCACCGTTTCCGTTTTCATAAAATTTCTTGGCATCCGCTTCTGTGGAGGCAATCAGTTCCTGGAGTTTTGCAAATTTTGACATAATACACTACGTTTAATGTTCAGTGGGCTAAACTACATTATTCATACCAATTATCCTCCCTTTTGGGGCAAAAATATTTTTGTTATGCCCGCCGGCAGGACGTATTCCGGTTACCGGCTTACATTTTAAGCCCGATTTCCCGGAGCCGCTGATCCAGGTATTCCCCGGCCGTACAATCAGGATATATTTTCGGATGCAACGCATCCGCACAGCTATCCAGCACAGCCAGACTGGTTTCCCTTTTCGGATGCAGGAAAAAGGGTACGGAGTAACGCGAAGACCTCATTTGTGCTGCGGGCGGATTCACCACCCGGTGCGTGGTGGAACGGAGCTTATTGTTCGTCAGCCGTTGCAGCATATCGCCCACATTGACAACAATATCTGACGCCCGGGCACTGACGGCATACCAGCTGCCCTCCCGCGTACGTACTTCCAGTCCGTCCGCACTTGCACCAATCAGCAGTGTAATGAGGTTGATATCCTCGTGCTCCCCGGCCCGTACCGCATCCGCCGGCAAAGCCTCCGGATTGTCAATAGGAAAATAATGGATAGCACGCAGAATGGAGTTTCCCTGATATACCATGCCCTCAAAAAACGTTTCTTCCTCTCCCAGGTAAATGGCAATAGCCTTGAGCAGTTCACGCCCCATCTCTTCCAGCCGCCGGTATACAACAGACAGGGTTTCATTAAACCGGGGCAGCTCCCTGACAACCACATTATCCGGGTACACAGGTGTATCGGAATCCGTACCCTGTACGGTTTGTCCGGACTGCCAGAACTCTTTCAGGTCCGGCACATGGGCATCTTTTGCTTTCTCCCGTCCCTTCGCGGTGTACCCCCGCTGTCCGGACAAATCCGGTCGTTCGTATGTTCTCTTGATTTCGTCAGGCAGGGCAAAAAACTGTTTGACGACAGTATACAGCTCATCAATCAGCGACTGTTCCACACCATGATGGGTAATTGTCACAAAACCGGTTTCCGTAAACGCACGGCCAATATCCGTCGCAAATTGCCTCCGGTCCGCAACGGACCCTTGTGTAAACTGATGCAGATTTAAACAGGGGATGTAAGTTGTATCAGGCATGTATACTGTTTTGCCGCAAAGGTATCGTTTTGCCCGTTACCTGTCAATCCATTCGCTTATTTATCTTTCCTGCCGGCGAACACCTTGCCGGTATGCCGGCACCGGCTATTGTTTTTCCCGGATAAGCTGATAGATCTCATCCAGTTTGGGTGACAGCACGATTTCAATACGACGGTTCCTGCTCAGCGCTTCTGCCGTACCGGCGGTGTCCACAGGCTGGTATTCGCCTTTCCCTGTTGCCGTCAGGCGTACGGGGTCCAGCGACTGCTCCACGGTAAGGTAACGCACCACCGACGTTGCACGCAGCACGCTGAGGTCCCAGTTATCCTTAATCTGTCCCAGGTTATTGATCCGTTTATTATCGGTATGCCCCTCCACCGCAATATGGATATCCGGCTGTGTATGCAGCACCGTGGCCAGTTCTGCCAGTGCTTCCTTCCCTTTCTTGTCGATAACGATACTGCCGGTATTAAACAGCAGCTTGTCCGTCAGCGACACGTATACTTTTCCATCCCGCATATCCACCGTCAGGCCACTCTCACGGAAACCAAGCAACGCTTTTTCCAGACGTTCCCGGAGCGCCTTTCCTGCCTCCTCACGTGTACGGAGAATTTCCTCCACTTCACGCAGGCGCTCCTCCCGCTCCGCAAGATCCGCCGCAAGCCGGCCAGCCTCTTCAGAACTGGCTGTATTTTGTGCCCGCAGGCTGTTCAGCCGTTCAATCAGGGCAGATGTATCCTTGTGCAATTGCTCCTTCAACTGCTGCAACTCCACTTCCAGGTTGCTGCTGTCAAGACTGGCTTTTGTCCAGCCCTGCCGGAGGGAATCCTGCGTGTAAAGCAGTTGCCGGTACGTCCGGTTTGACAGTACTTTACAGGAACTGATCAGCAGCCCCGCCATACAAACAGCAAAAAAAAGGAAATATCTCATGTTTGTTTATTTTTTCATTTTACAATTGCTCCTGGTATTCCGGCCTGAACGTTACCCCGGGTGTTAAATAATGCAACAACAGCAACCGGGAATAACGGAAGTTAAAAGGGGCCAGCAATAGGATCACCACAATGAGCACACCGGTGTAGAGCCAGGGGGATTCGCTATGAGTGACTATATAAGTGCCTATCGCGGCGGCAAGCATCTCCAGTACCACCATCAGGTAACTGATGTACATTGCCGCATAAAAATAGCCGGGTTCTATCTCAAAGCGCAGGCCGCAATACGGACAGATCTCATTGATCCGCTGGTGCAACCCGTATGCTTTGCCGGTAAATACCTTTCCCACCCTGCATTGGGGGCAGCGGGAATGTACTACCGCTGAAAACCGGGAAGTATATATAGCGGCCATAGCAGGAAAACGACGCTAATTTAAATGAATGGAGCTGTTCTCAATATGCAGCGCACTATTTTTCCTCCGGTAACGCTTGTACCACAGCAGGCCGACGGCTCCGGCTGCCAGATAAGGCATGGCGAGCAAAAACAAGATTCCCTTGTTCAGCCCTTTGCCGGCTGAATTACCGTCTTTAACGGAATTTTCCGCATTCAGACTGCACATAGCACATTGCGCCTGTACCTGCGGAACCGATACCATCAGTATCATTGAAAATAATAGGACACGGACTATGCGTTTCATCATGTACAAAAATAACAAAAACCTGTCAAAAAGGTCATGAATAATAGGGCGAAATCATCAGGTATACGATCACACCGGTGATCGCCACATATAACCATAACGGATAAGTGACCCTCGCTATTTTACGGTGGCGGTCAAAACTGCCGGTAATACCACGGACGAACGTAATCAGCACGAAAGGAATAATTACAATCGACAGCAGGATATGGGTAATAAGAATAAAATAATATACGTACCTGATCGCTCCCTCCCCTCCGTATTTCGTACTCTCGGAGGTCATGTGGTAGGCAACGTACATGGCAAGGAACGCAACCGAACAACCGATGGCTGTTTTTACCAGCCGCTCATGCAACTCCCGCTTGCCATTTTTTATGGCCCGGACAGCTATGATCAGCAGCAAAGCAGTAACCCCGTTGATAGTGGCGTATATAGGCGGCAAGAAAGTGAGCGGCTGCACATCAAATCCCAGCTTACGCAGGTTAACGCCAAACAACAGGGCGACGACCAACGGGATTATCACGGACAGTATGATGATCCATTTGTTATATTTCTTTTCCGATTCGTATGGTTCCATGTCAGATACGACTGATATCTCTGATTTCTTCTGTTAACAGCAACTTGATCTCGTCAATAAGCTTATCCACTTCACCCCGCATATTCACATCATAGTATCCCCTGATGCGCCGCCGGGAGTCCACCAAAATCAGGGAAGAACTGTGTATAAAAGCAGCCTCACGTGACGTGTCGCGGGCGGCATTGACCAAAAACCCATCCCGTGCAATGCGGAACAGGGTATCCTGGTCCCCGGTCAGGAAGTCCCACTTTTTCTGTTGCGGCTGATAGGCCGTTGCATAGTCGGACAATATATCAGGCACGTCGTACTCGCCATCCACCGTCACCGTATACAACCGGACCATTCCGTTATTGGCAAACCGGGTGGCCACCCGGTTCATTTCATCATTCATGTGCCGGCAAAAGCCCTGAC
>CAZJKM010000021.1:0-30789 GCA_964546645.1 uncultured Sphingobacteriaceae bacterium
ATAGCATAGCTGTTCATTGTTGAAATACGTATCAAAGGTAAAGAAGTTAGCCGATAATCGGCTATTATCCGTATCTTCGTGCCAACCATTTTTAATCAATGGAGACCCTGCAAACCATCATCGTTATTCTGTCCGCCATTACGCTGTTTATTTATGGCTTACAGCATTTCAGCAAGGAAATCGAAAGCTTTGGAGTGCCTCGGCTTCAGCGATGGATCGGCCGGATTACCGCTATCCCGTTGGGGAGTTTTCTGTTGGGCGGCGCTGTTACCGGGGTTATCCAGTCGAGCACGATGGTTTCGTCGCTCACTGTCTCACTGGTGAGTGCCGGCGTACTTTCACTGCGGGAGAGTCTGCTGGTACTGCTGGGCACAAACATCGGCACCACCTCCACCGCGTGGATCGTGTCTGTCCAGTCGACCCTGTTTGGTCCGGTATTCATCGTCCTGGGCTCCCTGATCAGCATGGTTCCTACCCGTATCGCGGTAGCCGGTAAATCCATTTTTTATTTCGGGTTTATTTTCTTTTCGCTCACACTGATCGGGCAGGCCATGGAACCGATCCGGAATGACCCGGCCCTGATCCGCATTTTATCCAGGGCGTCCGACCCGGTATTGGGCATCCTGTATGGCATTGGGATTACCATTGTCATCCAGTCGAGTTCCGTGGTGGTGGGGCTCGTTATTATCCTGATCAGCCAGGGCGTCATTCCCCTGGATGCCGCCATTCCCATCGTTATCGGAGCCAACATCGGCACAACTTCAACTGCCCTGATTGTCAGCATGAAACTTTCACCGATAGCCAAGCTGGCGGCACTGTCAGCATCCCTGTTCAACCTGGTCGGCGTCCTCCTGATTTTTCCGTTTTTCAGTATGCTCGGCCAACTGGCACGACATCTTACCGATATCCCGGCCATACAGGTAGCAATCGCATTTACCGCATCCAACACCATCACGTCCGTCTTTTTTCTCATCTTCCTGAATCCGACGGTCCGTTTACTGAAAAAACACCGGTGGTACCGGCAGTCGGAGAAACCTACCGGGCATCTCAATGAACGAGAGGATTCGTGTTGAACTTTCTTTATCAATCAGCCGAGATTCCTGCTATCTGACATAAATCCTTCCATAGCCGTTTTTCGTTTAAGCCCCGCTACTTCTATTTAATGATTGCAGAGACCGAAAGACGGTAAATTCCGGGAGCTGACGGAAAGCAGCAGGATTTTTTAAAAAAAGTTTTCTTTAATCAAAAAAGACGCTACATTTGCAGTCCCAAAACGGCGATAAGGCCTTTTCGGAAAAAGGTACCTTAGCTCAGTTGGTAGAGCAAAGGACTGAAAATCCTTGTGTCGCTGGTTCGATTCCAGCAGGTACCACACAAACCCCTCATACTTAATGTATAAGGGGTTTTTTAGTTTCTCGTTGTCGGTTTGATGAATATATCGCCGTTAGGCTGTAAATCTTAACCAAAAAAAGAAATCCCGTCCGGCTGGATGGGGTTTCGACGTCTTATTACCGGACGTAGGATTACACTTCTATCGAAATCTTCACCTTACCACCGAGCCCTTTCTCAACGATGTCGTATAGGGTTTTTAATGTAAGATTGCTCCCGTTGTTCTCGATCCTCGAAATATACTCCCTTTTCCGGTTCACCAAATCGGCAAGTTCCGCCTGGGTGAGGTGTTTATCTTCCCTCGCTTTCCTAAGCAGCAAGCCGACCTTGAAGCCCTCGAAATCCCTTTCCAGCGCGTCCCTCCTTTCGGTACCCTTGGCACCGTAAACACTATCCTTGATGTCTTTCCAGCTTTTAGTTTCCATCATTTGCTCCTTTTCTGTTCGTAATATTCAGCCATCAATCTCAATGCCCTATCAATTTCTTTCTTCGGGGTTTTCTGCGTTTTCTTCTGGAAACCGTTCAGCAATATGACCAACCGTTCACCGTCAAAGAAACAGAATACCCGCCAGATGTTTGAGCCAAGTTGTATCCTTGCCTCGTATAGCCCATCTGTTCCGGTCATGACCTTCAGGTAATTCGAAGGCACACGCTCCAGCGTCTCAATGGCCTCGATAATCTTGAAAATCTTTTCCTGCACTTTTTGTGGCTGACCCTTGAGGAAATCCTCAAAGTAGTTCCTGAATGCAATGACTTCCCTGACTTTCACGACACAAAGGTAACTTATAAGTTACTACTATGCAAATTAATTTAGAGTGCCGGTTATCCTTATGCTGGTGATTTTTGTTTTGAGCATGCTGCCTGTCCGACAATTTAATGTACTTCATAAAGTTTGTTTCCGTCGTGTGACCGGTTATCTTCATGATAGATAGTATGGGTATGCCGTCGATGTACATATTAGTAGCACCGCTGCGGCGGGCTGTGTATCCGCATATTTGGCGAAGACATCCTTAACCATCCCGTTTATCGGCACTGCAACAGTAGCGCCAGTTTTCTGTGTCTTCACTTCGATGATATCATCTATCATCTTCTTAGGATCCAGCTTCAACCAGTCACCAAATCGGAGCGCCGTGTTTGCCCCTATAATAAACAGGTCCCTTGCGCGCTCCAACGTGGTAGGGTTTGCCGATAGGTCTAGCTCCCATATCTTTTGCAGTTCTGTTTTGTTGAGGTAAATATTGGTAACCGATTCGTTTTTCACCTTGTAACGTTTACCAGAAAATATAACAGCGGTAAATCCGTCCTCCCTTGCCTCATTAACCACCGCTTTGAGAGTACGCAGGTACTTCCCTACTGTATTGCCCCCATACTTCAGCGATAGAGTAAGGAATTCCCTGTAATCCTCATAGCATTCAAGCCCCATTGAAGCGAAAGACACGTTATTCCCTGCATCCCTGAACAATCCTATGTTACGTAGCATAGTCCGGTAGGTCTTAACACTACCTTCTGTCAATGGAATACCTTTGTCGCTCAACCTCAATCTTGTTTCTCGTTCCGATAAACGACCGATGGGTGAGCCGGTGATGTACCAACCCCAAATGTTGCTTAAGCCATTGGCTTCCTGCTGGATAAAATGCCATGTTTTGCAGTAATTCGGTTTTTGCTACAGTAAAGTTAATAAAAAATGAGGTTTTGCAGTAAAATAAGTTTTAACGCAATAAAACGCATATTTTTGGGTGTGTGCGCAGTAAAACGCATAAAAACCGAATATGGTTTGAAAAAGGTGACAACTACAACTCCAAATCCACGATTCTCTTCCAATCAGACAGGAAATAGTTCGGGAAATGATCCCTCAGAACACCTTTGGCTTGGTATGTTTATGGGCTAACTCCCGCCTTACCCTGCTCAGCGACTCCGGCGTGATGCCCAGGTAAGAGGCGATCATCCATTGCGGGATACGAAGCGTAAGATCAGGATACAGGTGAATAAAATGGAGATACCTCTCTTCTGCCGTGGCCGCCAGCAATTGGTTAATCCGGTTTTGCATATGCCAGGCAGCGTTGTGTAACAGCTGAACATGATAGGCCGCAAAACCAGGGCATACAGCCTGCGCATGATCCATAAACGACCTGCTGAGCAGTACCACCTCCGAATCCTCCAGGACATCGATGTTAAAGGCCGCCGGTCTATTGAAATACATGCTACCCCGGTCGCCTATCCACCAGTCTTCCGGCGCGAACTGTATGACATGCTCCTTTCCTTTCGCATCCAGTGTAAACACCCGGAGCAACCCTCTGGAAACAAAATAACTGACCTGGGATGTTCCTCCCTCACCTAAGAGGTGGGTACCTTTTACATAGGATTTCGCGGTCAGCTCACTGCCGAGTAAGTCGAATTGTTCGTCGCTGATGGAGATATGCCGCTGTAGATACTTTTTGAAATGCTGCATGACCGGATGCTGTTACAACTCCGGCTAAGTTAAGGATAAAAAGTTTCTATCAATCCAACACACCGAACTTCCCCATATTATAATCCATGATGGCTTCCCGGATTTCGCCTTCCGTGTTCATCACGAAAGGGCCGTAAGACACAATGGGTTCGTTGATCGGCTCGCCGCTCATCAGCAGAATGACGCTATCCTTTACCGCCTGGATGCGGATAGAGGTACCCTCCCTGCCGAACAGCACAAACCCGTGTTCCGCTACTTGCTGTCCGTTTACCCCGATATCGCCGTTGATGACCAATAATGACGTGTTGTGGCTGACGGGGATGTGGGTTTCAAAAGCAGCCCCGGCACGGAGCCGGATATCCACCAGGTTAATGGGCGTGTACGTAGTAGCCGGACCTTTGGTGCCGTTGACCTCACCTGCAATAACATTGACTACACCCCTATCGTTTTCAAGCCTTATCTTACCCATCCGGTCTGCCGTGAGTGCCTGATAGTGGGGTGGCTCGGATTTATTGCGCCGTGGAAGGTTCACCCAAAGTTGCACCATCTCAAAAGGCCCGCCTTTTCTGGAATAATTTTCCTCATGGAATTCTTTGTGCAGAATGCCCGAACCGGCTGTCATCCATTGCACGTCACCCGGGTTAATGACGCCGCTGCTGCCGCTGCTGTCATAATGTGCCACACTGCCCTTATAAGCAATGGTCACGGTTTCAAACCCTTTGTGCGGATGCACGTCCACACCCCGGAGGTGGTCCGAAGGCGGGAAGTCATGCTCAGCATTGAAGTCGAGCAGCAGGAAAGGGCTGATCCGGTCCTGCGACACGCCCCCTCGGGGGATATAGTTAAATACCCGGAAACCGTCGCCCACCATTCCGGGCCGGGCTGGTTTTGTCATAATTTTTTCAATGGTTTTCATCGTTGTGTTTCCTTTCTGTTATAGGGTACAAAATTACCCCATAAAACCGGGATTGCCATTGACCTATGGTAAGAACTGCAGATCGCCGTCAACCATTTAAATTCCATCTAAATTATTTATTATGCTTGCATAGCAATTGAAAATGCGTACTTTCGTATCATAGCCCGTATCCATATGATAAGCCGGTTCATTTTTGCGGTGGTACTCCTGGCATCCCTGCTCATCGCATGGAAAAGTGCCCGCAGGCTTCTACGGAATATACGCCTCGGACAACCGGAGGACCGTTCGGACCGCCCTCACGAGCGGTGGAAGGCCATGCTGCTGATCGCATTCGGCCAGAAGAAAATGTTTAAGCGGCCGTTCGCCGCCCTGCTGCACCTTTTCGTTTACCTGGGCTTTATCATTATCAACATCGAAATCCTGGAAATCGTGATCGATGGCCTCTTTGGCACCCATCGTATATTTGCAGCAGCTGGTCCGGCCTACCAGCTGCTCATCACTGCATTCGAATGGCTGGCACTGACTGTTATTACCGCCTGCGCGATCTTCCTGATCCGGAGAAATATCGGAAAACTGAAACGATTCTCCGGCACGGAAATGACGCGCTGGCCGGTTACGGATGCCAACCTGATACTGCTTGCGGAAATCCTCCTGATGACTGCCTTCCTGGTGATGAATGCCGCTGACCAGAAACTGCAGCTTGCAGCTGTACCACCCTATGTGCCGGCAGGGCCGTTTCCGGTGAGTGCCTGGCTCATGCCGTTGCTGACAGACAACCTATCCGCGTTGGTATGGATAGAGCGCTCCGCCTGGTGGTTCCATATCACAGGTGTCTTCGTATTCCTGAATTACCTGGCCTGGTCTAAGCACCTGCACATTGTGCTGGCGTTTCCCAACACCTACTATTCCCGGCTTTCGCCGCAGGGGAAATTCACCAACATGGACAGTGTGACCCATGAAGTAAAAGCCATGCTGGACCCGTCCTTTACCCTGCTGGAACAAACGGCGGATATGCCTGCCCGCTTCGGGGCAAAGGACGTGACAGACCTTACCTGGAAAAACCTGCTGGATGCGTACACCTGTACGGAATGCGGCCGGTGTACGTCCGTATGCCCGGCCAACCTTACGGGCAAACGGTTATCGCCGCGGAAAATCATGATGGATACGCGTGACCGCCTGACAGCAGTGGGAAAGAATATAGATACCCATAAAGAATGGAAGGATGACGGCCGGTCACTGCTGGATGATTATATCACCCGGGAAGAGATCTGGGCCTGCACAACGTGTAACGCCTGCGTGGAAGCCTGCCCGGTCAGCATCGACCCGCTGGCGATCATCATAGCGCTACGCCGGTACGCGGTGATGGAAGAATCAACGGCTCCGGCCACCATCAACACTATGTTCAGCAATATAGAGAACAACAGTGCACCGTGGAAATACGCGCAGGCCGACCGTACTAATTGGAAAACAAGTAAGGAATGAGGGAGATTTTGAAAAGAGAACGACTCATAACCCCGATAGCTTTTATTTAATATCGCATGGCTGATACCGCATTCACTGTTCCTACCATGGCTGAGCTGACAGCCGGGGGCGAAAGCCCTGACATCCTGTTCTGGGTAGGATGTGCCGGCAGCTTTGATGAGCGTGCACAACGCGTTACACGTGATATCTGTAAGATATTGCATCACGTCGGACTTAAATTTGCCATCTTAGGTGTGGAAGAGAGCTGTACCGGTGATCCTGCCAAACGAGCCGGCAACGAGTTCCTGTTCCAGATGCAGGCCCTGATGAACATTCAGGTATTGGACGGGTATCACATTAAGAAGATCGTCACGGCCTGTCCCCACTGCTTCAATACACTGAAAAACGAGTATCCGGCGTTGGGCGGCAGCTACGAGGTGATCCATCATACCCAGCTGATCCGGCAGTTGATTGATGAGGGTAAACTCCAGGCAGAAAACGGTGAATCCTTCCGGGGCAGGCGCATCACGTACCATGACCCCTGCTATCTGGGACGGGGCAATGGTGTATACGAAGCACCGCGGGAGGTGCTGGAAAGCCTGGACACCGCACTGACCGAGATGAAACGGTGCCGCAGTAACGGATTATGTTGCGGGGCCGGCGGTGCGCAGTTATTCAAAGAACCTGAAAAAGGGAACAAAGACATCCATGTGGAACGGATCGAAGAAGCCTTACAAACAGCCCCCGAAATAGTGGCTGCTGCCTGCCCTTTCTGCATGACCATGCTGCGTGACGGGCTCAAAGCAAAGGAGAAGGAACAGGAGGTACAGCTATTGGACATTGCTGAAATTGTGGCCAGAGCCAATGGTCTTTCTGAATGATGAATTATGAATTATGAATGATGAATGATGAGTGAACCGCATCCCCCCTAATTCATCATTCATAATTCATCACTCATCATTCTTAAACAGTGCGTTTCCATATATTTTCTTCAGCTGTTTCAGGACGAGGGATGACGGAACGAAAGGCGAAAATAAACTACTGAGGCGGTTTATCTTACCGGGTATATACGTGAGTCGTCGTTTCTTAAAGGCAGACAACCCTTCCCGGGCCACCTGCTGAACGGGCATCAGGTAACGCTGCAGGGACACAAAATTGTCGGTACCGGTCATCTCTGTAGCGATCCCCCCCGGCAAAAACACCGTCAGCGAAAAGTCCGGATTTTCCAGTTCCTGTGATAACGCTGTAGCGAAATTCAGGAGGAATCCTTTCGTGCCGGAATAAACGGCCTGGTACGGAACCGGCCAGCGCGCCGCCATACTGGAAACAATCATAATCCCTCCCTCCTTGCCGGGTTCATCAAAATAGGCCGTCAGGCGGTTGGTCATCTGCACCACGCTGACCACATTGGTTTGCAATATAGCCTCAAATTGCTCCCATTCCATTTTTATATGATGACCGAAATAGGTGACACCGGCGTTCAGCACCGCCCCTGCCAGGTCACGGCCGTCCAGGCAATGGTCCAGCACCCTTCCGGCATCTTCACGTACGGTCAAATCAGCCGGCACCAGTTCAACACTGACCGTTGCCTGTTGCGCAATCGCCGCCCTAAGCTGCTCCAGCCGGTCCGGGCGGCGGGCCGTCAGGATCAGATTGGCCTGCTCCCGCACCGCCAGCTGTACAGCCATCTCCCGGCCCAGCCCGGAAGAGGCGCCGGTTACCAGTACCCACCTGTTTTTGAGTCTCAGTTTACGCATGAAGTCGCCTGTTTCACCACAGACGCAAACATACGACTTTCGTTCTGCTTTCGCACGGTTACCGGACGATCCGGTTTGCATATCAGCGACGGTTTAGCTAAGTTTGCTATATGGTGTGCCACGGCCCGGGCAGTCTGAACCCCGGCAATCTGTAGCAATTAGGACCTATAATACGTCAACGTTAATGTTAAAATATGTTAACACACCAAAATGCGTAATTAATTCAATAACTTTGCAAACAATAAGAATCATGAAAAAATTAAGACTGAATGCTGTAGTGGCGGGATTGATTGGGATTTTCGTACTTACAGCCTGTAAAAAGGACCCTGTCGAACCCTATGACTTTGATAAGTACCTGGATATCGAGGCACCGATTCTTCAGCGATATGTGGACAGCCTGGTAACAATCGGAGAAATCAGCCAGGCGCATCTCCAGATGGACGGCCGGGGTATTTGGTTTGAGTTACTGAATCCGGGTGACGGCAACTACAATTACCGATTTGAGATGCTGCCTGATTTTACAAAAGTGATACACGCGCCCAAGGTAACGGTTAAGTATTCCGGAAAATTATTAAACGGCGTTGAATTTGACAAAAACACGAATCCGAACGGGGATGTATTCGCTTTGACGAATGTCATACCCGCATGGATATGGTGCTTCCTGCCTCATACAATCGAAGGAGAGGATATCGGTGAATATGCTGGTTTAACATATGCCGGGATTTCAAAAGGTGCTAAAATCAGATTCATTACCCCCTCCCCGTATGCCTATCAGGACCGGATAAGAGGTTCTATCCCGCCCAACTCCCCGCTTGATTACACGATCGAAGTCATAGATATAACGGATCAGACTTACTAAAACTACACATTACGAATGAATATACCCTGCCCCCGTTTTTCACTGTTAGTGGCATGTTTATCGGCTATCCTCTTTGTTTCCTGCGAAAAAAAGGAATACCAGACCATTGAAGAGCTGGACGAAGAGAATATCCGGAATTATATACAGGCCAACGGGCTGACCGTCCAACTGTTTGAAAACACCGGTATCTATTACCAGGTAATGCAGGAAGGTACCGGCAAGGACATTGAATACACCGACCAGGTACCGCTGGTGTTTACCCAACGAAGCCTGGACGGCCAATACCAGGCGATCGACTCCCTGCACAGCAATAACCGGTATGCTGATTTTTTCGGCTATTTCCCGTTTGGTTCTTCTTATGCGGGACAGCCCGGATCGCCGGTGGAAAAAGAAGAAAGCATGAAGATGGTGGTGAAACAGGTATTGAAAAAAGCAGGTGGCCGGATCCGGGTGATTGTCCCGTCCAGGCAACTGTGGGGGCGTAACGGGGTTCGCAGCAGAGGTATTCCGCCGAATGCATCCATTGATTACACCATCCACGTGATTGATGATCTGGACCAATACGACGACCACCAGATCCGGAACGCAATTGTCAATGCCGGATATACGGTTGACGAGTTTACTAAAAACAGTGACGGTGTTTATTATAAAATACTCAGCGCAGGCAGCGGTGCTCCTGTTGCCATTGACACCACCATCAATGCACAATACACGCTGAGACGCCCAGACGGCCAGATCGTAGAAGAAAATGACGAGTTTAAAATCAAACTGAACGCGGCAAACGTAGGTGTAAATGCGTGGTTAACGGTATTGCCGAACATCAGACGAGGAGGAAAAGTCCGGCTTTTTGCACCGAGTAAACAGGCCTACGGATTAAGCGGCATCAATAGTAGTGGCATTCCCCCTTTTCTTCCGCTTGACTTTGAAATAACGCTCAACACGGAATAAGGGCAGGTGCCGGTACCTGCTGAATTTTTTCTGTTTTTTTATTTTTTTCTTGCTAATCCGGAATTCTTGCTGTACATTTGGCACATCAAAAATGAAAATGAGACAACATAATGCATATTGGTTCTTTGGTTACTTTTACTTTAGCAGTAAGGGCCGGGATTGATATGTAGAATAATAGATGATATTATGAAAACAGAAAAGTCCCGGCGTGTAGGCCGGGACTTTTTTTTTACACGGAATAATGAGTAAAAAACGGGTAGCAATACAGGGCACAAGGGCTTCTTTCCATGAAGAAGCGGCATACAAATATTTCGGCGAAGATATCACAACCGTCGAGTGCGAATCTTTTAAGCGCACCTGCGATGTCCTGAAACAGGGAGATGCTGACTATGTTGTGATGGCCATCGAAAATTCCATTGCGGGCAGTCTCTTACCGAACTATAACCTGTTGCGCGACTACCGTTTCCAGATCACCGGCGAAGTATACCTCAGCATCCAGCTGCACCTGATGGCACTGCCCGGTGTTCCTTTCGAGGATATCAAGTTCATAGAGTCGCACCCGATTGCCATCCGGCAATGTGCCGACTTTCTGGAGGACAACCCCCAGATTAAAGTCAGCGAAGGGATGGATACGGCCGCCTGTGCTAAAAAGATCAGTGAAAACCAGTTACACAACACAGCCGCCATCGCCAACCAGCTGGCAGCTAAACTCTATGGTCTCCACATACTGGAACGCCGGTTAGAAACCAATAAAAAGAACTACACCCGTTTTCTGATCCTTTCCAATGAGATCAACAACAATCCGCTGGCAAATAAAGCATCTCTTTCTTTTCAGACCGGCAACCAGATCGGGGCTTTGTACAAAGTATTGCATTGCTTTGCGGAACAGCATATCAATCTGAGTAAGATCCAGTCCATGCCGGTACTCGGCAAACGGAATGAATACGAATTTTATGTGGATATCGAATGGAAAAAGCAACAGGATTATGATGCCGCCATCCGAAAGGTACTGAAGCATACCATCAATTTCACCATTATGGGTGAGTACCAGAAAAATGACAAAGTATAATAACACGAAATAGCACACAAAATAATTAAAACAAAAACAACACATAGCATGAAGCTGAATTTAGACATCCTCCCCCTGAGTTCATGGTTGAATACAGGTAAAGAACCACTGGTTATTGCAGGCCCCTGCAGTGCGGAAACAGAAGAACAACTGCTCGGCACTGCTCACCTGCTGGCTGCGACCGGAAAAGTATCGGTATTGCGTGCCGGTATCTGGAAACCCCGTACCCGCCCCGGAGAATTTGAAGGGATCGGCAGTATTGGCCTGGAGTGGCTGAAAAAAGCGAAAGAGGAAACCGGCCTGCCCACCACCGTGGAAGTAGCCACGGCTAAACACGTGGAAGAGGCGTTAGCCGCCGGCGTGGATATTTTATGGGTAGGTGCCCGTTCAACGGCCAATCCATTCACCGTACAGGAAATTGCAGATGCCCTGAAAGGAGTGGATGTCCCGGTACTGGTGAAAAATCCGGTTAATCCCGACCTGTCACTTTGGATCGGCGCACTGGAGCGTATTAACCGCGCCGGCATTAGAAAACTGGCTGCCATTCACCGGGGTTTCTCTTCTTATGAGAAGACTGCTTTCCGCAATGAGCCGATGTGGGATGTCGCCATCCAGCTCAAAACCGTAGCTCCTGAGCTGCCGATCATCAATGACCCGAGCCACATCTGCGGTAACCGCGAACTGATCCCTTATGTTGTACAAAAGGCAGTGGATCTGGATATGCAGGGATTCATCATCGAGTCGCACATTGATCCTTCCGTAGCATGGACGGATGCCAAGCAGCAGCTGACCCCGGCGGCCCTGGCAGATCTGATCGACCACGTCCAGCTGCGTCATGCAGCGTCCAATGACCCTGTATTTGAAGACAAACTGGCCCAGCTGCGGAAAGAGATTGACAAACTGGACGACCAGGTCATCAAGACGGTGGCTGACCGGATGAAGATCGTGGAAAAAATCGGTGAATACAAGCGGGATAACGATGTAACCATCCTGCAGGTAAACCGCTGGGATGAGATCATCCAGAAACGGGGTAACCTGGCACAGGCGCTGAAGCTGGACAAAGACTTCACCGTAAAACTGATGGAACTGATCCACAACGAATCGATCCGCAAGCAAAACGAGATCATGAACGCCAAACCGGCAATAGAGGCATAATGGAAGGCAGTACACACTTATCGCTATCCAACAGCAGACGTGTGCTCTCCGGGACGGTACAGCTTACCGGCTCAAAAAGTGAAAGCAACAGGGCGCTCATTCTTGCCTCCCTGTCAGGCGGCCGGGTAAGCGTTGAAAACCTGAGTGATGCGGATGATACAGCCATCATGCAGGAGGCGCTCGCGGCAGCGGCACAGGCAGGGACGGAGGTTACCACGGTGGATATCGGTCCGGCAGGCACAGCCATGCGCTTCCTGACGGCCTACCTCCCGCTGGTGAGTGGTGGAGAGTTTCTGCTGACGGGAACGGCCCGTATGCAGCAGCGGCCGATCGGTATTTTAGCGGAAGCACTGAAAACACTGGGAGCCGATATTACCTATGCCGGAGCAGCGGGTTTCCCCCCTCTCCGGATCCGGGGAGGTTTCCGGCAGTCAGCTAACCGGATCAGCATCAAAGGCAGTGTAAGCAGTCAGTATCTCTCAGCCCTGCTGCTCATTGCCGCCGCATTACCCCAGGGCCTCGAACTGCATATAGAGGATGAGCTCACGTCCAGGCCCTATGTGGAAATGACCCTCCGTATGCTGGAAGAAACAGGCATCACACACCACTGGGCAGACCAGGTGATCACTATCTCCCCGCAGCAACCGGCGAATAGTGTCATTTATGTAGAGCCCGACTGGAGTGCTGCCTCTTACTGGTATGCGATGCTGGCACTCGCAGGAGAAGGTAGTTTGTTCCTGCGGGGATTGAAAAAGGATAGCCTGCAGGGCGACCGGGCCATTACGGAAATCATGGAACATTTCGGCATTGCATCCGTTTTTGAACAGGACGGGGTTACCCTGAGCAAAACCGGACGGCGTAGCGGAAAGCAGTTATTTGATTTCAAATCGTGTCCTGATCTGGCACAGACCGTTATCGTGTGCTGTGCAGCTCTTGGCCTGGAAGCCGCTTTCACCGGATTGGAGACGCTGAAGATCAAGGAAACCGACCGGATAGCAGCCCTGCAACAGGAGTTGAAGAAGTTTGGTGTAATCCTCACAGAAACGGCTCCTCAGGTATACCACCTGGATACCAGCAACCGGTATGTTCCGGAAACATTGCATATCCACACCTACGAAGACCATCGCATGGCCATGGCCTTCGCACCGCTGGCCCTGGTTTTCCCGAAGGTGGTGATCGAAGATCCCGCAGTGGTCGGCAAATCGTACCCGGCTTTCTGGCACGACCTGGAACAGCATGGCTTTCATGTCGACCGGCCGGACATCCCGGTAACCGGTTCGTTTAGTAAATAAAAGGTAGAACAATACGCAATCATAAAAATGGCAGGTAATTCATTTGGTCAGGCTTTCAGGATCACCACTTTCGGTGAATCGCACGGCGAAGCGATCGGGGTAATTATTGATGGCTGTCCCCCCCATATCACCGTAGATCCCGATTTTATACAGGCAGAACTTGATAAACGAAGGCCCGGACAATCAAAGATCACCACACAACGCAAAGAAAGTGATACGGTAAAAGTTCTTTCCGGGATATTTGAAGGAAAGACCACCGGTACCCCACTCTGCATGGTCATTCCGAATGAGGATCAGCGCTCAAAGGATTATTCGCATATCGCCGATAAATACCGGCCTTCACATGCGGACTTTACGTACCAGATCAAGTATGGCATCCGTGATTACCGGGGTGGCGGCCGCTCTTCCGCACGCGAAACAGCAGCCCGGGTGGCGGCAGGTGCCATCGCAAAACTGTTCCTTGAACAGCAGGGCATTGCCGTATTCGCCCACGTATCGGGCGTTGGCGCGATCGAAGCGCCGAATGTGGATACCAATGACCTGCAAGTTCTGACTGCTACACGCGAAGAGAACCCGGTGCGCTGTGCCGACCCGGCCACGGCCCATGAAATGCTGGCGTACATTGACGGGGTCCGCAAAGCGGGCGATACGGTTGGAGGAAGAGTCAGCGGTATCATCCGCGGTGTACCGGTGGGTCTGGGTGAGCCGGTTTTTGACAAGCTGCATGCCGACCTGGGAAAAGCAATGCTAAGCATCAATGCAGTACACGGATTTGAATACGGATCCGGCTTCGCCGGCTCAACCATGCGCGGATCAGAGCACAACGACATTTTTTCCAATCCCGATCAGGATGCCAGGCGCCTGCGGACACAGACCAATTTCTCCGGCGGCATACAGGGCGGCATCTCCAACGGCATGGACATTACTTTCAATGTGGCCTTCAAACCGGTGGCAACCATCATGCAGTCACAGGAAACCGTTGATCAGGAGGGCAACTCCACCGAGATTACGGGTAAGGGGCGCCACGATCCGTGTGTGGTCCCAAGGGCGGTAGCGATTGTGGAAGCAATGGCAGCGCTGACCATTGCCGACCATTTCCTCAGAAACGGCCTGTATGCCCACTGATGGTGGCCGTTTCTTAAAATAACGATGGATATTTCAGCGGATTGCTCTCGTGCATCAGCGCGTAAGCAGATTCGATCACGTCATCTGCGGAAGGCTTTGAAAAATAGTCGCCATCAGAGCCGTAGGGAGGCCGGTGTTCTTTTGCGGACAGGGTACGGGGCTGTACATCCAGGCTATAATAACCGCCCTGTTCTTCCAATACCTGCTGCAGGATAAAAGCAGAAGCACCACCCGGCACATCTTCGTCCACCACCAGCAGGCGGTTGGTTTTACGTAATGAAGAGGCGCACAGGTGATCCAGATCAAATGGCTGCAGGGTCTGTATATCGACTATTTCAATGGAAATGCCCATGCTTTCCAGTTCGGGGACTGCTTCCTGCACAACGCGCAGGGTAGAACCGTAGGAAACGACCGTCACATCCTTTCCTTCCCGGAGGATTTCCGCTTTCCCGAGCGGAACGATGAACTCCCCCACATTTTCCGGCAGCCGTTCTTTCAGGCGATAGCCGTTCAGGCATTCGATTACCAAAGCCGGTTCGTCACTGCGCAGCAGTACATTGTACATACCGGCTGCCTGGGTCATATCCCGCGGCACACAGATGTGGAGACCGCGGAGAGATCCGAGGATCATGCTCATCGGCGATCCGGAATGCCAGATACCTTCCAACCGATGCCCCCGTGTCCGGATGATCAGCGGTGCTTTTTGTCCGCCTTTGGTACGATAGCTCAGACTGGCCAGGTCATCACTCAGCACCGTCAGCCCATACAGCAGGTAATCCAGGTACTGGATCTCAGCAATGGGCTTGAGCCCGCGCATGGCCATTCCCATTCCCTGGCCGATAATGGCACTTTCGCGGATACCCGTATCAAAAATCCGGTGTTCACCGAACCGGGCCTGAAGCCCTGCGAAACCCTGGTTCACATCACCGATCACACCCACATCTTCACCAAAAGCCAGCAACCGGGGGTCCCGCTCGAAATTAGCAGCAAAACAGGCGTTTAACACCTCTCTTCCATCGACCATGCGTGCATCGTCTGCATATTCCGGTGACACGGGACGCTGACAGGCCGGGGCTTCCGGTGTTCCTGTGAACAGGGATGAATGATAGCGGTCATCAATCAGCACCTGCTGTTTATCGTACCAGTCCAGCAACGCTGCCTTCTCCGGACTGTCCGTATCCCGGAGTATCCTCGCCACCCGTCTTACTGTACTGTAAATCTCTTTCAGGGATAGTTCCACCGAACCTTTCAGCTCTGCGGTCACCGGTTTTACGGCCTCATGGTCAATAGCCGACAACCGTTCAATCGCCCCGGCAGCTTCCTGCGTCAGCAGGTTCGTAAAGTCAGCCCACGCCCTCCGCTGTTCTTTCCGGACAAAATCCTTTGCGGTTTTCTCCAGCTGTTCCAGCTCCTCCCCGGTACTGATACCGGCTTCCAGCATCCAGGCACGCATTTTCACCAGGCAGTCGTACTCCTGCTCCCAATCCAACCTTTCCTTCGATTTATAGCGCTCGTGCGATCCGGACGAAGAATGCCCCTGTGGCTGGGTCATTTCCGTAACATGGATCAGTACGGGCACATGTTGTTCGCGGGCAATCGTAACCGCCTTTTCATACACTTCGCACAATCCGGGATAATCCCAGCCTTTTACTTTGAATATCTCCAATCCAGCTCCCTTCTCATCCCGCTGGAAACCTTTGAGTACCTCCGAAATATCTTCTTTGGTCGTCTGGACCTTATTGGGAACGGAAATTCCGTACCCGTCGTCCCAAATGGAAAGTACCATCGGGATTTGCAGGACCCCCGCCGCATTTACAGCCTCCAAAAAAACCCCCTCAGAGGTAGATGCGTTACCGACCGTACCGAAGGCAACCTCATTACCGTCACTTGTGAACTGGCCGGACACCGCACTCAGCGCCGGATTATTCCTATACACTTTGGATGCCTGGGCCAGTCCCAATAACCGCGGGATCTGCCCCCCGGTCGTTGAAATGTCCGATGCCGAATTGATCATAAGTGTCTGATCCGCCGAAGCCCCGTTTTCAACCACATGGCGGGATGCGAAATGGCAGGGCATCTGCCTGCCGGCGGAAGACGGATCGGCCTCCACATCGGGATGTGCGTACAGCTGGGAAAAAAACTCATATACCGAACGCATTCCGGTGGCAAATACGAACGTCTGGTCACGGTAGTAACCCGACCGCCAATCTCCCAGTCTGAATTCCCTGGCCATCGCCACCTGCGCCACTTCCTTACCATCCCCGAAAACGCCAAACTTAGCTTTTCCAGTAAGCACTTCCTTCCTCCCCAGCAAACTCACCTGCCTGCTCTCATATGCAATCCGGTAATCTTTCAGCACCAACGTCTTAAAATCATCAAAACTCAGCGCTGGCATACTGATGGCGGCGGATTTTATATGGGTATTCTGCATCATAGAGTCGTCATTCATTCCAAACAGCTGTTACCGGTACTGCTTTCCCAACGTCCCAAAGCTACATAAAAATATCATTAATTCTGAAACGGGTGCACAAAAACAAATTCTTTTATAAAGAAAACCGCTCTATGTAAAACTTTATTCTGCCTGTAACAAAAACAGAACATAGTGCAATTTAGTAAAAATTGGCACAAAAAATGGTATATTTGCATACACATTCATAACTATCATCATAAAATGGTTAGAAAAATATTCATACTTAGTTTTATTCATGCTGCCGCTATCGTCGTATTTATGGGTTTTACAGCCTTTCAGCAAAGCAGCAAAGCGGAATTTAAGTTTGAGAAAGAAACACATGATTTCGGTAAGATACCGCTGAACAATCCTGTTACCTACGAATTTAAATTCACGAATGTGGGTACAGAGCCGATCATTATCAGCAAAGTGGAGTCAAACTGCGGGTGCACAGTCCCCCAATACACCCAAACACCGGTAAAACCTGGTGAAGAGGGCTCTGTCAGCATTACATATAATGCTTCTTCCGCATCCCATTTCACGAAATCAGTACGCGTGTTTTCCAATGCGAAAACTCCGATCAAGTCATTGTACGTAAAGGGAGAAGTAACCAACTAACAATCACAACAAAGATTCATAACTGGCCGCCTCTCTGATTGGTGGCCTTTTTTTATTACCAGCTTATAGAATACATTATACTCAACTTTGCTTCATAATGCCCGCTATTTCACAAAAAGGGCAGGCCATGCCGGCCTCTCCCATCCGCAAACTGACCCCTTTCGCCGATCAGGCTAAACACGACGGTAAACAGGTATATCATCTGAACATCGGACAACCGGATATTGAGACACCCGCGGTTATGTTGGAAGCTATCCGGAATGTATCGTTTAAGGTATGGGCGTATACCCCTTCCGAAGGCTTTGCTTCTTACCGTGAAAAGCTGTCCGGCTACTATAACAACTACGGATACGATATATCCCCATCACATATATTGGTGACCAATGGAGGGTCTGAAGCCCTCACCATTGCCTTCCAGAGTTGCCTGGATCCCGGCGATGAAATCATCATCCCTGAGCCGTTCTATGCCAACTACAATGCCTTTGCCTGCATGGCCGGCATCCTTGTAAAGCCGATCCTTTCAGGCATTGAAACCGGATTTGCCCTTCCGCCGATTGCTGCATTTGAACAGGTGATCACATCCCGGACCAAAGCAATCTGTATCTGCAATCCAAACAACCCCTCCGGCTACCTGTACTCCCGGGAGGAGATGGAAGCCTTGCGCGACCTGTGCCTCAAACACGATCTGTACCTATTCGCGGATGAAGCATACCGCGAGTTTTGTTACGATGGACGCGAATTTATTTCGCCGCTGCAGCTGGAGGGTTTTGACGAGCATGTGGTCGTGGTTGATTCGGTATCCAAACGCTACAGCGCCTGCGGCGCCCGTCTGGGGTGCCTGATTACGAAGAACACGGCGGTATTGCAAACCGGATTGAAATTTGCACAGGCGCGGCTTAGCCCGCCGGCAGTTGCACAAATCGCTGCCGAAGCCGCTGTACATACTCCTGAAAGCTATTTCAAAGCCGTTAAGGAGGAATATACCACGCGGCGCAATGTGCTGGTTGACGGATTAAATGCCATTCCGGGTGTGTACTGCCCTGTTCCCGGTGGTGCATTTTATGTCGTAGCCCGCTTACCGATCGACGATGCGGACCGGTTCTGCCAATGGATGCTGGAGGAATTTTCTTACCAGGACCAAACCGTCATGATGGCTCCGGCTACAGGCTTTTACAGCACACCGGGGGCTGGTAAAAATGAAGTCCGGCTGGCATATGTCCTGAATCAGGAAGACCTGAAGGCTGCGCTGGCCTGTATCAAAGCGGGTCTCGCGGTTTACCCGGGGCGCACCGGAACATCCTAAACAGGAACCTGCCCATCAGGGTACCAATTCCTTAACGGTTTCACCGTATGGGTCTGTTTTGTCGGCAGGTAGCGCCAACACAGGCTATACCATTTCCTGAAGGCACCTACAAAAACGATTGCCATAAAAATGCCGTGCTTTTTTTCACAATCCGGTTTTCCAGTCCTGTCCGCGTTGCCCGCTGCCTGCTTTTCGTAAACCTCCAAATATAAAAATTTGTCTGACAAACCATGACCGTCATTTTATGTAACTTTGTCCGGGATATCAATAGATATCCCAGCACCTTTCAGTTAATTGCCAGGGATATGGAAAAGAAAAATAAGCATACCATGACGCTCCGGACCGATTCATTAAAAAACGCGTACCTCCCTGTAGCCTGGGAGTACCGGGAGGTCATTGAAGAAGAGATTAAAAAAAACTCCACCGGCAAAATTTTTTACTTCTGCCAGGACGAAGGGATCTGCGAAGTGCGGGGCCGCATTATTGAGCTAAAGGAGGAAAATGAAGGGCTTTTTATCGTCCTGGATACCGAAAGCAAGGTAAGGATAGACAGGATTATTACGTTATATGGAAAGCCGGGCGCCGCTTACGATGAATACGATGCGTATGCCAATGCCTGTATGGACTGCATGGGAGGCTATGAAAAAGAGGAACTGTAATACCTCGCTTTACTTCCCGGAAAAATACCTACCTTTGTAGCATAAAATAATAATCGGGGCCGACCGGAATTGACAGGATGGAGACGGTTATGTAAGCATGCAGCGCGTTGTGAGTATGGCGCTTTAATCTCAACTTTCACACGTATAAATGGCGAAAATAACTACGCCTTAGCTGCCTAATTCAGAATTAGCATAGCTTTTGTCCCGTTTAGGTGCGGTTCTGTCACTTAAACATACGGGGCATCGAACTACAGGACTGGCCGGTTCAGCGCCGCGATGGACCAGCGAGACACAGCGGATACGGAAGAAGGCACAGGCAGGCATCCGGCCTACCCCTTCCCGACAATTAAACGGAGGCTAAGCATGTAGAAAGCGTACACTGTACCATGTTTGGACGAGGGTTCGAATCCCTCCGGCTCCACCATTCAAAAAGCTAATTACCTGACAAAAGGATAGTTAGCTTTTTTCATTTCAAAAGGGTAGCAAAAAGGGTAGCAATTTCGACGCGGAGTTGTGCAATCGTGAGGGAATTGCTACATTTGTGTCACCTGCATTAGTGTATGGTAAAAACTCACTTAACCCTGTCCGACTGGATGGGGTTTTGTTTTGGCACTATTCGGTCATTACACCAGATGGCGAACGATGGAGACAATCAGCGAGCAAACTCGAGAGCAATGTCCTCGTGTAGACAAGTCCCCTGCTCTCGGCCGTCAGAGTGATTACCCCTATTTGTGACGATTAAATTAGTGATGTCCGATTTTCGGACTTCACACAATTCCCTTAAAAAATCAGAAGTGCTTGGCAACTCCAACCACTTACCTGGCCTTTTCCCGAACGACTTCGCCATTTTGGTAGCGTTTACATAGACGCCGCTATCATTGTTAAATGAGGATTATGAGGTTTTCACCAAATTAGGTGAAAACTCAAATGGTGCGGGCCGCTCACGAAGTCGCTAAATTTAGCAAGTCTGCAAATCAGTACGTTAACAAGCGTGATTACATCCTGACTATGGACACAGCAAAGGAGATTGCTATGATCCAGGGCAACAAAGATGCAATGATAGCATTATTGGTATTAATATCCCGCCTTTATCCTCTCCAGTGCTTTTTTCCTTGCCTCTGTTTGCTGTTGTTTCATTTTCTCAATTTTAGCCTTGTCCTTCATCGTTTCAGCTTTATAGGCAAGATCTTCAATAGACATCTTAAATGACACATAAAAACCACGAGTGTAACTGGAGTAATATTTCAATCCCCAGTGTTCCGTAAGATGTGCCACAACCTTATCCCATAATCGACGGGTTGAATATCTTGCCGCAATGTCTACGTTTTCCTCTCCCAGTACGATTGATCGGTTCATTACCGCTTCTTTATTGGTTTTTATAAAAGGTTTGCTACCTAACATTGATTTTAGGCCGGCACAAACGCAAAAGCAAACCAGCTCGAACTCGGATTTATTACCATCCCTGAACCCAAATAAGGCACTCTTAGGCATGGATGGTGTGGGGCTGCCTTCGTACAGCGAAAAAAGGTTATGGTATTCATCCATGACTGAGACCACGTTAGGTGATTCCATATATAAGTTATTTAGTGCCACATTGAAAGAATTGTATTCGATCAAACGATCCGAAAGGTTATTCCTAATACTATTTAAAATACTGAATTGCTTTTCGGTAAACGTTATTACTGTATCGTCGAAACTTGGCATGCCGTCAACCCATTCTATCTCTAAATGGCCGTCTCCGGCGTACTCCAGTTCATCAAAAGTTTCGCGTATAGCCTCTGGCAACCTCGTTCCCTTTTTGTAGGAATATAACGTCCCCATGAAATGCTGTTCGAAGGTCAACTGTTTCTTTTTTCGTATCTGCCATGCCTCGTGTCCTATCCCGTATCGCATCATCTCACGGAATGTTTTTTCGCGAGCCATAAAACATTTCTTCATGAGGTTTACAGGAAATACAAGATACTTGTATTTAGTTGTTGCCATTTGTTTACTGGTTAAAAAGAAGAATGATAGCGCGGTTTGGCATTAGCCAAACTCATCTATATTTATATATTTATTCTTTACTTTTATTGTTTATATATGTATTATTCATATTTATTTAAGGTGTACATTATTTGTGCTCAAATTTAGCAATATTTACACACAAATTTATATCTTTGCTATGTTTACTGGTTAAGCCTTGGTGCCTTCTTGGTTCCTTGGCTTTTTTATTTCGATTTGATATAATAAACAGCGCAGCTTTCTCACTCAAAGAATTTTCTCTTATACTGCTTAACTGCTGTTGAGGCATCCAGCTCCTTCTTCTTGAAGAATATTCTTCCACCTGAACGGTGGTGAGGTATTGTGCCTGCTTTGACTTTCTTATAGACGTTATCAGGAGTACATTTAAGATGCTTTGCAGCTTCTTCGACATTCATGGTTACGTCTGGCTCGTAACCGTCCGGAGTTGTAAGCTTATCCCTAATAATCGCCTTCAACTCGGCAATTTCCTGTTTCAACTCCACTATTACTTTTGGCAAATCCTCAAATTTTAACTGTGTTTCCATAAAAAATTATTTGAAAAACTTTCGTCTATGTTGTTTAATACGGGATGCACTGTCAATATCCTTCTTTTTAAAGTAGATAGTGCGCCCTACTTTGTAATATGGCAATTGGCCAGTATTCTTTTTCTTATGAATATTCTGAACTGTACAGCCGATATATTTCGCCACTTCTTCAGGTGACATTGTTATATCCGGTTCGTAGCCTTCAGGCGTGGTCAGCTTTTCGCCGATTATAGCTTTTAGTTCCGAAATTTCATTGATCATCTTAGCCATTAGCATCGGCAAATCTTCAAATCTTGGTTGTTCCATAATGATGATATTTTTGTGAATATGCCGAAGGTAGCCATACTTAAACAAAAAAGCCCCGCAATTTGCAGGGCTTGATGACGCTCCACAAATTTGTGGAGCGTTGTTTATAGAGCATTTATTGAGTTTGGTCTGAGGAATATAGTTACTTCTGATAAAGCACCTTTGCCGCTTCAATTTTGGTCATTAACCTTTTTTCAGAGGCATAGCGTTTTTGATTTTCCTCCTGTATAAACTCAACAAATGCCGTTATTAAAGCCTGATAGTATAGTGGTTCTTTTTGTGCTTTAAGCATGTCAATCAACTTTTCCATAATCGTAGTTTATTGCGGTGAATTTTGACTTGAAAGAGGTATTACTGGAGCATCTTCGGGGCTTGTAAAAATGTGATCTATATTGAACATGCGCTTTATATTACTGAAAGGTATATGGGCAGGTGGATATTTTGGGTTGTAGCTTGATAAAACGACTGTGTTGTTGATATAATCAATAAAAGAGATTTCTTTGCAGAAGAAACCGCCTTTGCCTTCCTTATTCTCAATGTAGATCGCGACTGACTTACGAATAGGTACATCTCGGGTCCAAAAAAGATCTGTAATAGGCCCCAAATCGCCTATAAATATCCGTGCTCCATCTGGTATGCACCTGTTTGGATCATTAGAAGTCATGCTATCTCCCTTGACAGGCACGATGCCAAAGAACAGACCACGTGATTGATAATCTTTCGCCTTTTGAAGTAAATCTCCCGTTACGCATACGTGACCGATGTTTCGTTCCTTCAATCGTTCAATAATACTTGGGGGTGTTTGCTGGGTTCCGGGGTTCGCAATCCCGGCATTTTGATTTGGTATCATAATATTGATAACTAAAAACCCGGTCGCTGCGAAATAACGCCTAAGTAGGGGTATTTCGGTACTTGCAACCGATCGCCGGGTATATTGTTAATAAATTATTTGCTTGATTTCTCAAGCGTTATTTCGCATTACAAGTATAAACATACTGTTTGGTTTCTGCAAATAAAATATGCGATTGAATATTTAATTACAGCGGTTTTTTATTATTATTGACAAAATTCACGACCATGGAACTGAGAGAATTCGTAGCGATGGCCATTACCGATATTACAAACGGACTTGCAGATGCTCAAGAAGCAATAAAAGATGTCGGCGGCACCATCAATCCTATTGGGATAAAAGCACCAGGTGTGTATGTTGGTGATTCTGATTCTGAAAATGAAGTTCAGGTACAACGGATAGAATTTGATGTAGCCGTTACCACCACTCAAGACGAAACCACTAAAGGCGGGATTGGCGTCATGGGAGTTGTAAGCTTTGGAGCCTCCAAATCTGACAATATTTCAGCGTCTCATGTGACGAATATAAAATTTTCCGTACCTATTGTATTCCCTGCCTATTTACCCAACGTATATGCAAATCCGCAGAATAAAATAACCCAACAGAGAAAAGATGCCGCACTAAGCGCTTTGCATTAATCGTTTACAGAGCCGGTCTGTAACTGATGATCAATAATTCAATTCAACAGCTCCAGCGGCTTACCTTCCTGAATTGCCTGCATTTCTGCTAAATCCTGCTCTGACAGCGGGGTATGACTAAACACTATCTGTACCGGTTCAATGCCCTTTCCACCCGTTGTATGGTCAATAGCTACCTGTTTGGGGTGAACGAAAGGCATGATACGCTCAAAAAAGCTTAATCTTTCTATGGGCGGTATTGATAGTATATCGATGCGTATCTGATCCCAATTGTCCTCAAACAGGTCAAGCAATGCTCTTTTCATATCCGAGGTTACCTTATTGGGGGTGCCCGCTTTCCTGCCTCCGGTTTTGCGAGACCCTTTTGTTTTTCCGCCTGTCTGCTGTCCTAATGCCATAAATATTCTACTTTAGATTGATAATTATCTGACTAAAAGATGTTTATAAATATTCCATAAAAAGACATCCATACGTCGTGTAGGTGTCGTTAGCGCCTATTTTAGCATATCCAGTCATAACCCCATCCCTTCCAATGTTTTACCGCTTCCGGAGCGGGTGTTAATAGTGATCTGTGTAATTCCGGCTTCAATCGCTGCCAGACGGTCTGTGTTGTCGGCTGTACGGCCGGTGTTGTCGCGGATTTGGTTAAGCGCCGTCAGCTTAGAGTTCATTAGTGCGAGTTGCTGGCTTTCAAGTCCGAATCGCTTTACATCCAGTTCGTAAACCGCTCTCCATAAGCCTTCAAGTTTACCGGCAGTCTGCTCGGTGAGGCCCTCAATCAGGCGGCCGGTTAGTTTTGTATTCTGATCTTTACCAAACGTGGTTCCTAACGCCTGCTCAATAGCCTTCGCCGCATCAACCCCAACTTGGGCTAAACTCTGAACACCTTCCTTGAATCGTTGTACTTCCCAGGAATCTAACCCATCACCGGACATAGCATCATCCTGAAACTGTTTGATAAGCTTTTTCGCATCGTCTTCAAGTAGTGTATAACTCATTGCGGAAAGAAGAGCGTTGGCAATGGAATCCTCAAAGTCATCGGCAAAATCGGCAATACCCTTCTTGCCCTGTTTGATGCCATTGATAATTGTGTCTGCAAGGCTCTGGCTTGTTAGTCCACCCGTCATTTTCCTGATTTCGGTTTCTTCAATCTCCTTCAGCATATCATTGATCGCTTCTGTTTCACTGTAGACCTTCTTGAGTTCCTCCCACCATTTGGCCGTTTCTTCGTTGAGTTTCCCTTGTACAGCAAGCCGTTCAATATCATCATAGGTTGCACTACGTAGTCCGGCGGTAACGTCTACGACACGAGTTTTTTTACCAATGCCGAGAAATCCACCATACTTTTCAGTTCGTTGCCCAACAACCTGAATACCTTCCTGCTGTATTTTACGCAACCAGTAATCATAATCACGTTTGTTTGCGGACGTTTGCTCGTCCAGCATCCGTTGCCGTATTTCGAGTTCCTCGCGGGTCAGGTCGTTTATATTTTCCTGCTCCCTGGCACGTTCCCTCAGCATACGGGCGTGCTCCATCTCACCGGATTTCAACGAGGCATAGTACGCTTCAATTTCCTTTTGGGCCTGTCTTGCGCTTTCTTTTGCTTGTTTAAAGAAGTTTACTACCCCTGTAATAGCCCGGATGCCCTTTGATATGCCACCAATAATATCGCCCGACATAAAGCTGGCAACGGAACCGGCAGCGTCACTTGCAACCTTTGTCAGGTCGCTCATAGACTGCAATGTGTCTTTCAGGCCGGAAGCCGTATCAGGAAGGGATGAGGCAAGCTCGGCAAACGCTCCGGATACATCAGACAGGGCTGAGGCCAGTGCGTTGAACTTTTGTGCGGCAATTTGCTTCAGCTCTTGCTTGATCTTCACCAGTTCGTCAGCCTGCTTAGCTACCTCTTCGGCGCTGATGCCTTCTTTCAGGGCTGCCTCATTGATCAGTTCAATCCTGCGTTTCAGCGCTGCCTCATGCGCGGAAAAGCCCTCTCCAATGAGTTTATCCCAGAATCCGCCGTCCTCCGGGGTGGCATTCAGTGTTTCGGTCAGCTCTTTTAGCTTCGCCTGTATTCGGGCCTTACTTTCCGGTGTGATCAGTTCGTTTTCTAGGGATTTATTGAGAAGGCCGATTTGGTCAGACAATTGCTGCTTGGTATACCCAATAACATCCTCGTTCAGCTTGCGGAATATCTCCGTCCGCTGCATAGCTTCGTTTTCTGCCGCCTGAATCGCCTCGTCCCGTTGCCGCTTCAGTTCCGGATTGTCCGGGTCGTTTATTTCAGCGGCCATTTTCGCATACTGTGTAGTAAGCAGAAGCTTCTTTTGCTCAAAAGTCATCGCCGCCTGGTAAGCTTCAGCATAGGCGGCATTTCTCTGATCTCGCTGGTTTTTATCAAACGCATCGAGGTCTGCCTGTATTTTGTGCAGACGCTCCTTTTCAACGTCATTAAGTCCATTGGTTGCCTCCTTGCCCTGTAGTGCTGCCGTCTGGTCTGTAAGAAGCCTACGAAAGTCCTCTGTAAACCCCTTTTCATGCTCAAACATACGCCGTGCCGCTTCGTTTCCAATCTCTGCACGTGCATCCTGGTAGCGTTGCCATAAATCCAGCTGATCATCCAGCTGTTTATGCAGACGTTTGCTTTCCTGCTCATAGGTGAGGTTCTTTTCAGCCTTATCCTGCAACGCACCCAAAACCTTCACATCAATGATTGCGGTTTTATTTTCAGGATCTGCGTTGAACCGCTCAACCTCCCGGCGTATTTTAGTGAATTTGTCCCGTAGCGCCTGTACTTCTTCATCGTCACTCATCATTGCCTTTCGGGCATACTCGGCATCAAGGTCAGCTATTTTATCCAGAAGCGACTGACGGGCATTGAGCACTTTGTCGGACACTTCTTTAACGCTGGTTTCGCTGTAGTCACCGGTTAGCGCACTCAGGCCGTGCTTTTGAACCAGCTCCTGAATATTACTGGCAAATCTGCTATTCTGGCTTTCAAGGCGCTTGTTTTCCTGCTCAATCGTATTTATCTCTTTGGCAATGTCGTTCCTGGCAGCCCTTGCCAAATCAAGCCTGTTCTCCCCGGGCCGGACTGCTCCTCCGAAGCTTACATCTACGTAGGTATCGGCCGTTGCCTCTCTGGCCTCCTTCAGCTCCTTCTCGGCCTTTACAAGCCTGCTTTGGGCATCGAGTATCTTTTCTGTATTTTCCAGTTGCTTACTTGTGTTCTCATTGATCTTGTCGTGGTAAGCTTTGGCGTGAGCATTGGCCATAATGGCACCCGTGAGCCGCGTATAAGCCGCTGTAGCCTTTCCCACCATGATCGTCTCGTCTGTGAGGTTCTTGAAGTACTGCGGAAACTGTTTTCGGAGTTCTTCAACGGCTTTCTTGCGTGTCAGCAGGGATAGGTTTGTGTTTCGGGCGGCGGTGTACAAGCTCCTGAGGGACGTTAATTCTGTCTGAGCAGACTGCGCACCTTTTAACCTCGCTTCATTCAGCGCTTTCTGCGACTCCTTCAACTCGTCAACAGCTTTTTTGCCCCGGAATAGAGTTCCAATCCATTCGCCGATTTCTTTGCCGTAGAGAGTGACCAAAGTGATGCCGAGTGACATCGCGGTTTGCCAGCTAAGAAGTGCACCCGCTATCTGCTTCCATACCGGTACACCTTTCTTGCCTTCAGCGACAAGCCTTGCGTTTTCGGTGCGCACCCGGCTGATCTCGTCAGCCAGTATCGGAATATTGTTAGACAATGCAAGGAATCCGGTCTGAGCAGATACGACAAATGCCGGCATCTCACGGCTTAGCTGATTAATGGAATTCTGAAGGCCGTTCCACCCTTTGGCGTAATGGCCCACTGAACGCTGATGATTGCCCATACGCTCCTCGATTGCTTTAAGGCTGTTATTGAGTTCGTTATACTGATCAATCATTGCATTCACTTTTGTGTTACTGCCATCCATCGCGCCACCGGTAGCGATTATCTCCCGCCCCAATGCCGATAGCTTTAACCGGGCCTCCTCTATGCTGCCAACGGCCGCTTTCTCCGCTTTGGCATGATTGGTCACGTCGGCTGATAGTTTTTTCAGGGCGTTACTTGTCTGGAATTGCTGCTGTTCAATGGCAGCAAGTTGCCGGGTATATTCCTCCGCGCTGATCGCCCCTGTTTTCAGCTGCCTTGCCAGCTCCCGCTTTGCCGCTGCCAGGTCCTGCACCTGAGCCCGCATACGGGCCAGCTCGCTCCAGCTGCTTTGGGAAGATGCTTCAAGCTGAGCAAAGGCAGCAGACGCTTCTTTAAGTGATTCTGCAAGCTTTTTCTGCTCGGCGGCTATCTCGTGCTTGCGGACGTCCCTTACAGGCGCTAATTCCGGCGTAGTCGCGGCCATATTCGTGAATGTATCCTTCAGGGTCTTCTGCATTTCTGCCTTCTGCACATCGTTCAGGCGGCGAAACATGTCCTGGTATGCCTTTTCCAGCTTTTTCGTGTCGAGGTGGGCCTCCAGTTTCAGGGGTACACCTCCTTCGTTTACTTCAATTGCCATGTTAAATAATTTTCTTCAGGTTCTTTTTCAGGTCATATGAGACGAAAGTCAGTACCGCCCTGCCTTTACTTTCCACATACAGTGCATATTGTTCAGCCGCCACAAGAACCAGCAACAGTTGATCCCGGTATTGTCCGGCACGCTCACCAATCAATCTTTTGGCTTTTGCCAAACCTTCCCCACCGTCTCCAAGGGAACCGTTGCCATGAAGCTCGAAATTGCTTCTGATGATCCGGCCGTTAAGCGCTACGGCCACTCCGAATGATGACCTCAGATTGTTCGTATGGTTCTGGAAGGTAGCGTTTGCTCTGGCCTCATTAATGGCGATCATGCCTTTATCGTACATGCGGTCTGCAAGGATGTCGATTACGCGTTTCGCGTGCTGCTTGAGCCGGTCACGCACTTGTTGCGGGTTGGTTAATTTGAATGCTATAACTCAGCGTAACTTTTAGAGTGATGCAAACCGGGCCGGCTCCAGCTCGTATTCGCCGGTGATTTGTTCCATAGTTAATACCTCATGTAGATATTCTACGCCAAACTGCTGTTTTGCAAGTGAAAGTACGGTGTTCATTTCGTTCGCCAGATCCGAAAGGCGGGTATAGAGTTCGGCTTCCTCTTCGGATTGGAAATATTCATCAAACCACTCCCTGCGCATTGTCCCGGCATAGTCTTGGGTGAAAACGGCACGGTTTCCGTCAAACGGAATACTACGCACATCAAGTGCAGCGTTGTTGTATCTGTACGCCGATGCACTGTTAAGCTCTTTGGCGAAGGTCTCATTTACGTTATCAATTGCGTCAATAACCGTTGTGGCGCTTTCTGAAGCGTGCGCTTTTGCGGCTGCCAGAATGGGTGCAAAAAGAGATTTGTCTGCTAATGCGGCATCTATTGCGGCATCCAGATAAGCATGACCGTTGGCATACAGACGGTGAAACACCTCCCGTGAGAATAGGCCTATTCCGAGCGCTTCGTAACATTCACCGGCGGCATTAATCGCGCTGATGATTTTTTGAGTTGACTTTTCCCACACCTGGAACCCACTATCGTTCGTATAGTATGGTTTCTGGATGTCAATGTTCTTCTTTGTCTTCTTCATTCTATTTGCTTTTAATCCATCCTTTAACAGGATCAAATACCATCCCCGGTTTTATTTCTACCGGCTTTGTGTCGTTAGCCCAATTGTCTAAAATCTCTTTTGCTTTTTCCCGCTTTTCAGCTTCCGTAAGCGGTTTGATGTTCTCTTTATTTTCCATTTTCTTCCTTTAAAGCTTGTATGCCCTTGTTGACCTTCTCGAAAAACGTATCAATGGCAGCCTCATATTCCGTCTGAAAACCCCGGAGCGTCCTAAGCGCATGGAACAGCTGAGCGCCAAGCTCCTCCGGTTTTAGGCTTTGGATGAAGCTGATTATCTCCTCATCACTCGCTGTGAGGATGTTTATTCGTTGACATTCCTGCGATGGAACAGATGCGTCATGACAATGCACGGATTCGCGGATGTTTAATTTGGCTTTCATTTTTCTACTGATTTTAGTTCCATGTTCTTTCGACTACACACCAGCGCCATTCGGAGACGTGTGATGGTATGGAGTTTTTGCTTATTATTTTCAGCGTTACCGTTTCGCCATAGCTAACGCCTACAGAGGTGACATCAGTCCAGCCGCTGTCAATGAACAGATTGCCACCCGTGCCACTTGGGGAAAGCGTCAGATAACCCGCGCCTTTATTGATAAATCGGAGTTCCCGGCCGTATTGACTTTTGCGGAGGGCGGCATGATTGATTGTATTAGCAGGCGATCCGGTGATGAACCGGGGGAATGTGAAAGTATTGGTTCCTCCGATGTGAATAATATCGCAGTCAGGCACTCCAACCAAACCATCGCTATCAAGTTCCAAAAAGTCACCTTCCTGTCCCAGTATCCGCGTGTGGCCGCGCCCGAATGCCCCGAATGTGTTGGCGTTAAAAAAGTTACTTGCCGTGTTGCCCACACTGGTATTGGGAATGAACAGATAGTCATCGTTAGGGTCAGAGGCGTTGAATCCCTGCGTAGGATAACGGAAAAAGTATCGCCATGTGTGGGTTGGAGTGCCGTATTCCTGGCGCAGCAAATCGAGTATAAATCGCGGGAACCCGTTCATGAAGTTGCCGTGCGACCACGCCGGGTTGTCCGTTCCGATGAAATTAGCGTTATACATTGACCAGTCTCGCTCTCTGACCGCCCCCCGGAAATTAGCCCACGGAACATTTGTATTGAAGTCAATATAAAACACACCTAACCCCGGGCTACTGTCGTCGTCCATTTCCAGCAGCTTTGTCGCCCCGTTGAAAATGGCTATGTTATTTTGGTGTTCAAAAACTCCTGTTCCGCCACCGGAAGAATTGCGCTTTTGCCGCAGTTCGTTTATTTCAACCCACTTGCCGGATACGTCGGTCTGGACGTTCCGTATAACGCCGTTTTCA
>CAZJKM010000021.1:30799-34864 GCA_964546645.1 uncultured Sphingobacteriaceae bacterium
TTCAGCGAACAACACTTTTGTAGCCAGAAAGTCAATTTCTGCCCCGGATGGCAACCAATAGGCAGTACCGCCGCTGGAAGGCGTCTGATTACTGAATGTCCCGGCTGTATCCCGTGCCAGATAGGTTAGCCCGTCATGAGTAACCAGATCCTGAATACTACTATTGCCGATGTATGTTTCCGCTGGGTCGTACGGCCCTCGGTTTCGGATACCCGCACCCCGTGCACCCGGTGTGCCAGCAGCCCCGGTGGCACCAGTTGCCCCCTGTTGCCCTGCCGGAGCTATAGCCCAATTCCAACGGATAGTGCCGCTGTAGCTTGCGTCGTTAGCTGCATAGCTGATGGTAGCCGTCCCCTGCAAGGTGCCGGGGGTGATCCCGGTAATCCATATGTTATTCCCGAAATAGGACACCGTGAAACCTGATGTCAGGGAATATCCGGTAATAGATACTGCTTTAGAGGTTGAACCCCGCCAAAGAAGCACGTAAGTGAATGCGTTGGTCAGTATCGGGCTGCCTCCACTTGAATCAGCAGGGATAGTCACCGATGGCGGACTAAGGGCAACTGTGAAACCATCCTGCCCGTTGGCTCCCGGTGCGCCCGGCGTTCCATCATCCCCAGCGTATTTACTCCACTGGTAATCCGCCGGATTGGTGGATTCGGTATCTGTAGTCTTGTTATGAGCCAGACCGATAAACTTCTTACCGGTCGGGCTGTCGCTCATACCCGTGCCGGTGACGTCATCGGCATATTTCATCCATGTGTATGTAGGCTGGCCGTTAGCACCCGGCGCACCCTGTATACCCTGATCGCCTTTGTATTGCCCCCATGTGTAGTCTCCGGGGGTAGTGGATGGTGTTGGCGTTGGTTTATTCGATGCAAAGCCGATGTACGTTTTCCCGGTGGGGCTGGACGATATACCGCTTCCGGATGCGTTGTCAGCGTACATTACCCAGGTGTACGTCAGCTGGCCGGGTAAGATTTCGCGTACAGAGGGATTGGCCACGTAGACGGTGCGGGAAGTGCCGGCGTTGTAGAAGTTGAGCCAGCGCAAGCGAACCTTGCGCAAATCAGGAAGCATCCGCGCGTGATTTCTAACACCCGTTGTGCCGATTCCTTTGGCGTTGCTTGGGTCAAAGCCAACCGGCAACAGGTACGCAGTAACCCGGACCCAATCGGCCAGCGTCTGCGTTGTATTCCAGAAGTAGAAGTTTGCCTGAGTGGAGCCGACACCGCCTGAATGGTTTAATATCTCCTGAAATGAGGATTCTGAATTATCGCCTTTTCTTCCGTATAAACCCAAATACTTTGATCCTCCCGCAGTCGGCGCTTTGAACCATGCGGTAACCTCATACATACGCGTTGGGTCAACATCGAACCAATCAGCCCCGTTTTGATCGTCCCCATTGGAGATGCTCTTGAACACGCCAATGCTGGTACCTTGAAAATCCTGCGATTCTACAGATAGCGCACCGGGGCCGTTAAGCTTCGCCCATCCCGCCATGCTAACTGTCGCCGCCGGATTTCTTACAAGGTTGCTATCAGTACGCAATTTGGCCCATGTATAGGCACCGACACTCATGCTGTCAGCTGCCGTGAAGTCAACGTATTGGCCGATCCACTCACCCGGATCTTCGCCACTATTACCGGTAAAGGTTACCCCGCCGTCGTTTGAGTATTTGATGTGGAAATACGATGTTTGCCCATCAACCCCCGGCACACCAGGTATACCATCATTACCCGTCTGCATGCTCCACGTGTATGACGTATAGCTGGCAGGTGCTGTCGGTGAGGTCGTGGAAGCTACACCTACGTATTTTGCCGGTGTAGTAACCATTGGGTTACCGTTCGCATTCGCAGACCACCTTACGTGAAAGTATGAGGAAGTGCCGGGGATGCCGGGGGAGCCAGCCGGGCCGACCAGCTCCAACGGATGCGGCATCCAGGCTGTGGCTGCGCCGCCTTCTTCAAGCTTAAAGTCAGCAAAATATGTTGTGCCTGTGAATCCAGTAATATGCAAGATGTCAGCCGTACCTTGGGCTACGAACGTTTTAGTATACTTTTTCCAACCGGTTGTTATATTCAGCGCAACAGTTCCGTATGAAAAGGTGCTCCAATTCCCAATGCTGCCAACTAAATCAACAGTACCTTTCGCATAAAAACTATAAGTATATGTGCTTCCGTTGACAATGGTAACCGCGGCTAACCTAAGCGTGGCCTCGTTAACAGAAATACATTCACGGCCGTCTATTGTGGTTATGCTGCACTTTGGCCGATCGGCTGAGTATATAAGATTATTTATATTGTAAACCCCTTTACCGCTACCCCGCAGCATGTTTTCGCCAATCGAAGCCCCCTGCACCTTTACCCACGTATAAGCGCCCACACTCATACTGTCCGCCATGGTGAAGTCTACGTACTCCCCACGCCAGATGCCCGGATCTTCCCCGCTATTCCCGGTAAAGGTCAAACCACCATCGTTGGAATACTTAATGTGTAAATACGGCGTTTGACCATTAGCCCCCGGAGTGCCCGCAATACCCTGATCGCCAGTCTGCATGTTCCAGGAATAGGCAGTGTAGGACGCCGGAGCGGTGGGACTGGTAGTAGTAGCCGTGCCCACATACTTGGCAGGCGTGGTAAGCATGGGATTACCGTTCGCATTCACTGACCAACGGACGTGCATATACGATGAAGTTCCCGGTATACCTGGTGATCCCTGCACCCCCTGAGGGCCTTCAATTTTCGACCACTCGTAATCCGCAGGGTTATTGCTCTCGGTTGCTGTCAACTTATTGTAAGCAATACCCAGATAGGTTTTACCGGTCGGATCGTCGCTTATACCGGCACCCGACGCATTGGTGCCGTACTTGATCCATGTGTACCGCGGCGTACCATCAGCGCCCGGAGTCCCAGGGATACCCTGATCGCCCTTATACAGAGACCATGCATAATCAGCCGGATTGCTGGACATGGTTGGCGTCGTCTTATTGTAGGCAACCCCGATATACGACTTGCCGGTTGGAGAAGGAGACATACCAGCCCCAGCGGCAGATGTTGCGTACTGTATCCATGTGTATAAGGTCTGCCCATCCGCACCCGGAGGACCTTGTATTCCCTGTCCGCCCGGCGCGCCTGTTTCCCCCTTAGCAGCGTCGACTTTCCACCTTGCTGTATTAGTAGGCACCACCCCGCTGCCAGGTGTTGGATAGGTGTACGTATAAGATGAACCGTTATACTGCACCTTATCACCGGTGTAGTAAGTGTCAACCGGGCTGTATGTGCCGCGGTCAACACCTATAGGAGACGAATGACCACCGGCGTTTACGGTAATACCGCCTCGGATCGTCAACCGGCCCGCAGTGGTTACACCCCAGTCCATACCGTACTGCGATCCGCCCAGGTTAAACGTACCCCCGGTCAAATCCATGTAGTTGAGGCCGGAAATATCTTTGATCTTACCGGCGGTGATCTGATCACCGACCATGAAGATCATCCCGTGTATGCGGTCAAAATCACGGTAGCCGTCTTTAACCGTGTAGAGCACGCATACCAGCAGCGTGTAATATCCTGCCTCCGCTTCTGTGTTTACCCGGTCTTCTGATACAACCCATGTGCCCGCCAGATTGGTCTTGCTGATCCGGGCGTATATGTAGTACGTTTTATTGGATGTCAGGCCCGATATGCTGTAGGGAGACATCGACCAGATATAGCCGCTGCCCGGCACCTCGAACTCATAGTGGATCAGCTGCCCGTCGCTTATGGCAACGGCATTGGGATCACCCTCGTGATTGGCGACAATCCGCACACCGTTCAGGTTGAAGTTGCCGGAACGCTGGCCCACGGTCAGCATCTGTGTTTCGATGCTGCCGGGCCGGATATTCTCCATATCGAAATACCCGTCCGGATCGAAGATGCTACGCTTTAATTCTTCCCGGTTGATCGCGTTCCGCCGGGCCAGTTCCGTCTGCTCCTTGGTGATGTGAGCAACCTGCTGTTTTTCCCGGATCACATCCCTGACAATCTGCTCGGCCAGCGTGTAGGTTGCCTTATCGGCAATCGTGCA
>CAZJKM010000022.1:0-6029 GCA_964546645.1 uncultured Sphingobacteriaceae bacterium
AAAGCAACTACGATCGCAAACAGTGCTGCACCTTCAATAAGGGCGGCAGCGATAATCATAGCGGTCTGAATTTTTGATGCAGCCTCAGGCTGACGGGCGATACCTTCCATCGCTTTACCACCTACCTGTCCGATACCGATGCCGGCACCGATTACTGCTAATCCGGCACCAATTGCCGCAATTGAACCTACCATAATAAACTTAAATTTAAATATATATAATATAACAAAGAGTTGACTACCATTAATGATGCTCTTCTACGGCCATTCCGATGAACAACGCCGTAAGCAATGTAAAAATAAATGCCTGCAGGAATGCAACCAGCAACTCCAGCACATTCATGAACAATACGAACGCTAACGATATAGGTGCTATTGCCAGTGATTTAAACACAAAGATCAGTGAAATAAGACTCAAAATAATAATGTGGCCTGCCGTGATATTGGCAAACAGACGTATCATCAGCGCAAACGGCTTTGAAATTACCCCTACCAGCTCAACAGGAATCATGATAGGATAAAGCCACCAGGGCACATCAGGCGTCAGGATATGCTTCCAATAGTACTTATTCCCATTCACATTGACAACAACCAGCACCACCAATGCCAGCACAAAGGTGGTAGCAATATTGCCGGTTACGTTAGCTGCCCCGGGAAAGATCGGTATCAGGCCGAGCATATTGTTGAACCAGATAAAAAAGAAAATGGTCAGCAGCAAGGGCATAAACCGGGCATATTTATGTCCGATATTCGGGCGGGCGATATCGTCGCGGATGAACAGTATGATCGGCTCCAGCAGGGACTGTAGTCCTTTCGGTGCTTTCCCCTCCCTTTTCTTATAGGCCCCGGCCACTGAAGAGAAAACCAGCACCAGGATGATCACCGACAGGAACATCGAAGCGACGTTCTTGGTAATGGAGAAATCCCATACCTTTGACGAAGCTTCCGCATCCACCTCGCCGGCCGTATTTACCACCTGGATTTTCTTTTTGTCAACCAGCCGGTAGGTATAGTGTTTCCCCTCGTAGTCCTGCTCTCCGTGATGGAATTGTGATGAGAGAAAACATTCCAGACCTTTATCAGTGTACAAAATAACCGGAAGCGGAATAGACGTATGCCCCCATAAGTGCCAGTCGTGCGCATCGCTGATGTGCTCCATGATCACCTCAGTGGGATTATAGGGTTTGTCATGATGACCCTCTGCTGAGCCAACCACCCCAGCGACCGTATCAGAAGCTGCAGTGTGCTCCTGAGCGTGAATAGTCGAAATAACGAGAAAAACGGCAGATATTGCGGTTAAAAGTATTTTTTTTGATTTGAAAAGGGGCCTGAAATCCATCTATTCCCAGTTTTTTACATTTTGTTTTGGTGGCGCAAGTTACGCAACAAACAAATAACTTCAAAGACCGAAAAACAGAAATAGACAGAAAAAAAGTTCAGCACAAAAATTGTCTGATTATCAGTTTGTTTTCGCAGAATTATCCATACAGCAACCGACGCAAATAAAAACTTGAAAAAGATGCTTCCCATGATGCTTAAAACAGACCATTGTCCCCCGATCCGGATACCCCACGCTGCGAACAGGTAGGCTGCGATTGTAACAAGCGCCAGAATGGCAAATAACACCCAGAAATGGGGACTCAGAATGCGTGTATGGGCGAACGCGTACTGCAATCCGGCAGCCACCAGGGCCAGCACCGCACTGAACGTAAGAAACCTGTATACAAAACCTGTTATCGTCATTGATCGTTTGCTTGGTCTTGCCGGCGCCGACCGCCGCTATTCTTCTTTATAACAGATTTTATAATCGTATATAGGCTTATCAGCACGCCGGCAACACTGAAAAGGGCAGTGTATAATACCTGTCCGGTTCCGCCGGACTGATCAATCCGGTAGCCGATATAGGTAAACAGGCCGATGATAGCGATCATCTGAAAGGCCGCCCCCGTATAATACGCGTAATCAGCAGCCCTGGCTGTCCTCTTTGATGTACCCTCGTTTTTGGCTTCCTTCATCTGTTTATGGTTACCTTCAGTGGGCAACCCGTGTACCGCAAAAGTATGGAATTTATGCATACGGTTCACAGAGGTTTTTCGCGATCATCACTAAATGTCGTACCTTTACAGCACAATTCAGTAAGCAGCTATAGTTCCGTACATTTGAAAACCTGTTCTGTATACTTTACTTATCTGACTGCCGCTTTATGTATAGCGGCCATTTTTTCCCTTGCCGGCTGTGCATCCCGCAAAAAAAATAAGCCCCGGTATAACACGATGCAGAATATCAGTACGCGCTACAATATTCTGTATAACTCACAACTGTTACTGCAGGAGGCAACCCGTGCCCGGCAGGCAAGCCATCCTGACAACTATCAGCAGCTACTGAAGGTCTTTCATGAACCTACAGAAGCCAGTATCCAGGCATCGGAAAAGCTGATGGACTCTCTTATCGGGAAATGCAACCGGATCATCCAGGAAAAAACTGCCAGTAAATATGTAGACCGCGCCCACTATCTGGTCGGACGGGCAAACTATGAGAAAGGCAACTACTTCAATGCAACGGAGTTTTTCACCTACGTCAGCCGGGTATATACCGATAAACCCCGGACAAGACAAGCGGCTCTTGCCTGGAAAGCCCGTTCGTTGATGCAGATCGACCGTCTCTCAGAAGCTGCCGACATATTGGATACCGCTTTTGCCAATCTCGAATCGGAAAAAAAATCGGTAGCACTGCTGTTCGCTACCCAGGCGGCATTTTACCTGCGCACCGGTGACGAAGAAACTGCCATTGATATGCTGCGACAGGCAATCAGCCACAGTAGCGACAAAAGGGATCGACTGCGCTGGCATTTCCTGGCCGGCCAGTTGCTCGACAGGCAAGAGCGATATGATGAAGCGTACGGGCATTTCCGGAAAGTAGCCAGAAGTAATGTTTCCTACGAAATGGCCTTTCACGCGCAGCTGAACCTGGCGGTACTACAAAATAGGGTCAATCCCTCCGTTGAAGGTATGGTATCCCTGTTGAAACGAATGCTTCGCGACGATAAGAATAAGGAGTTTAAGGACCAGATTTATCACCGGATAGCAGACGTTTATCTGCAGGCAGGGGATAAGGAGACGGGTACTACTTATTATCAAATGGCACTGCAACAACAAAGTACCAATAATTTCCAGCGATCCATGAGCTACTTACAGCTGGCAGATCTTTACTTTGAGCAGGGTTTATATGAACAGTCAAAACAATATTACGACAGTACAGCGGCAGTGATTCCCCATGATTACGAGGATTACGGACGGCTGATGAGAATAGTAACCCACCTGGATACGCTGGTAGCTCAGCTTCGTGTGGTGGCACATGAGGATTCGCTGCAATGGCTGGCCGGGCTTTCTGAAGAAAGCCGGATGGTCATGATCGATAGTATCGCTGCCCGGGCCATCGCACAGCGGCAGGCGGAAAAGCAACGGGAAACCAGTATAAGAGGATCAGGACAGGCAACCATGATGCCCCTTGACAATACGACACTGATGCAGCAGCATACGTATACCGACAGCCGGTTCTATTTCAACAACCCGGATGCGGTGAGCCGCGGGTTGTCAGAATTCAGGCGCCGGTGGGGGAACCGGCAACTGGCCGATAACTGGCGCCTCAGCGATCAGTCGGGCCAGCTGACCATGGCCGGGCGTAATCAGCCGGTGGAAACAGATACCGGTATCGCTGATGGAAATGACGATGCGCTGATTTCTTCCCGGATCAGGGAGTATTATTTACAGCACCTGCCCGTAAGTCCTGAACAACGGAGTGTGTCTGACGAGCGCATTATAGCCGCTCTCCTGGCAACCGGCAATATTTACCGCGATGACCTGGGTGATCGTGGAAAAGCTGCAGAAGCCTATATGGAACTGCTGAAACGATATCCGGATAACAAGCACCTGTCCCTTCTGTATTACAATCTGTATCGTATTTACACGGAAACAAACGCTCCGGAAGCAGCCGTATACAAGGATAAGCTGTTAACTGAATTTGCGGATTCCCGCTACAGCCACCTCATCCGCGACCCGGAATATCTCCGGAAAATGGATGCGAAGGCCCAGGCTTTCAGAAATGTGTACAACAGCCTGTACGAACTCTATACGGACAAACAATATGATGAGCTGATCAGCAGGGCGCAACAGATACTCCCGGGAGACAAAGAAAATGCTGCTATCGCAGCTCAGGTTGCCTACCTGCAGGCGCTGGCCATTGGACGTACAGACAGTCTGCCGGCCTTTGAGCAGGCATTGAAACAAGTTACAGACACGTATCCGGCCGACTCGCTTATTCGTCCGCTGGTTACCCAACACCTGGCGTATATTGCCGACAACCGTGATAGTCTGATGGCACGGACCACCGCGCTATATGATACAGATGATAACCGACCGCGTTTTGTGGATGAACCTACCATGACGTTGTGGCCTGAATTAGTTATCAGGCAAGCTCCGGCCGCACCGCACCCGCGCCGGCAACTACAGGTTGAAGCAGCACAGTCCGGTATCAGGCAACAAGATACACGCATTCCGGAGGCTGCACCCGAAGTCCGGAATATCGCCACCGGCAGACCTGAACAAATCAGGCATGAAAATAGCTACCGGGATACCGAATTGCTACCCGATACGGCAATTTATTATTTTGTGATCAATGTCATGAATGCACGTGTGAATTTAGCGCCATCACGTTACGGGATCGGACAATTTAACCGTACCCAGTATGCCGGTCAACCGCTCAGCCATCAGCTGAAAACGGTCGACCAGGAAAACCAGCTGGTATATGTAGGTGTATTCAATACGTACCAGGATGCAAAAATGTACGAATCCCGTATCAAACCTTTGTTACATACGATTATGAAGATACCAGCCGATATATATAATACGTTTATTATAACGGCTGATCATCTGAAAGGCCTGTCTGACTTCGACAAAATAGAAGGCTACCATCGCATATATAATGAACAACAGTAAGTATTCTCAGATAAACAGATTAAATGGCTCAGCGAAAACCCTCCGATAAGCACCTACTGACGAAAGAAGATGTTGCACGCTATACGCGCACCTTCTGGAAAATCATTATAGGGCTTTTTCTGCTCTTCGCACTTTTTATTGTGAGTGTAGGATTGGGCCTGTTCGGACAGTTACCTTCTTTCCGTGATCTGGAAAATCCAAAAAGCAATCTGGCATCGGAAGTCATATCCGAGGATAATGTCGTGCTGGGCACCTATTATGTGCAGAATCGTTCTAATGTGCGCTTCGATGAATTATCACCTAACCTGATACAGGCACTCATCGCCACGGAAGATATCCGTTTTTACTCCCACTCAGGTATTGATTTCAGGCGGACGTTTACCATTATTTTCTATAACCTGATCGGCAAAAAGCAGGGAGCAAGCACCATTACCCAGCAGTTAGCACTGAACCTTTTTTCGGAGGGACGTGCACGCAGTACGGGCAAACGAATCATCCAGAAATTTCAGGAATGGATCACCGCTGTTCGTCTGGAGCGGAATTACACTAAAAATGAGATTCTCACCATGTACCTGAATACGGTGGACTTCGGTGCCTATAATACTTTCGGCATCAATTCGGCCGCACGGACTTACTTCAATACGACCCCTGATCAACTGACGATTGAGCAGGCGGCTGTCTTAGTAGGTATGCTGAAAGGCCCCGGAATGTATTCGCCCACCCGTTATCCCGAACGGTCCCTGGCGAGACGCAACACAGTCATTAACAACATGCGGAAAGCCGGATTTGTCGACCGGAAAACGGCTACCGAGCTACAACAGAAACCGTTGGTGCTGGCATTTAAAGCAAGTGCTTATGGCGACGGGCTAGCTCCCTACCTGCGAGCGGTTATGAAACGGGAAATCCAGAAAAAGTTTGCCGAGCTTTCCATCATGAAAGCGGATAATACTCCCTACGATCTCGATCGTGACGGGCTGAAGATTTATACGACCATCAATTCACGGATGCAACGTTATGCGGAAGAAGCTCAGCGGGA
>CAZJKM010000022.1:6129-19606 GCA_964546645.1 uncultured Sphingobacteriaceae bacterium
TTTATACGACCATCAATTCACGGATGCAACGTTATGCGGAAGAAGCTCAGCGGGAATGGATGATGGAATTACAGACCGAGTTTAACCGGGCCGTTCGGAACCGGGATTTTTTCAAAGGCAATGAAAAGCTGATTGAAGCCGGGATGAAGCGATCAGACCGGTACCGCTGGCTGAAAGACGAAGGTAAATCAGAAGAAGAGATCATAAAGGACTTTAACACCCCGGTGCAGATGGCCCTCTTCAGCTGGAAGGGGAAAAACTTCAGCGTGGATACGATGATGACTCCGCTTGACTCTATCAAATATAATAAAATGGTATTGCGCAACGCCATGATGTCCATGGAGCCCCACACCGGCTACGTACGGGCCTGGGTTGGCGGGATCAATTTTGAGCACTACAAATATGACCAGGTGAAGATGGGAACCAGGCAGGTAGGATCTACAGCAAAGCCGTTCACATACGCCGTTGCAGCCGACAATGGTTATTCACCCTGTTTCCTGGTGCCTAACCAGCCGATCAGCATCGGTGACTGGAGCCCGCGGGGAGAAAATTCGCTGCCGGGGCCCATTACGCTGCGAAAAGCATTGGCTAATTCTCAAAACTATGCGACCGCCGACCTGATGAACCGTGTAGGGCCCGAAGCAGTGGCAACGCTGACAAAACGCATGGGTATCACCACGGACGTACCACCCTACCCTTCCATCTGCCTGGGCGTATTCGATGCTTCAGTGTATGATATGACCGGCTCTTATGCCGCCTTTGTTAACCACGGCGTGTGGACAGAACCGCAGTATCTGATGCGCGTGGAAGACCGTAACGGTGTCATTATCTACGAACATAAACCAACGATCAAAGTCGTACTCAATGAGCAGACAGCCTATGTCATGGTCGACATGCTGAAAGCGGTAGTAGATGGCGGATCAGGAGGAAGAATACGCTGGAAATATAAGTTAACGCAACCTATCGGCGGTAAAACAGGTACCACCCAAGGCAATGCCGACGCCTGGTTTGTAGGTATCACACCGAAACTGGTAACCGGTGTGTGGACAGGTGCGGAAGACCGCTCCATCAGTTTCGCCAATACTGCCCAGGGACAAGGGGCGCACTCTGCGTTACCGGTATTTGCCCTTTATATGCAAAAGGTATATAAAGATCCGCAGCTGGAGTACGCGCAGGGCGACTTTGAGCTCCCTAAAGGCGGACTGCGGGTTGAATTGGATTGCAACCAGTACCACCAGCCACAGTATGACGAACCTGAACGGCGGCTGGATGATCGCCTCGGGTTTTAACAAGGTCATGAAACCGTTTGACTACCAGGAGGCCCTTCAGAAAATCCCGCACAAACCCGGCGTGTATCAATATTGGGACGCGGACGGCCATCTTATGTATATCGGCAAGGCCAAAGACCTCCGTAACCGCGTAAGCTCCTACTTTGTGAAGGGCAACCAGCTGAACGGAAAAACCCGCGTGCTGGTCCGTAAAATAGCCAATATCACGTTTACGCTGGTTGACACGGAGATAGATGCCTGGCTGCTGGAGAACAGCCTCATAAAAAAGCATCAGCCCCGGTATAACGTTATGCTGAAGGATGATAAGACCTATCCCTGGATTGTCATCAAAAACGAACGCTTCCCCAGGATTTACTGGACACGCAAAGTGATAAAAGACGGGTCCCGGTATTACGGTCCGTACGGATCAGTGGGCATGATGCATGCTATTCTCGAGGTGATCCGTGAAATTTACCCCCTTCGTACCTGTAACCTGCCGCTCACCCCTGAGAACATCAGCCAAGGGAAGTTCCGGGTGTGCCTGGAATATCAGATCGGTAATTGCAAAGGGCCTTGCGAAGGCTATCAAAGTGAGGAAGACTATCTGAATAACCTTAGCGATATCAAAGATATCCTCAATGGAAAAACAGGCGCTGTCCTGCGAAAACTGAAAAAGGAACTGGATCAGGCAGTGGCTGACCTGCGGTTTGAACAGGCCCATATACTGAAAAGCAAGCTGGAACTGCTGGAGCGATACCAGAACAAATCGACAGTTGTTAATTCATCCATTACCAATGTGGATGTATTCAGCATTGCCTCTGACGACAGTATGGCATTTGTCAACTACCTCAAAGTGATGAATGGCACGATCATCCAGACACAAACGATCGAGATGAAAAAAAAGCTGGATGAAAGTGACGAAGAATTGCTCTCTTTGGCTATTTCTGATCTCAGAAGCCGGTTTAACAGCACATCCCGGGAGATCATTATTCCTTGCAGCCTGGATATTACCGATGAACAGCTGAAATTTACGGTACCCCAGGCCGGTGAGAAAAAAAAGCTACTGGAACTATCACAGAAAAATGTGCTCTTTTTCAGGCGTGAGCGCCTCGAACAATACGAAAAGGTCAATCCCGGTGCGCGTACGGATCGCATCCTGAGCCGGATGCAAAAAGATCTTCGCATGAATGTCCCGCCCCGGCATATTGAATGTTTTGACAATTCCAATTTCCAGGGCAAATATCCGGTATCAGCCATTGTTGTTTTCAAAGATGCTAAACCATCCAAAAAAGATTACCGCCACTTCAATGTAAAAACGGTGGAAGGGCCCAACGATTTTGCCACGATGGAGGAAGCTGTTCACCGGCGCTACCGGCGTATGCTGGAAGAGGGACAGGAGCTGCCGCAACTGGTGGTCATTGACGGCGGCAAGGGGCAGCTATCCGCTGCACTGAAAAGCCTGAAACTGCTTGGTATCGATAAAAAAATGACCGTCATCGGTATCGCAAAGCGATTGGAAGAACTGTATTATCCGGATGACCCCTATCCGCTGCATCTGGATAAGAAATCGGAAACACTGAAGGTAATCCAACAACTGCGTGATGAGGCTCATCGTTTTGGCATTACTTTCCATCGCAACCAGCGCAGCCGGAAAACCTTTCAGACGGAACTGGAAAATATCCCCGGCATCGGAAAGACCACCTCGCAGAAATTGCTCACCCACTTTAAATCTGTAAAGCGGATCCGTGAGGCGACACAGGAAGAGCTTCGCACGATATTAACGGAAAAACAGATGAAAGCCCTGGGGGAGTATTTTGGAAGTGAGGGGATGTGAGATAATAGACTTGAGACAATAGACCTAAGACAATAGAAAGCAGATTACTGAATAAATCCACGAATCAACTAACCCACCAATACACTAATCAACTAACCCACTAATCAACCAATCAACTAATACGACCATAGGTCATGCTCAAAATTGAGCAATTCCCCCTTGACGCGCTCAGACTCATACAGCCGGTCTATACCTTCCGCATAGTCACGTATGCGCAGATCTTCCGGATTGGATTCTTTAATGATATAACTGGAAAAAAGACGCTTGATAAACACATCGTCATAGCTGATACCGGTAGCATCGTTGTTCCGCGTAGCCACCTCTTTATTCACCAGGATATGCCTGGCTTCAGGAAAATAGATCCAAAATGCAGGATATGATTCTGAGGCAATAGAAGTGGCCCCCGCAAGATTGGCATCTACTTCAGGAGTCACTAACGGAGCAATACCTACGATCCGTGGTTCAAACACCGAACGTTGTTTGTCCAGTATCCAGTCTTCCTTAATCCGGAAACGTACGACATTCTCGGGATTGAACTCACGGGCCACCATCTGAGAGCCTGTCACATTACCGTCTTCATCATATTGTTCAACCAATGTGCTGTCCACACCCATCCGGCCCATGATATGGTCCGGTTGCAAACGGGTTTTAAAACCATCCCCGTTGGGATCTTCTTTTGTTGGAGTGGGATCATATGCGGTCAGTTCGCCGGCAAGCACTGCTTCCATAATGATATCGATCAGACGTGCTTTGGGCGAAGCATAGATCTGGTTCATCTTCTCCCGTACATCAAACTCACGCCACACACGTTTGCTGTACACCACATCAACCGGGCGGATATGTGCATACGGCACTACCTCACGATTCAGGATATCCGATTTCACGTAATAACCATCTACCGGCGGTTCCTCACCGGGGATAGGCGTTGTACTATTCGATAAGTTCTCCTGTTGCGCCGACACACCGGCCGCCAGCAGGCATAAGCATAGTAAACTGCTGAACTTTTTCATGATCATCTAATTAATTGGCCGTAAACGCCATCGGATCCAGTGAACGTTGTACTCCATCAGGCCCTACAGCAATGATATTATCGAAAATAACGGTTGTCCCCGGCGTGACTTGTTGTATAGCCGATTGCATCTGCGCGGTAAATGCGTTCCCGGACGACTGGTACGGGCCGATCGGGTCTACCCGGGGCTTATATACCCGCATACTGAAACGGGTAACATTAAACTTAGCATCGAACTCAAACCCTTCCAGGTCTGCAAAAACACGATTTTGCGATTTGATGTTCACAGAGGCCAGTGTACCGCCTGACCGGCCGGCAAATTTCGGTTTGGGATCCGGGATACGCTTTACCCGGAACTCCGTTGATCCGAGCGACTGTGTCTTATCACCCATCTTAGCAGAGACGCTGATGCGGGCTGTACCCGTCTGGCTGACGTTCGCGACATATTTACCACCGCTGCCTTTTACAGTAGCCCCCTCTCCGGTCACGATCAGGCTTTCACGCGGTATACCGGGAGCAGAAACCGATATCGGGTTGTCCACGCCAATATATAATACGTTCATGGCATCCGGGGATACCACCGCCGACGGGCGCGCTACCTGATACGTTTGGGGAGCGGTCTGGTATTCTTTTACGGAACCATCTGTTCCCCTCACCTTAATCAAGCCTATCCAGTTAAAAACCCCTTCCCTGGAAGTATTCACTGTATAGGCTCCTTTGCCATCCGTTACCGTCAGCGGGGATCCCCCTACCGTGATCTCCGGATTGGACTTGGAATCGTAAGCTGTGAGAAATACTTCCGCTGTATAAGGCTGGCCCTGTATCACATAGGATGACGGAGCGACTGCAACTGCCGAAAAGCGATCCAGATTAACCACCGCCACATCCATTTCACCAAAGACATGCTTTACCACCGCTGACTCTGCATTTTTTGCATCGGCCCTTATTTTATCAAGTGCGGTTACGGCAGCTGTCAGCGGGATACCATCACCAAAACTGGCCTGTTCCCAGGATTTTCTCCGTCCAGCACGGGCAGGAGGATCCTCTGCTTCCAACGAGAAGTTTACGTTGTTGCCTGAGAGTTCCAGTAATTTCTCCCGTGTTTCATTAATCAGGCTTCTCAGCCTCTCTGCTCTTTTTTCTTCCTTCAGTAGAACGCGCGTGCTTATGCTGAGGTTATTCCGTTTCCGGAGATCGCCTGTAGTTTCATTTTCGCCTCCCCCTTCCTCCGCTAAAAGAGTTTTCAATGAATCGATGTAGCTGGTCAGGTCATTCACCAGGCCGCTTGCCTGTTCAGCTTTATCCAGAATTGGTTTTGCCCGCTCCGGCTCATCCTTCAGTTTAGACGCACGGAACGTGGCAAACATATTGTCAATGCCCGTCTGTGTGTTTTGCGTGGATGTATTTAAACTAATTGACAAGTTCTTAAAGGCATCCAGAATAGAGTCACTTACATTCAATGCTACTAATCCAAGCAGCACCAAATACAAAATGCCTATCATTTTCTGCCTCGGTGTTTCCTTGCGTCCTCCTGCCATGAATTTCTGTAATTTATACGTTCAACATCTGTATTCAGTGAAGCAGGCGCTTACCCCCTCGGCTGATTCATGGCAGCCAGCATATTTCCATATACCGTATTGAGATTGGCTATATTCCTGGCGAGCTGGTCCATTTCCCGTTTGAACTGCTGTGTATTCTGCGCTGATTCTTCAAATTGCTGCAGCGTATTGGCCAGGCTTTCATAATGGCCGCTGAGCGACTTGAGGTGTCTGCTTGAGTCGCGCAGTTCCAGCTCATATACCACATTCAGTTCCTGTAGGTTATTAGCCAGTTTATTCATTTGCTCGTGGTAAGCTTTCGCATCTACATTGCTGCTGCCGATAGTGGCCAGGTCAGCCGAAGCCTTTTCAAACATCTCATTTAAGCGGTTAAAGCTGCCTGATGCGGCTTTCACCTGCTCGGTGAACTGGGCGGTAGCCACCGAGCTGTCGGCCACCGAAGAAATGGCAGACACCTTATCACTGAAGGTGCGCAATCCATCTCCCAGCCGGCTGATCAGATCCGGCGTAATCTGTGCATCCTGCAGCATTTTATCCAGCGCGGCAGCATTGCCTGCTGCAGGCGCATAAACCGGCGCTTCTTCCGGTTCATCATGCTCGGCCTGAAAACCGAGAACGAAAAACAAAATTGCCTCTGTCCCCAATCCTACCACGATCATCCAGTCGCCCCACGCCCAGTGTTGTAATTTTGCCATTAATCCGACGATCACCACACTTGCCCCCCACGAGATCAGGGTATTGATACCAATCTTAAACTTTTTCTTATTCGCCATAGTTGTTTTATACGCTTGTTTTAATGGGTCCTGTGCTTTCCAATATATATTATTACCAATTAATTGCCACCTACAGATGCTACACAGCGGAAACCTATATACGACTTCGCTGTATCCTGATATTCATAGGTACGTGCGGAATTCTGCAGGAAGTAACCAATATCTTTCCAGGAACCTCCCCGGATCACTTTCCGTTTCAACGTTTCGGGGTCGCCAGGACGTGCCTCGTAACCGAATGTCGGATTCAGGTCGTGCATAAAAGAAGTAGCAGATTCATCAAATGCCGAAGACGTCCATTCCGCCACGTTACCGGCCATATTATACAGCCCGAAATCATTGGGATAATACGATTTTACCCGGACCGTATAGGGACGCCCACCCCTCCCTTTCTTCTCATCAATGGAACTGTTAGCGATATAATTCCCCCTGCCAGGTTTAAAGTTGGCCATGAAACAACCGTCTGCATTCCTTGTATACGGCCCACCCCAGGGATACACCGTTCCGTTCTTACCACCCCGGGCAGCATATTCCCATTGTGCCTCGGAAGGCAACTGGTAATAGTAATCCTGCCCCTTCCTGCGCTTGGGGTTATGATAGGAGCGCCAGGCGGCATAAGCCCGGGCCTGCCGCCAGGTAACACCCACAACAGGGTAATCATCAAACGATTTATGCCGGAAATAATTTTCGACCATTGGTTCGTTCTGAGCATAGGCAAAATCGGCCAGCCATACCAGTGTATCAGGATAAATATTGATTGTATCCCGGAAAATGAAATCGGCCCGGGACTTGGACGGATCGTTCCGGGCAGCAGCTGCCGCACGGTAGTCAAATGTTTCAAAGCGGTAACGCAGTAAACGGACATCGATTTCATTCTTTCCGAAAATGCGGTCATCTCCCTGATAATACATCTGCTGTAATCTGGAAGCAGCTTCATTATCCTTGTTATTCCAAAGTTTGCCGACATTCTTCCAGTTGATCAATCGTTCACTGCTACCTTCTTCGGCCGGATGGAAATACCGGTCTTCCTGCAGATAATTGGTAACGGCAATCGAATCGCGTACCCACGCTACAAATTCCCGGTACTGTTCATTACTTACTTCCGTTTCGTCCATAAAAAAGGGAGAAACAGTAACCTGCCTGTTCTGCGCAATCTGTGCAAAAGTAATGTCCTGATCCGATTGTCCGAAAATAAACGTACCACCGGGGATATAGCGCATGCCAGCTGGGGCAGACGGGGGCGGAGGTGAAAAAACAGCACCGGTAGCCACCAATAATAAAACCCCGGAGACAAACAGAAATATATATTGTTTCATCATGAAGCAAATTCTCTTATAATCGATTCCCGATTCATAACCAGTATGTTGATTCCATCATAACAAATACCGGACCACCTTATACTATAATAGCTGCAGGCAGCATCGTTCACGAAAATCAGGCGTAAACTTATAAAAAAAGTTTTACCTGAACACATTTCTTCCGAGGGAAAATAAAAAGGAAAGATTTTCCGGCTATTTGTTAACCTGTTTCAGGTAGTGCTCAATCGCCATGGTCATACTGGGAGCATCCGGCGTAGGAGCAGGAATGTCCAGGATCAGCCCACGGTCAAGAATGGCCTGATGTGTGGAGGGACCAAACGCTGCCAGCCGCGTATTATTCTGTTTGAAGTCAGGAAAGTTTTCAAACAAGGACTGTACACTGGAAGGACTGAAAAATACGATAATATCATAGAATACGTCCGCAAGATCGGAAAGATCGCTGACAACCGTACGGAAGAGCACAGCCGGGGTAAAATCATACCCATTTTCCTGTAACCAGTTATGGGTCTCTTCATTCGCTACATCTGAGCATGGATATAAAAACTTCTCGTTGGCGTGCTTTTTCAGCACATCCTCCAAATCTTTGGCCGTTTGCTTTCCAAAGAATATTTTTCTTTTACGATACTGGATATACTTCTGAAGATACAAAGCAATGGTCTCAGAAAGACAGAAATACTTCATATCCGCCGGAACCTCGTAACGCATTTCCTCGCATATCCGAAAAAAATGATCTGCTGCGTTGCGACTCGTAAATATAACTGCAGTATAGTCGGCCAGGTTGATACGTTCTTTACGGACTTCCCGCGCAGGCACACCCTCAACATGAATAAACGCCCGAAAATCTACTTTAATATTGTATTTTTTCGCCAGCTCAAAGTACGGAGATTTTTCATTCTCCGGCTTAGGCAGCGTTACCAACATACTTTTTACTTTTCTTGCTCTGTCTTCTGTGACTGCCATTTTTATTCTCAGGTTACACACCAAGCACCTTGATTAATATCAGTACCGGAGCTATTTCGAGGGTGCAAAGATAAATAAATAAATAAAACTTTGAAAGCCGATACGTATTCAGGATGCTGTTGGCCGCCCTCAGCAACTGAAATGCCAGCATCACAACAAACAGCAGAAAAGCCACCAACAACAACGTATGCAGCTGATCCGTAGTTACAAGGCTAAGGGCAAGCACTAACGGAAGAAACAATAAAGCCGCATTAAAATAACTTAAATACAATATAGATATATACTCCCGGACAACACGCTGTACGCCAAAGATAAACCCAACAAAACGTGTTACAGCTATTTTAAGTGCAAAAAGCGTCAGCACCAGAAAGGTATACGTAAGGTACACCTGCAGTCCATCCGGCGTACTATTCCCGGTATAATATGAGGCAGCCAGGTACATGAACATACCAATGGTAAAACCAAACAGCCCATATAGGAATACAAAAGGCCAGGAAGTAAACAGATTGTCTTCTTTACTGATCTGAACTAAGGCACGGTTACTGAAAAAAGCCTGTATAATGGCATACATCTCCTGACTGAATGCTCTTTTCAGAACAGCAAAAAGCAGCAACAGGCAGCCGATGACCAGCAATACCCATTTCTCCCGGGTAACTTTCCTATCCGGTATATCCTTGTCATTTCTTTCGCCTGAGCTTCCGGTTGCCCAGCCAAGTGCATCCGCATTTTTGATCAGCAACACCTCCCGTAAGCTATCCAGAAAAAGATTGGGTCCTGCCGGGTCAGGACCTTTTACCCATTGCATCTGCAGCGAATCCTGTAGCCGGTGTACCGAATCCTGCATCCGCTTTTCAGCAATCTGCTGTGCCACGCGGGCGGAATCGGTCATCGCAGCCTGTCCTGCCTGTGCAGCAAGTCCGGACAGACAAACATCCACAAAAGCAAACCAGAATAAAACCAAAAGCCGATTGAAACTCATAGCAAACTGCTGCAAAGCCACAACAAAGGTAGCACATTATGTGGAAAGGCAGCTATTAATAAGTATAGCTGAATAGTTGTAAAGAACTATAAAATGGTTTATATCAGGAATGGCAGTTTTTAACGAGTATTTCCTTGGCCATTACCATTGGTACGCTGATATACTTTTTTTCCATGTAGTCTATCACTTTCTCCAACACCTCCCGTGACCCGGGATCCAGGCAACTCACCTCATTGGCAAAGACTTCATTAAGGGCAAAAGACTTAATCTCTTTTACTTTCTGGGGAACAGTCTGCATAGCAAGTTCAACGCGGCGTTGCCTCAGCACCGGCATGAATTCAGCAATATTCTGCTGAATGATCTGTTCCGCATGTTCCAGCTCGGCATATCGTTCCTGTAAATTTTTACTGGCGACTGCCTGCAGGTCGCTCATTTCAATATAATGTACCGGATGACGGGCAATCACTTCCGCCGCCGTATCATTCGGCACGGCCAGATCCACGATTACCTTTTTGCCTGTTTCTCCGTTTAACAACAACTCGTATACCTCATTCGTGATGATCGGCCGGGTAGCGCCTGTACACGTGATCAGCACGTCAAACCCTTCTTTGTAAGAAGGGAGCTGATCCAGGCTATAAGCCTTTCCTTTCAGTTCGGCAGCCAGCCTCACCGCTTTCTCCAGCGTACGGTTAAATACAACAAAGTTTGTAAATTGGTGTTTCTGCAGGTATTTGGCAATGTTCTGGTTCGTTTCCCCGGCCCCGATAATCAGAATGCGGGGGTTCTCCGACAGCTTAATGTCCCTGAGCTTCCGGTATGCCAGGGATACTACTGAAACCGGCTTTCTGGCAATGCGGGTATATGTATATACCTCTTTAGCTGTCTTAACCAGGCGCTGCATCATCAGGCGCATAAAATCACCGGTAAATCCGCTGACCCGGCAACGCTCATATGCCTTCCTGACCTGAGGCAGGATTTCCTTTTCACCCACCACCAGGCTTTCCAGCGAACAGGACATACGGAAGAGATGATTCAATGCATCCAGTCCTTCATAGGTGTTCACCTGCCCTAAGAAGCACTCCAGCCGTTCAGCGGGGACACAGAAATTGAGCCCGTGCATAAACCCTTTGATGAACTCAGCGTTCAGCTGATGTGCTCCGTAGAAAACAAATTCAACCCGGTTACAGGTACCGATATAAAATATTTCAGGAATGTCGAATGCGCTCTTCACACTCACCAGACGCTCTTCCAGCGTTTCGTTACAGATAACCAGATCCCCTAAATCTTTCAGGTGTACGTGCTGGTGCGTAAATGCTATGACTTTGAGTTGCTCCAAGGTTGTCTGATCCCCGTTTAATTTTACAGAAGCAAAAGTACATGATAAGCAATGACCTCAATGTCAGAAATGTGTCAAAGGCATATATTTAGAACGCTTATAAATAATATCAGAAACAATAGCCGTTTGCTTCGATCACCTGCCGGGCTACCCGCTGCCGGGCTTCCTTACTGTTAAAGGGTTCGGCTTTCGTAAAACGCCGCAGCCCTGCAAGCATTATTTTCAGTTCATCTCCTTCGGCAAATGACTGCAGAGCCTCCTTACCGGCAAGATAGACCGCGTCGGTGGTCGTATATAAGCAAAGTCGCGCCATATCCAGTTGTCCCTGTACCCTCTCCGCACCGCGCTGATGGACTAATTTTTCGACGCGAAGCAGGGTTGATTCGGCAACATACACGCTGCCGATGATATCGGAAATGTTCATCAGTATCTCCTGTTCTTTCTGCAACGTCGTCATGAGTTTTTGCACAGCGGCACCGGCTACCAGCAGGCCAGCTTTTTTCAGGTTGGCGATCAGCTTCTTTTCATAAGAGAAGGGCGTGTTGTCTTCCCCTCCGAAATCAGGAATAGCCAACAGTTCTTCTGCCACCGCCTGTGCCGGTCCCATCAGATCGAGTTCACCTTTAAGTGCTCTTTTCAGCAGCATATCCACGATGAGCAGACGGTTTACTTCGTTGGTACCTTCAAAAATACGATTGATGCGCGAATCGCGGTAGGCCCGCTCCATAGGAGCTTCTGCCGAATAGCCCATCCCGCCATATATTTGGACCCCTTCGTCCACTACATAATCCAGCATCTCCGATCCCCATACTTTCAGAATAGCGCATTCGATGGCGAATTGTTCTGTCGCTTTGAGTTTTGCACGGCCCGCATCCATACCCCCGGCTATCAATGCATCACACGCATCATCAATATGCTGTCCGGCACGATAAGCAGCACTCTCAACGGCGAAGTTCCTGGTGGCCATCTCCGCCAGTTTGTATCGGATAGCCCCGAACTTAGCGATCGGCAGTCCGAATTGCACCCGTTCATTCGCATAGTTCACCGCTTGATTAATCACCTGCTTTGCCGCTCCGATGGTCGCCGCACCCAACTTGATGCGTCCTATATTCAGGATATTGACAGCGATCTTAAAGCCGTTTTCGCGTTCGGAGAGCATATTCTCCACAGGTACGGGGCAATCATTGAAAAACACCTGGCGGGTAGAAGACCCTTTAATACCCAGCTTGTGTTCCTCAGGGTTCATGACAATACCGCCAAATTCCCGCTCCACTATAAAGGCGGTCAGGTTCTTGTCGTCATCGATCTTGGCGAACACGATGAACACATCCGCAAACCCGCCGTTTGTGATCCACATTTTCTGCCCGTTGATCAGGTAATGTGTCCCCTCCCCGTTAAGCCGGGCGCTGGTACGGCCTGAATTAGCATCGGAACCGGCATTGGGCTCCGTCAGGCAATAAGCTGCTTTCCATTCACCGGAAGCCAATTTAGGAATGTACTTTCCCTTTTGCGCATCATTGCCATAATACAGGATAGGCAGTGTCCCGATACCCGTGTGGGCAGAGAGTGCCACGGCAAACGAATGGCCTGCACCGATGACATCTGTCACCAGCATGGACGTATTAAAGTTCTTGCCAAATCCGCCATATTCCTCCGGCACAGAGACGCCAAGCAGTCCCAGTTCACCAGCCTTATCGAGCAAACGCTGCATCAAACCCTCTTCCAGCGCATCAATGCGGTCAAGGTTCGGAAAGATCTCAGTTTTTAAAAAATCCTCACAGGTCTGTTTGATCATCAGCTGCTCTTCATCAAAATCCTCCGGTATGAATACTTCCTGAAAGTCGGTTTCCCTTATTACAAATTCGCCTCCTTTTATTGCCGGCTTCTTAGCTGTTTCCATAATTTATAGTCTTTTAACGTTCCTCTTTACAACATTTCGAAAATGCCGGCGGCTCCCTGTCCTGTTCCCACACACATGGTGACCATACCGTACTTTTGGTTCCGGCGTTTCAGTTCATGAAAGATCTGTACAGAGAGCTTGGCACCCGTACAGCCGAGGGGATGTCCAAGGGCGATGGCTCCGCCATTGACATTGAGAACCTCCGGGTTGATACCAAGTTTTCTGACTACGGCCAACGACTGGGAGGCAAATGCCTCGTTCAGTTCAATCAGATTCATATCGTCCAGTTTCATTCCCGCCATGCTAAGGGCCTTTGGAATCGCTTCCAGGGGGCCAATACCCATGATGCGTGGTGGCACACCTGCCACACCATAGCTTACCAGCCGGGCGATAGGCCCCACATTCAGTTCCTTTAATTTCCGTTCCGAAACGACCAGCACAAACGCAGCACCGTCGGATGTCTGGGAAGAATTGCCCGCGGTAACACTGCCACCGGCAGCAAATACCGGTTTCAATTTGGCAAGGACCTCTATGCTGGTATCG
>CAZJKM010000022.1:19616-33642 GCA_964546645.1 uncultured Sphingobacteriaceae bacterium
GGGGCCCTCGTCCGTGTCAACCACATATTCCCGGGTGGTGATATTCGCGGCCGCATCGAGATAATTTTCCTTAACCGTAACCGGCATCACGCCATCTTTCAGATGACCGCTTTTGATGGCTTCCACTGCTTTCTGATGCGACTTCAGCGCAAACTCATCCTGATCTTCCCGGCTTACGTTATACTCCTTTGCCACTGCTTCAGCAGTTAAACCCATGTTCCAGTACCAATCAGGATGTTCTTTGGCTACCTCCGGATTCGGCACCAGCTTCCAGCCGCCCATCGGCATACCTGACATGACTTCAACACCTCCCGCGATGATGACATCGGCCATACCCGCTTTGATCTTCGCTACCGCTGTCGCAATGGTCTCCAGACCAGAGGCACAATAACGGTTCACGGTGACACCCGGTACTTTATCCGTATCGAGTCCCATCAATGAAATCAGCCGACCCACATTGAGGCCCTGTTCCGCCTCCGGCGTCGCGTTACCTACGATCACGTCGTCTATTTGCTCCCCATTAAGATTGGGAACGGAGGCAACGAGGTGTTTAATAACGTCTGCTGCCAGATCATCTGCCCGCATAAAACGGAATACCCCTCTTGGAGCCTTTCCAACAGCCGTCCGGTATCCTGCAACTATGTATGCTTCCATATTTTTTGATTTTAGACTCTGGACAACAGACACTAGACACTAGACAACAGACTTGTCATGTCAGAAATCTGTATCCTATATTAACCCTTTTTTAACCTTTCTTGAAATCCGTGAATCATCTTTTGAAGCTCTTCGACCTTTTCAATTAATTTATAGACATTACCTCCAGTCAACAAACCCAGTTTATCAGCTATAAATAATTGTGTTAACAACTCATAAGCCGAACCCTTTGATATGCTCAGGAAGTGAATAAACTCCTTATCCGAGTTTCTTCCCGAACTTTCCGCAATATTGGAAGCAATTGACACTACAGCACGTTTCATTTGACTTGTTAGTCCAAAGCGTTCATCTGGTGGAAAAACTGAAACAGCATGATAAACCTCTGCGGCTAAATCAACAGATTTCTTCCAAATGTTTAACTCTTTAAAATTATGAACCACCATCTCTTCTGTTGTCTTACGTCTAGTGTCTAGTGTCTTACGTCTGTTGTCTAACGTCTATTAATTCCTCAAGGGTTTACCTTTGGTTAACATGTGCTGGATACGTTCCAGCGTTTTCCGTTCTCCACACAGAGACAAAAATGCCTCACGCTCCAAATCCAGCAGATACTGCTCGGAAACTTCCGTGGGAAAAGACAAATCTCCGCCACACATTACCCACCCAAGCTTTTCAGAGATTTTCTGATCATGCTCGGAGATATAATTACCTGCCCGCATGGAATTGGCTCCTGCGTAGACAATACCGAGTCCCTGTTTACCGAGGACTTTGATATCCTTCCGTGGTACAGATTGGGTATAACCTGCTTCGGCCAGCTCAATGGCTTTTTGTCTGGCGTCGGCCAGCAACCTGCTGCGGTTCATGCTCACCCCATACTTCCCTTTTTCCAGGTAGCCGAGCCGGAACGCCTCTTCACCGGAGGTGGAGACCTTCGCCTGACCGACGGTAAGGAAACGGTCGCGCAATACGTTCTGTGCAATCTGTCCCTCCTTAAACTCGTCCGATGCACGCAGGGCAAACTCTTTCGAGCCTCCCCCACCGGGAATAACCCCCACACCGAATTCAACCAGCCCCATGTATGTCTCCGCATGCAACTGCACAAAATCCGCATGCATGGAGAATTCGCATCCGCCGCCCAATGCCAGATTAAACGGAGCCGCTACGACCGGTATTGCTGAGTAACGAAGCCGCATGGACGTATCCTGAAACAACTTTACGGCCCGGTTCAGCTCATCGTAATCCTGCTCCACGGCCATCATAAAGATCATTCCGATGTTAGCACCCGCAGAAAAGTTGGCGCCGTCATTCCCGATTACCAATCCGCGGAAGTCTGCTTCCGCCAGATCAACGGCCTTGTGCAACCCCTGGATGACATCCCCGCCTATCGTATTCATTTTTGTATGGAACTCCGCATTAAGAATACCATCACCCAAGTCTGTAACCGTCACACCGCTGTTCTTCCAGACCGTCTTTTGCCCGCGGATGTTATCCAGTATGATAAAGCTTTCCGTTCCGGGTATCGGTTTGTAGGATTTGCTCCGGTTATCGTAATAAAGCCTTACACCGTGCTCTACCTTATAGAAGGAATCGTGCCCCGCACTGAGCATTTCAGTGACCCAATCCGCCACTTCACCGCTGTGACCCGGCACCCGTTTTTCTTCCGTCCTGATTTTTTCCACTGTCTCCTTCACCCCCAGTGCGTCCCACACTTCAAACGGCCCCATTTCCCATCCGAAACCCGCACGCATGGCATCATCGATACGGAAAAACTCGTCCGTGATTTCCGGCACGCGCCGTGAGACGTATTCAAACAATGGGTAGTGCATGGCACGAAACAGCTCGCCGGCCTTGTCGGTACCCTGTTCATATACCTTCATCCGTTTTCGAATGTCATCTACGGGCTTGGTAGCCTCCAGGGTAGGCGACTTCACTTTCTCCTGACGGCGGTACTCCAGTGTTTTCAGATCCAGTACCAGTATCTCCGTGTTACCTTTATTATCCTTGGTTTTTTTATAAAAACCCTGTCCGCTTTTTTCTCCCAGCCATTTTTTTTCCACCATCCGGTCGATATAATCCGGTAACCGGAAAACCCCGCGGGCTTCATCCTCTTTCGCATTTTCAGCCAGTCCGTTCGCCACATTCACCAGCGTATCCAGTCCCACCACGTCCGCCGTGCGGAAAGTGGCCGATTTCGGGTGGCCCATTGCCGGCCCGGTGAACTTGTCAACCTCTTCCACCGTCAGTCCCAGCTGTTCCACCAGGTGGGTCAGCGCTAACATGGAATATACCCCTACACGGTTGCCGATGAAGGCCGGGGTATCCTTACAGAGCACCGTGGTTTTACCGAGGAACCTGTCACCATATGCCATCAGGAAATCCACGACCTCCGGCTTTGTGTCCGCAGTAGGGATGATCTCCAGCAGCTGCAGATACCGCGGCGGATTAAAAAAGTGTGTACCGCAGAAATGTGCCTTGAAATCATCGCTGCGCCCTTCGGTCATCAGGTGGATGGGAATACCGGACGTATTGGACGTGATCAGGGTGCCGGGTTTACGGTGTTGTTCCACCTGCCCAAACAGGCTCTTTTTTATATCCAGTCGTTCTACTATCACCTCAATTACCCAGTCAGCATGACTGATGGCGGGCATATCATCCTCAAAGTTACCAGTAGTGATTTGCTTTAATTTATCTGTCGTAAACACCGGAGAAGGGCTGGCCTTCACCGCTGCGTCCAGCGACTGGTTTACAATGCGGTTCCGAACTGATCTGTCATCCAGTGTCAGTCCTTTCGCCTGTTCGGCCGGCAGCAATTCGCGCGGTACGATATCCAGCAGCAGCACCTCCGCACCGATATTGGCAAAATGGCAGGCAATGCGCGAGCCCATTACCCCCGAACCGAGCACCGCCACTTTCCTGATCCTTCTTATTCCCATAATTATATGAATTAAAACGTAAAGCCGTTATACCTCCGGTTTATACGACAACGCCAGTTTATTGAGCCGCTTCAGCAATTTGATCAGCCTGGCACGCTCGGACGGGCTGAGATGCCGGTCGAGGTACACATTGAAATCGCGGACCACATCCTTTGCCAGCAGCCGCTTCCGGAAACCCTCTTCCGTGAGGAATATCCTGACGGAACGTTTGTCCTGCTGATCGGTTTCGCGATAAATCCAGCCCGCATCCTCCATCTGGTTTAACATACGTGACAGGCTGGTTGTTTTCACCCCCAATTGCGTGGCAATATACGAGACGGTTGCTCCTTCACTCCGGATGTTGATCAGCACCAGCCCCGTTGCCTGAGTGATCCCATATCCTGCTGCTATCTGATTGTATTTGTTGGCTACCGATTGCCAGCTGGTTTTCAGGTAGTAATCAATAGTATTATCCTCACTCATGGGTTAGCTTTTATTATGCTTGCATAGCAAATTTATAAGTAATAATCCATAAGCCAAAGTATTAAGTGAAAAAACCGAATACCTTCCATACAGAAGCCGCCGGGGATGTCTTACAGCTTCATCAGGTGGTGGTTTATCCCATCTCACACCGGATGGATGGCTGATCGGCATCCAGCACAAAGCGTATCTCTGTCTGTTGCTCCAGCCCCGCCGCGGGATACAGCAATATGAACTTTCCTGAACGGCCTTCGGGCGAGTACGCAACATCCACCAGCTTTATCTTCTCTGCAGCCGGAATTTCTCCTCCTATACCGGCACCGGTTATTACAGCTACCAATTCTTCTGCCGCGCAGGGCTCTTGCTCGCTCCCCGATCCGAACAGGCAGATAGCCAGGATATCCTGAATATCGACGTGGTTGTCCAGAATATCTTTCAGCTCGTCTTTATTAATGGGTAATATAGTTGTCATGAATGATATGCTTCGGATGTAAATATACTGCTTTTAGGACAATCAGAGACATTTCAGAAAAATCAGATGACGCCGATCAGGAAAGTTCATCAACCGCCGTTGTAACGACTGATTTTTTGTTATCTTCGTACAAAAAGCAATGGATGATCACCGTTACCTGTGCAATTATTCAGGACAGGGATAAGTTTTTAATTTGCCAGCGAGGTCGTGCCATGTCATTGCCGCTGAAATGGGAATTTCCAGGTGGGAAGATGGAACCCGGGGAAGATGAAAAACGGAGCGTCATCCGGGAGATACGGGAGGAATTGCAGCTTGACATCCGGCTGATACGGCGACTCGCCACCGTAGAATATGACTACCCTTCTTTCCGAATCCGCCTGATACCGTTTTTAGCCAGGGTGATCGGCGGATCGTTACAGTTACAGGAGCATGCTGATGCGAAATGGATAAGCGCCGATGAATTGGATCAATACGACTGGGCTCCGGCCGACCTTCCCGTCGTTGCACAACTAAAAAAGGCGAATCCAGTGAAATAATCATGGTTTTTTATTAACTTAGCTGCTCCTATATGACACACCAGTTACCGGAAGTATGGATGCGGGGACCCATTGAAGAAATCCCCTCACTGTTGCAGCCTGTCGCCCATGCACTGTTGCAGGTTGGAGAGGAACTGCCGCGGCACTTAGCCGGCTTTCCGGATGAATGGCTCTGGATATCCCCCGGTAACAGGGCATCGGCAGGGTTCCATTTACAACACATGGCCGGCGTCATTGATCGCCTGTTCACCTACGCAAGAAATGAAATGCTGAATGACCAGCAGCTGGCGTGGCTGGCAATGGAAGGTAAAGAAAATACTGCTTTATCCGTCGAGCAGCTGATCAGCCTGTTTAACAGGCAAGTTGAACGCGCCCTCGCCCAGCTGAGACGGACGGACATACAGGAACTTACCGACGCACGGCACATCGGACGAAAACGTATACCAACAACACTGATCGGGTTGTTGTTCCATACGGCGGAACATACCATGCGACACAACGGACAGCTGTTGGTTACTGTGGCCTGGGTGCAGTCACTTCATAACGGGCACACCGAAACAGGGTAAACCGTACGCAACGGGAAAACTTCCTGTTTACGTACGGCCTTGCTTTTGAACGTTATTTTTAGTAAGCCTTTTCTCTCTTACCTCTTCCCCCCATCAATCCATGCCTGCAGGTCCCGCCAATCATAGTAATGAAAAGTTCCTCCATTGCTCATGGCGACGAACAGCCCGTTAGGGAATGCATTGCCAAGGTCAACGGAGGTCACATCCGCCCCATCACATTCAATCGCAGAAACAGGAACTTCTGCAATCAGCTCATGCCGATGGGCATTTTGGGCAGCACCCTCCCTTGGATATATGACGAAGGTATTAGCCTGTTGGTTGGACACAAGAATATATCCCGTGCTGTCTGAATTTTTATAAATGGCTATTCCCTCATGGTCACGTTCCACATTGTCCTGCGCGAAAAGTGCCAGCTCTTCATTCCGGCCTGCATCGGGGTCAGCAATATACTTACGTACACCAACACCTTCATCCGAATAGTACACATATCCCAACTCGCTATCTACGGCAATAGCCTCAATTTCCTTGGATCCGCTATACCTGCCAAATTTACGTACCACATTCGCTTTTATTACACCCCCGCTTCCATCAAGCAGGTACTGCCACAGATATCCGTCAGTTGGCCCGGATTTCCGGCCGACAATGGCAAAAAAGGCAGCATCAGTCGAACGCTTATACAACGCAATTCCCATCGGGTCTCGTTCCTGCTCCCCTTCAAATACCGGAATACCGCCACCGTCGACAGCTTCCAGATCAGGTAGACGGAAAACCCGGATCCGATTGGCTTCGCGTTCGGTAAGCACCGCAATATCAATCAAGGTATTACCCAATACAAAGCCGTAGGCAACGTCTACATTATTGGGGCGTTTCAATCCGGTCACTCTGCGGATGATATTCCCTTCCAGGTCATAAGCGTATAGCCCGCCGTTGGTATTTTTATCTGTCCCGATAATCATGCTCCCTGAGGAATCTGCGTGATTGATCCAAATAGCAGGATCATCCGTGTTATGGGGTGCCGGCCGGGTCACCTTCACCGGCCTGACAGCATCTTCGCGTACCGGTACACCCGCTTCGCCACAACTGCAGAGTGCCAATACACCCAGCAGAAAAGTACGGATATAGTTATTCCTGGCGGGCATCCTAAGCGGTTTTATAGGTATGGGCGCCGGCTACCTCCAGCATAAAATTATGCAGCTCATAATTTTTCACGAATGGCCTAAGCTGCTCACTGCCCGGACCAAACATCGCCAGCTCCACGTAGTCGCCGGAGTGGGTCATGCTTCCCCAACCAATGGATAAATAGTGCTCCAGGATCACCGCCAGTTCCCGGAACGGTAATTTGTAGGGGTTATACAGTCCTTCGCCATCCAACTTATTATAATGCGAAAGGATCTCCTTTGCCTCTTCTTCTTTCACCGCAATACCTGTAGCGGTTTCAATCCGTTCACGCACCTGTCCGACCGTATGCTGTGATGTAATCCCGTGCAATATCCAGTGATTAGTATGCTTTACGGTTTGCAGGCGGTCAAAATTGGCATTGGCTTTACTGCCTGAATACACACCCGGATTGGCATTGCCGTGGTCTGTGGTGAGTACCACCAGGGTATTTCCATCCTCTTCCGCAAAGGCGATGGCAGCTCCCACCGCTTCATCAAAAGCAATCTGTTCGTAAACCAGCGCACTGGCGTCATTGGCGTGTGCAGCCCAGTCGACCTTCCCCCCCTCAACCTGTAACACAAATCCGTTTTTATTCCTTTTAAGATGCTGGATGGCCTTCCGGGTCATTTCGGCAAGGGAAGGCGTATTTTTCTTCAGTGCTGCATCGTTTTCACGATCAAGGGAAAAAGGCAATCCGTCTTCATGGAATACACCCAGCAGTGGCTGCCCATCTCCGGGCGGAATAGCCAGCAGCTGATCCCTGCTGAGCGCCACGGCAAAGCCACTGCCCCGGAATTTTTGGAAGACATCCTGTTTATCTTTCCGTTTATCGGCACTGAAAAATTCCACGCCACCACCCATCATCACATCAAATCGCAGATCGTGGTACTGCAGGGCAATACCGGGCTGGTCGCTCCGGCTCTTACTATTCACACAAAACCCTGCCGGTGTGGCGTGGGTAATCTGGACGGAGGTAACACAGCCCACTGCTTTGCCTGCCGCTTTGAACTTCTGCAGGATCGGTTTATTATAGGACCCGTCGGCATTCACGTTCAGCGAGCCATTGGGAACCCGTACACCTCCTCCCCAGGAAGAACTTCCGGCGGAAGAATCGGTGACAATGGAATTGGCGGATGCCGTGTCCATCAGCGCCCTCGTCGCCCGCTGTTGCTCATACAGCGATAGCCAGTTGCTTGGCCTTCCTTCTTTGCGGCGCAGCAGCAGGTCTGCCAGCTGCAGGGTTCCGGTGCTCATGCCATCACTTACCATGAATATAATATTACGGGCAGTTTTCCCATTACCGACTACAGGCCGCCTGTTGCCGGTAGCTGAAAGCCCTGTAAAGGGTGACAGCACCGCTGCACCCGTTGCAGTGATGACGGAATTCCTGAAAAAATCTCTTCGCTTCATGCTAATAAGGGTTTATGAGTTTGTATAATTGCTCTTGCGACAAAACTAATGATTCAGCTGACTTTTCCCCGTAAAGTTTTCGTTAATTTACTGCGCTATCGGAGTTCCCGGCTGCAACAAAACAAATTATTCATTACCTTGCGCCTTTCTGAAGCATGAACACAGCACAGCATAGGACAGAGATCATCCCGGCAGCTATCCAGGCTACCGGAATCATGTACCGTTATCCGGGCGGAACAGAACTGCACTTCGCTGACTTGGAGCTGGCCACGGGAACCCAAGGTCTCATCCTGGGCAATTCCGGTAGTGGAAAAACGACTTTACTGCATATTCTTTGCGGATTGCTGAAACCGCACACAGGTACGGTACGCATAGATGGACAGGACCTGTATGCCTTACCCTCACGGGAGCTGGACCATTTCAGGGGAAGGAACATCGGGGTGGTGTTTCAGGAGGCGCATCTGGTGAAGAGCCTGACCGTATCCGAAAATTTACGTATCGCCCGGCAGTTCGCCGGCCTGCCGGCTGATGAAGCCCGGATACACGATGTACTGGCGTCACTGGCACTGGATGCTTATGCCCACCGATACCCGCAGCAGCTGAGCCGCGGACAAGTGCAGCGGGCTGCCATTGCCCGCGCGGTGGTAAACCGTCCGGCGCTGCTGGTGGCCGATGAGCCTACCTCGGCATTAGATGATGATAACGCAGCTAACGTACTGAAATTGCTTACCGAACAGGCTTCCATACAGGGTGCCACCTTGCTGATCGCCACACACGACCAGCGTGTGAAAGAGAATATATCCATTCAATACCGTTTGTAATAAGATGACAACACTGAGCATTGCCTGGAAAAATCTACGCCATAACCTGGCTTCTTCGATACTTGGCGCATTGCTGACGGTTTTTGGCACCGGTATCCTTACCATCCTGCTGCTGACGTCAGGCCAGCTGGAAGAGCAGCTTGACCGGAACAGCCGGAGTATTGACCTGGTGATCGGTGCCAAAGGGAGTCCTATGCAGCTTATTCTGAGCAGCATTTACCACACAGACTATCCCACCGGTAACATTGACCTGGCTGAAGCGATGGAGCTGGCGGATAACCCGCTGGTTAAAATGGCAGTACCCTTGTCGCTGGGTGATAACTACCGCGGGTACCGTATCGTGGGTACTGACAGTTCCTTCCTGGAGCTGTACGGGGCCTCACTGAAAGAAGGCCGGGTATGGGGGAAAAACTTTGATGTCGTGATCGGTTCGGAAGTCGCCGCACGGGAACGACTGAAACCGGGTGACAAGATCTTCAGCTCGCACGGCCTGAGTCACGAAGGGCATGTGCACGACGAACACCCCTATATCGTTACCGGAATCCTGCATCCCACCCATAGTATCGCTGACCGGCTGGTCCTGTCAGACCTCGAAAGTGTGTGGGTCATGCACGGGCAGCATGCACGCCACGACGACGATCATGACGATGGACATGATCATGGCCATGCACATCCCGTTGAACCAGAAGGCCTTCATGAGCACCTGCACCATCATGGCGAAGAGGAAACACATACCCACGAAGAGGAAGCACACGCGAGGGACCTGCTCGGCCCTGCAACAAACGGAAAAGAGATTACCAGCCTGTTGGTCAGATACCGAAGTCCGGCAGCCATCGCGATGTTCCCACGCCTTGTCAACCAGACAACGGGCATGCAGGCTGCTTCTCCAGCCATCGAAAGTGCCCGCCTGTTCTCGTTGATCGGCATCGGTATGGATACGCTGCAATATCTTGCCGTTGTCATTATGCTGATGGCTTTACTTAGTGTTTTTATCAGCTTGTACCATGCGTTAAAGACACGTAAGTTTGACCTGGCCATTATGCGCACCCTGGGTGCTTCACAAGGGAAATTATTTACCATCATCATTACCGAGGGTATGCTGATCACGCTCACCGGCACACTGTTGGGGGTCGCTGCAGGTCATATTGTCCTCTATTTTATTAGCATAGCCGGCGAAAATTCCGCATCTTTGCTTAACGCCATGCAGGCCGACCCGCGGGAAGGATGGCTGTTGCTGGCGGGGATACTAAGCGGCTTCTTAGCCGCCATTATTCCGGCTGTTTCGGCGTATCGTACGCCGATTTCGAAAACATTGTCAACATCATAACTAACATGATAAAGAAATTATTTATAGGTATTATCGCGATAGCGGCGGCACTGCAGGTAAAAGCCCAGCATGATCCGGGTAGCGGCGTACCGGATCATACGCCCATGATGACCGAGGTATGGGAAACCTTTGACCTGCTGATGTATAAAGTAACGCGCACAGACGGAAAATCGACGTATACACCGCATTTCCCCCCCAAACTGCAGGCGCTGGAAAATAAGACGGTGACACTGCCCGGATACATGGTCCCCATTGAAAGCGGCCGCCAGCACAGTAACTTCATGCTGTCCGTACTGCCGCTCATGCAGTGCATGTTCTGCGGCTCCAACGGCATCCCTCCCATGGTGGAAATCAAAATTAAAAAAGGAAAGGTAACTTTCTCAGACGACCCCATCAAGATCAGGGGCAGGGTACACCTTGACGCATCGCTGCAGGGCAATGCAGAGATACAGCTACTGGACGCCGAAGTGATTAAATAAACGTAACGATCCTTATATGTTTACTTTTCTGAATTATATAACCTGGGATATCGATCCGGTTATTTTCACACTGGGCAGCTATTCGCTGCGTTACTACACCGTTTGCTTCCTGCTTGCCTTTATCAGCAGTTACATCATCATGCTGCGTATCTTTAAAAGGGAAGGCAAGCCACAGGAACTGCTGGACCAGCTGACCATCTACATCTTCCTGGGCACACTGATCGGTGCCCGACTGGGACACTGCCTGTTCTATGAATTTGATTATTATATCAACCATCCGCTGGAAATGATCCTGCCGGTGCAGTTTACGGATAACGGTATACAAATCACCGGATTCCAGGGGCTGGCCAGCCACGGAGGAGCATTGGGTATCCTGACCGCATTATTCCTCTTCAGCCGGAAAACGAAAACCGATTTCCTGTGGATCACCGATCGCATTGTCATTGTCGTTGCGCTGGCCGGGGCATTCGTCCGGCTGGGGAATTTATTTAACTCAGAGATTATCGGTCGCCCGACAGATGTTCCCTGGGCAGTGATTTTCAGCCGGGTGGATATGCAACCGAGACATCCTTCGCAACTGTACGAAGCGATCTGTTATATCCTGATTTTTATCTTGCTATACCGTATTTACCTGACGAAGCAAAACCTGAAACCAGGATATATCTTCGGGATTTTCCTTATCCTGCTGTTCGGAGCCCGGTTTGTTATCGAATTCCTGAAGGAAAATCAGGAAAGTTTTGAGGATGCCATGAGTTATAATATGGGACAGTTGCTGAGTGTTCCGTTCATCCTTCTCGGCGGGTATCTCCTTTTTCGGAAACCACCGCCAAGCAAATCCGTAAAAAAAAGGGCATAAGCACTGCTCAACCGTAAATTTTTTACAGAGATTATTTTGCGGGTTGTGCTATTAGCCACAACTTTGCACACATGAAGAAATTACTATTCCTGCTGGTGGCAGCTGTGACAACGCTGCAGGCCAGTGCTGACGAAGGCATGTGGTTCCTGATGCATCTGAAGCGTCTGAACCAGGCCGATATGCAGAAAATGGGTCTCCAACTGACAGCCGAGGAGATCTACAGCATCAACAATTCCAGTCTCAAGGATGCCATTGTCCAGTTTGGTGGTGGCTGTACTGCCGAAATGATCTCGAAGGACGGATTGGTACTGACTAATCACCACTGCGGCTACGGTGCCATTGCAGAACTTTCCTCTGCGGAGAACGACTACCTGACCAACGGTTTCTGGGCGCAGACCCGGCAGCAGGAGCTGAAACCGAAAGAACTGAAAGTGCGCTTTTTTGTGCGCATGGACGACGTAACGGACCGTATTCTCGGCAAAGTGAACGACGGAATGAGTGAAGCCGAGCGGAATAAGGCTATTGCCAATGAGACGGCTCTGATCGAAAAAGAAAACAGCGAAAACGGAAAGTATGTCGTCTCCGTCGCTTCGTTCTACAACGGGAATGAATTTTATTACTTTGTTTACCAGGACTATACTGACGTGCGCCTGGTGGGTACGCCCCCCAACAGCATCGGTAAGTTCGGCGGAGATACGGACAACTGGGAGTGGCCCCGCCATACAGGGGATTTCGCCCTGTTCCGGGTATATGCGGATAAAGACGGCAATCCGGCCCCTTTTTCAGCGAACAATGTTCCGCTGAAGCCCAAGTACCATCTCCCGATCAGTCTGAAAGGCTTCCGTGAGAATGATTTTGCCATGATCCTGGGTTATCCCGGCCGCACAAACCGGTGGATGCCGTCAGGCGGTATTGAGCAGAATGTGAACTTCAGCTATCCGGCATGGGTAGAAGCTTCCAAAACAGGGATGGATGCCATGAAGAAATATATGGACCAGGACAAGCAGGTCCGGATCGATTATGCGTCAAAATATGCCCAGGTTGCGAACTACTGGAAAAACCGCCAGGGAATGATTGACGCGCTGAGCCAGCACCAGACCGCCAAGGCGAAGAAAAAAGAGGAAGTGCAATTCAATAAATGGGCCAACAAGCCTGCCAACAGGGAGCGCTACGGTGACGTGATGGCCACCCTCGATCACTATTATGTACAGACCAACGAAAACGGGCGTCATGACAATTACCTGATGGGTATGTTACGTTCCAGCAATCTGGCCTTGATCCCCTTCCGTATCGGTAGTGCGCTGTTGTATTACCAGCAACAAGGAAAGGAAGTACAGGAGCGGATATTGCCCCAGATACAGGAAGAAATTGACAACCTGTACAAAGGATTTTACCTGCCCCTGGAAAAAGAGGTACTGGCTGCTGAACTGAATCTGTATGCCGCCAAGGCAGGGGACGAGCTGGTGGCGCCATATATTGAAGAACTGAAAGCGAAAAACGGCGGGGATTTCACCGCGTTTATCGAACAGGCCGGTACAAAAAGCATCTTTGCATCCAAAGAAAAAGTGCATGCCTTCCTTGCTAAACCGGATGTGGCAGCGTTACAGAACGATGAACTTTTTAAGCTCTCCAACGACATCATTAACCGCTACCGGAGCAGGACACCCGAACAGGAGCAGCTGGATGCAGATTTCCAGCGCGCCTTCCGCCTGTATACCGAAGGGGTTCTGAAAGCCAATCCGAAGAAAAAATACTACCCGGATGCCAACAGTACTTTACGCTTAACCTACGGCAAGATCCGCAGCTTACCGAAGGATCCGCGCAATGATGCCAAAAAGAATTACTACACAACCCTGAAAGGTACGGTTGCAAAATACCAGCCGGGCGATGATGAGTTCGACCTGCCGCAGGAACTGATCGCTCTTTATGAAGCCGGTGACTATGGCCGTTACGCAGATAAAGACGGGCATCTTTCCATAAACTTTCTGACGGATAACGACATCACGGGCGGCAACTCCGGATCGCCGGTGATCAACGGCAACGGCGAACTGATCGGGATTGCCTTTGACGGTAATATCGAGGCTATGGCCGGAGATGTGATATTCGACAAAAAGCTGCAGCGCTGTATCAATGTGGATATCCGCTACGTACTGTTTATCATTGATAAGTTTGCCGGTGCTTCGCACCTTATTGATGAAATGACGTTGGTGGAATGAGGAGTTATGAACGATGAGTTATGAACGATGAGTTATGAATGATGAGTTATGAATGATGAATTATGAACGATGAGTTATGAATGATGACGGTAATAAAGAAGAATATCCTTGTTGACAAAAGCTTCGTTTTTGCTGTTAACGT
>CAZJKM010000023.1:0-1111 GCA_964546645.1 uncultured Sphingobacteriaceae bacterium
AGCTACCGGGCTGAGCCAATAAAACGCAACCCCTTGCTTCGCATTGTCCTGATGCTTGGGCGGGACTGTAGCCTAAATATCTAATTAATGTTTTCAAATGAAAACATTAAAAGCCTTTTATGGCCTTAATATTTGCAAATGAAACTTTTACATTAAATCTTAAATATTTAATCTCAAGTTTTCCCTAATTTGTTTAATATGACTCGCGTATACCCCTGCATTTTTTGCGTATGTATCCCACTTTGATACGATGTCTTTAACTTGCTCAATAATTTGATTTGCGGAGTTTATGCCCATATTTTCTGCTACCGCTAATAGATCTGTGCGTTCGAAGTTCTCACGCTTATTGTTCAGTGACATTTGATGCTGATTAGTCCATTTTCCAGATGCGGAATACGAATAGCACAGATCGTATGCGGGAGCAAGCGCCCATGCACCTGTGTCATCCATTACGAAGGAATGATTCTTAGTGTGGTCGTCGTGATTTCTTGCAATCACATTGAAAACCATACGCCTAAATAGTTGCTCTGAATCAGAATAGGGCAGCCCCAATTTTCGAACCACCGCCAACGCTTGTTCATACGAATATCGCCCATCCCTGTCGTAATGGGCCAAACCACAGAGCGTTTGAGTATGCAATTTTATTCCACCATCCTTGCGATCGAAACGCTTGGTCATGAAATGTGCATACCCCCCATCTTCAAGCAATCTGCTTTCCGTCATAATAATACCGCAGTCAATAGCCATTTGACAATACGCAAACTCAATTCGGCCAACGCCAATAGGATTATCATTCAACTTATTGTCTTCCACCCCATCAAACTTCAATAACCAATACCCAAATCCAGCCGGGGCTTTTACTTGGCCAGAGCGGACTTCTTTAGTATTATCGTTGTAAGCGATGATGGCTTTGGGTTTTGCACCTCCCGCCGACGTTCCTACTTTTAAAATGTCCCGCATACTTGTTTCGTCTGACCGAAGGCTTGCACGAAATGCTTCCCGTTCATTCAACGCCTTACGTGCTAACTCGGTTAAATGCGTGATGTCTATAATGGATGATTCGTCAAGCAACTTTTCGTGATTCGCCGGTTCGTATTCGAGTGCACCCATC
>CAZJKM010000023.1:1121-33111 GCA_964546645.1 uncultured Sphingobacteriaceae bacterium
CATTCGTCGATGATTCGGTTCCCATAGTCATCCGGCAAAGAGTCCGCAACCATTCCGGGCAGCCCTTTAAACGTCTTCCCCCTTAAACTAGGGAAGGAAAACGACCTGTCTCCCCTACGGATATCGTTTATCGGCATCGTCAAAGGAGCAACGTCCAGATTATGCTGATGAAACGAGTCATAAAATTCAAGAATACCTGCATTTCGTTCTTTATCCCAAACCATTGCCCCAACCTTCTTATCCCATAGACTTAACTCTAGTATCGTGTCCATTTTGATTAACCAATTTATTTTTTCACTTTTTCTTGGACGCCCTTTCCTTTTTTTTCCCTTTTAGTTTCAGCAATGCAATCGGACTAATTGGTGGTTCCGGGACGAACGCATCGAACTGTTCTAGGAGCCTCAACGCGCGGAGTATGGACACAAGAATCTTGAAAGAAATGGACTTCCCACTCTCCAATTTGATCACAGAGCTTAAACCTACACCTGCATGTTCAGCAATTTCCTCTTGTGTAAGATTTTTACGCAGTCTATATTCTTTTAGACGTGACCCGATTTCCGCAATGATGGCGGGGTCACTCATGCTAGCCCAATCCATATCGATAAACTTTAAATGCAAAAATAGCTAATAACATTTGCAAATACAAATATTATTAGCTATTCTATTATTTAATATTTGCAAATGAAAATATTATTCAACAGTAATATAACGTGTATTCAAACATGGCGGCATGAAGTCGACCGATTATTAGTCAGAAAATATGGCTGTCAATGCGCGGCAGATTATCAGATCCTGTTCAACTTGGTAGTCGTCTTGCCAAGGTTCTTGCTGCCTCCATTCATTATGTATGCAATAGGTATCAAAACCTGTCTCTATATCAGTGTTAACAATTATGTAGCCTTTTTTCGGGAAATTCAGCAGACAAGTCTACTAACTTGTCAGGGTAGGGTTACCCCGATTTTTAACTATCCCGAAGGTTACAAATAGATTACAACGAATTTGGAAGAGCCGTCGGCCGAAATTTTAACCTAACGAAAAAAGCCGCTTTCCTGCAAGAAAAACGGCTTTTGTTATGTGGGAGCTACTGGGTTCGAACCAGTGACCCCCTGCTTGTAAGGCAGGTGCTCTGAACCAGCTGAGCTAAGCTCCCGTTTGGGACTGCAAATATAGAGCGGAAATCCAGAATTCAAAAATATATTTTCACTTTTTTCACCTGTTCCGGCATCCACCCTGACTGCCAGTTAAATACTTCCGGGAGGCCCTGAAAACAGCCTTTAAACACTACATGAGCACCTGTAAATAAGCAGGCAATTTTTGTTTTACGCAATAAATAGTGTAATATCGTGTTTATTTTAGGAAACAGCACGCGCTATCGCCATTTTGAGATAACATGAAGAACATACTACACTATATTGTTGTTACACTCTTTTTATTTCCGCTCACATTATCTGCTCAGACGGTTACTTCCGCCAACGTGCAGCAAAAAGGTTCATTAACCAGCGGCACCATTGAAAGCCAGTTCAGGCATATCAATACCATCTCGCGGAATATGGACGATTTCAAACTGGTGCGCAGGACGAACCTGGAGAAACTAAGGGCCAATGTGTCGGATTCGTTAAACGCGCTTGAGAAACAATTAACCTCCATCAACCAGCGGATCAACAATGAAAAGCGCCGTACAGATTCATTACAGACCGCTACCGAAAAAATACAAGCCGACCTGGACAATGCCTTGAACAGCAAGGATAATTTTTCGGTGTTAGGTATCGCTATCCATAAAACGATGTACAGCCTTATTATGTGGAGCCTGGTTGTGCTGCTTACACTGGCATTACTGTTTTTCATCTATCGTTTCAGACAAAGCCACGTAGTAACCACCGATACCCGCAAGGCACTGGAAGAAGTACAGCAGGAATTTGACAAACACCGTAAACGGGCCATGGAACGGGAACAAAAGCTGAACCGGCAACTGGTGGATGAAATGAATAAGCGACAGGGCTAAACATAGGGAAGAGCCCGTGGTTGCCTACAGGTTCAGTCTTCCCTGATCACCGGTGGGTTTGTCCGGGACCCTGAGCTGAAGGTCGAAAGCCTTATTCAGCTTTTTAATGAAATAGGCAGCTAACAGCGGTGATTCCAATTCCACATTCTGGTGTACGAAAAAATATAAAGACCGCAATCCGGCATTCCGCCAGTCAATAATCCGTTCCAGCCAGTCATCAAGCCTGCTGTAATCACTTTCGTGATTAGCACCGACATAACGTATAAATGCAGCCGGACTGGTTAAACGCATGTGCAACATATCCCGGCGTCCGGCGGTATCCACAATGATGTTGGTGCGGCCTTCTTTCTCAAGCAACACCGCCAACGCATCATTCACCTTCGCATCTGAAAACCATTCTCCGTTACGCACTTCAACGGCCAGCGGAATAGCTTTAGGATATTCCTTAACGAAGGCTTCCAGCCGTTCAGCATCTTTGGGCCGGAAATTATCATGTAACTGCAGGAAGCTCATACCCAGCTTTTCTTCAAAAAAACTGATGGCATCACAAAACGCCGCTGTTTTCTCCCTGAAATTAAGCAGGCGACCGTAGTGACTGATGGACTGTGGTACTTTCGGAAAAAAGCAAAACTCTTCCGGGGTTTTATTTTTCCAGGTTTCAACCTGATGGCGATCAGGCGAATTATAAAACGTGGCATTCAGTTCGATGCAGTTGAACTGGGTGGAATAATAGGCTAACTCATCCTTTGTCCCCTTCGGATAAAACCCTTTTAAATCCTGCTTGTTCCATTTTGCACAACCCACGTATACACGAAACGGCTGATCCGGTTTTTCTTTACCCAGGATACGTGCGGTATCCGGATGATCGGCAGGGAGCCTGAAATCAATACGGCCCGGATCATCTATTTGCCCGAATTTCATATCAGTTTTATCATTAAAGTTATTCTGACGGATAGATCCCAAAGGTAATTATTTCAGTCAAACATTCAAGCGGGCCAGCTGTTCTTTGAAATAGATAAATCTGTAAATATACAACAAGTCATGTCAGCTGGTTTCCTGATCAACACATACGACAGCCCGCTCATTGTTACTGCTATTCACGATGGACACGAAGTACACAAAGCTGTTCTGCCCTATATGCAATTGCAGGAACACGAACGCTTCCGGGAAGAAGATCCATACACGGCTTTAATGGTAGACCTGCCGGCAAATCAGGTAGTGGTACAGATTTCCCGGTTCCAAACCGACCTGAACAGGCCCCGCGATAAGGCCATTTACCTCAGCCCTGAAGACGCATGGGGGTTACAGGTATGGAACCAGCCCGTTCCGGACACGGTAAAAGCACTCGGGTACCGCTTTTATGATGATTTCTACCGGGCGATGCAGGATCTTATCTCCCGATTGATACAGCAATATGGAAAATTCGTCGTGCTGGATATCCATTCGTATAATCACCGGCGAGAAAAACCGGACCAGGCCGCCCCTGCCGAAGAAAACCCGGAAATCAATGTCGGTACCGGACATAACCGACCTCAATGGCAGGCACTCAGCAACCGCTTTATCCGATTCCTGTCACACACCACCATTAACGGCAACCGGCCGGACGTACGGGAAAACGTCAAATTCAAAGGCGGTGGGTTTGCTCAGTGGATCAACACGCATTATGGCAATGATGGCTGCGTACTGTCCGTTGAATGCAAAAAGACATTTATGGATGAATGGACCGGGCGGTTATTCCCGGTACACCTGACAGCTATCCGCCAGGCGTTGCTTGCCTCTCTGCCCTGCCTGCTGGATGAACTGGAACAGATAAATACCGAATCCAATGACTAAGGAAGAAAAGAAGATCACCAATCGTATTGCAGATAAACTAAAAAAAGGGGATCCGCTGAATATGACGCTTCCGTGCAACGGCGTGCTGATCATGGACCGGCCGGTACCGTTCCTGATCGTATACCGCATCCCGCCGAACGGACAGGATGATTTTACTTCGCAACTCGGACGGACCGAATCATCGTACCTGATGGCTGTTGATGAGCCGGAATGTCAACTGGCCCCCATCATAAAAACGATTACCACGATACTGTCCGACCAATTCGGCGGCTTTATGCTGCTGGAAGTATGGCTATCCGGGGAACGGGGTACCGATACGTTTACCATTCACCTGAACCAGAAAAGTGCGTTGCCCGTGGCTAATAAACTGCACGACGAGCTGAACGGGATCCGTATCGGGGAACCGGGTATCACCGCCGGCATGAATAAGGGAAAGAACATTCCCGCTCCGCCCTATTATCCCCCATTGCTGGATGATGAAGACGCCAGAAAGCACGGGGTCATTGTCATCGGACTGGAAATCCAGCCTGTCTACATGAATACACTTACCGGCACTCCTTACCCGATTTTTCTTCGTGATCTGCGGGAAGCATTCGGGCGGGCCATCCGCAAGAGCTTTTTCGAATTTATACGCATGCAGACCTCCTATCATGTTACCAATTTTCAGATGCTGGGTACTACCGTACTGGAGAAAAAGGTGTATGATATTGATGATGAACTCGCTGAACACAGCCACCTGTTTGATTTCCTTTTATTGGTCACGCCGATTAACGCAAAAGAAGCCTGGAAGGATTTCGCCAAAAGCAACTACCTGAAAAATCCGGTATTTCACTACCGACCGATGCCTATTGACCCCGAGCTGATTAAAAGAAAGCTGTATAATCTTCCCATTGAGGACATTTCTGACCCCACCATTGCCTCCTTATTCCGCGATAAGCGGAAGGAGATTGACCGTATGCTGAACATGATGTCCGAAAGGGAAAAACCCGACTTTATCCATAGCAGCTTACAACTCTTCGGACATATTGACGAGAGCCTGCTTGAAATGGCGAGGGCGATCCTCGTGGCCGCCGAAGTTCCCCCTGAACCACGCAAAAAGGAATTGCTGGACGCAGAAACGTTCGCCCGCATGGCTGAAGAAGAATTACAATGGTTACAACAACAGGATCCCGGCATATCAACGGCCGTACGGGTGCGGGATGACGTGGAAGGCATCCTCGTGTCACGTGGTACGCTCAACATCAGTAAAAGTTATACCGTATCAAAGCAACGGGCCTTCGCGCTGCTGCAACATGAAATCGGCACACATGTGGTTACCTATTACAACGGCAAAGCGCAGCCTTTGAAGCTTTTTTACATCGGTGTACCGGGCTATGAACAACTACAGGAAGGCCTGGCGGTTTTTGCGGAATACATGACCGGCGGTTTAACAAACGACCGCATGCGGACCCTGGCTGCAAGGGTGGTAGCTGTGCAGCATATGGTTGCCGGCAATTCCTTTTCCGACACCTTTTTTATGTTAACGGACAAATACCGGTTCAGCGCTGAAAACGCCTTCCATATTACGATGCGGGTATACCGTGGCGGAGGTCTTACCAAAGATGCCGTTTACCTGAAAGGCCTGCTGAACCTGATTGAATATATCAAACAGGGAAAAGATATTGCCCCCCTGCTGATCGGCAAGATACGGCAGGATTACCTGCCCGTCATCGATGAACTGATCCATCGCAGGCTGCTGAATGAAATCCCGATAAAGCCCCGGTACCTCCAAAAACCTTATACGGCAAAGATCGACGAGATCAGAGCTGGTGGAAATATTTTCAAAATGCTAAACTAAATGCCGTTAAATTGGTTTATTAGGACGTGATAACCCCCATGTATGAAAATAGGCTTCGTTGTTAACCAGGTACTCAAAGAAACTGCCGGTTATACCACCACTAAATTAGCTCTTTATGCTCACCAGATGGGGCACACCGTCTACTACATTGGCCTGGGTGACCTGGCTTACCTTGCTGATGAACGCATAGCCGTGCATGCCAGGACGTTACCCAATAAGCAATTCAGAAGTACCGATACGTTTCTGGAAGCAGTGCGGACCAGTGACAAACAGCTGATCACATCGGATGAGCTGGATGTGCTGATGCTCCGGTACGACCCTGCGGCAGACATGATTGGCCGGCCGTGGGCGCAGTATGCAGGCCTTAGCTTCGGCAAACTGGCCAAACAGCAGGGTATCCTGGTGCTGAATGATCCCGATGGCCTGACCAACGCTTCCAGCAAAATGTACATGCAGTATTTTCCGACTGAGGTACGCCCGCAGACGCTGATCACCCGCAGTGTGGAGGATGTGGAAGCTTTCTACAAAGCACATAATCACCGGATTATCCTGAAGCCGCTGCAGGGTTCGGGTGGCAAAAATGTATTTATGGTCAATAAACAGGAGGCCAAGAACATGCGGCAGATTGTGGAAGCGATCTGCCGGGACGGATTTGCCATTGCACAGGAATACCTGCCGGCTGCCAAAAACGGTGATATCCGGCTGTTTATGATGGATGGGGAAATTCTGGAAGTAAAAGGGAAAGTGGCTGCCATGCACCGGCAGCAGAAAGCAGGTGAGATCCGCAGCAATATCCACCAGGGCGGCGTAGCCAAAAAAGCCCGCATCACCAAAAAAATCCGTGAAATTGCAGAAACCGTCGGCCCCAGGTTACGACAGGACGGCATGTTTCTCGTCGGGCTGGATATTGTAGGCGACAAGATAATGGAGATCAATGTATTCAGCCCCGGCGGACTAATCCACGCCAGTGAGTTTCATCGGATCAACTTTTTTGAACCCGTCATACAGGCGATTGAAAACAAACTGAATAGTGGATAGCTTATAAATAACGTCTGTCAGGCATCCTTCAGCAGCGCGTTCCACAGTATTTCGGCCGGGTGTAAGGCCCGTCTGTTTAACCCGTCTTTAATCTGGTGGCGACAACTGGTACCGGGAGCGGCGATCAGCACTTTGTCAGGCGTATTGCGGACAGCCGGCAGCAAGACCAGTTCGGCCACCTTCATGGACACGTCGTAATGCTCTTTTTCATAACCGAATGAGCCTGCCATGCCACAGCAACCTGACGGGATGATCTCAACCGTATAGTTTTCCGGCAAAGAGAGTATCTGCTGACTCTCGCCGACCAGGTGAAACGCTTTCTGGTAGCAATGCCCATGTAGTTTAATGTGGACCAGCTCTTTGCTGAAACGTTCTCCGGAAATTCGCCCGGCCCTGATCTCGGCAGCGAGAAACTCGTCAAACAGCAACGCATGCCGGGCAAGACGATCCGCTGCCGGCTTTAATTCCTTGTCCACCAAATCGGGATATTCATCACGGAACGTGATAATAGCAGAGGGTTCAATACCAATAAGCGGGGTGCTATCTCCTACCTGACTGCTGAGCTGCCGTACATTTTCGTTGGCAATCTTTTTGGCCTTTCTTAACAAACCTTTTGACAGATACGTCCGCCCGCTTTCCAGATGGCCGGTGATCCGTACGTCATAGCCAAGCGCTGTAAGTAAGTTATAAACAGCTTTCCCGACTTCCAGGTCATTATAATTGGTAAACTCATCGCAGAACAGTACCACCTGTCCATTGGGAAAAGTCCTGCCTGATGGGTTACGCTGCTGGCGGCGGATCCACTTGCGCAGGGTGACAGCGCCTACTTCCGGCAACGACCGGTCAATGGCAAACCCTAACGCCCTTTTTACCAGTCCCGACAATAGGCGGTTGCCGATCATCGCATTGTAAATGCCCGGAAAAAAAGAAGCCAGCTGCTGCGATTTCGTAAAATTGGCAATCACCCAGGCGCGGAACGGTGTACCATTAGCATCATAATAATGCTGGAGGAACTCTGCCTTCATCTTAGCGACGTCCACTCCCGACGGGCATTCCGTTTTGCAGCCTTTGCAGCTTAAGCAAAGATCCATTACCTCCTTGATCTCCTCATGATCAAACCGGTTCGCTTTTGTGGAGCCGGTAAGGAATTGTCTCAGCATGTTAGCCCTCGCACGAGTCGTATCCTTTTCTTCACGTGTAGCCATGAACGACGGGCACATGGTCCCGCCGGAAATATGTGAACGCCGGCAGTCGCCTGACCCGGAACATTTTTCTGACAGACGCAGGATGCTTTCCTGCTTCGTAAAATCAAAGATCGTGTCAATCCGGATTCCGGAGGTATCCTTTTCATACCGCAGGTCCTGGTCCATCGGCGGTGTGTTAACGATCTTGCCGGCATTGAAAATGCCTTTTGGATCGAACAACTTTTTTACCTGCTCCAATAAGCGATAAACATCGTTGCCCAATACGGCACCGATAAATTCACCGCGCAGACGCCCGTCCCCATGCTCGCCGGAGAGGGAGCCATTATACTTTTTAACCAGCTGGGCAGTGTCTGCCAGCACTTCCCTGAAAGCACGCCTTCCATCGGCTGATTTCAGGTTCAGGATCGGCTCCACATGCAGTTCCCCTGCGCCGGCATGGGCATAATAAGACGCTTTCAGGCCATGTTTTCCCAATATGACCTGTACATCTTCAATATACGCCGGCAGGTCTTCCGGCGATACGGCACAATCTTCAATCAGGTTGACCGGCTGCATATCCCCCGGCAGGTTCCGTATCAGTCCCAGGCCCGCTTTACGCACATCCCATACCCGGTTGGTATCAGCACCGGTTATCAGGGGATAGGCATAACCCAGTTGCTTCTCCTGCAATTCGAGGCGTAGCTCAGCTGCTTTGCGCTCCACTTCTTCCAACGTCGCAGCACGGAACTCCACCATGATCAATGCCTCCGGATCGCCTTCTATAAAGAATCGGTTATATTGATAGGTCGGGTGCCCCTTGGTAAAATCAAGGATATATTTGTCGACCAGCTCTGATGCTTCGGGCTGATGTTTTAAGGCAACCACATTGGCATGCAACGACTCGATGAGGGAATAGCAGTGGATACATAGCAGCCCAACCTCTTTGGGTGGCAGCGGCAACAGGTTCAGTTTCGCTTCGGTAAGAATACCCAGCGTCCCCTCGGAGCCGGCAAACAGACGGCACAGGTTAAAGGGCTGGCCGGTATCAGCCAGCATATCCAGTGCATATCCGGTATTACGACGGGTAATGGATTTTTTCGGATACCCCTCTTCAATAGCTTTCCTGTTGACCGGGTCAGCCAGCAGTTCCGTGATTCCGCGGTATACCTCCCCTTCCCGGTCATTCTGCCGCAGCTTATTGAATAACCCGGCTTCGTCCAGTGCCTCCAGCACCACTTCTGAACCATCATCCAGCAATACCCTGGCCGAAAGCAGGTGACTGCGCGTATCACCCCATACAATGGAATGCAGTCCGCTGGAATTGTTACCGATCATCCCCCCAATCATGGCCCGGCTCGCCGTAGAGGTTTCCGGGCCGAACATCAGCCCATAAGGACGCAGATGGGCATTCAGATCATCCCGGATCACACCCGGCTGTACCCGGACCCACCGCTCTGCCGTATTCACTTCCAGCACCCGGTTAAAATATTTGGAGACATCGACGACGATACCCCGGCCTACTACCTGGCCTGCCAGGGACGTACCCGCTGTGCGGGGAATGAGGGTAATCTGGTGCGTATCGGCAAATGCAATAAGGTGCTTCAGGTCGTTTTCATCCCCGGGAATGGCCACCGCCAGCGGAAGCTCCTGGTAAACTGACGCATCGGTCGCGTAAGCACGTAAAATGGTTTGATGGGACGCTTCGTTCGTATAAAATAATTCTCCGGTAAGCGCAGCAGCCAGCGAAATAAAATGTACGTCCAATGACCGGGCCACAGACCGGTCTGCAGCGGCAGGCGGGTTCTTTATATCCATCTTGAATCCGGGAAATGTTTACCTATGATCTTGCAAAGATATTGACTAAAAGCCGGAAAGCGAATAGATTTTCACAGAAAACGGCCCGCCTCCGTTGTCCTGAATCCGTACCGGTCACCCAGTAGCAGGCAATCGGGATACGGCTGCACACCGTCAGAACAGGTTACATGTGACAGGCTGGCGGCAGCTGCACATACGCCCAGTTTCAGGCATGCTTCCATTTCCCATTCCTTATGGATACCCAGCAATACCCCTGCAGCCAACGCATCACCGGCACCATTTGTACCCACAATATGTTCAGGAGGCAACATCACACTGGCCTGAAATAACCGGCGACCATCCCGGTGTGCTGCCCAAACACCATCCGGATCATGGATAACGATCCATTCATTTACGCCCATCCGGAAGATGATATCAAAAACCGCTTTGCACCGCCTGTCCATTTCCTCCCTGTCGGTCATACCGGTCAGGTCAACGCCGGACAACCGGCTCGCTTCGTATTCATTCAGAAACAGGATATCCACAAAAGGCAGGGAGCAGGGTATAATGTACCGGAAACGGTCCGAATGTTCGCTTACCAGGTCAACAGACGTCCGGAAGCCTTCCTTTTTGGCTCTTTCCAGCACATAGGAAGCTTTTGTCCGTTCGTCCGGCTGGATCTCATCCAACCGATCCAGCAGCAGCAGGTACCCCAGGTGAAAAATGCCGGCTGCTGAAACAGCAAAGTCAAAATGTGAATCGTCCAGCAGCGAGTTTGCTCCGCGGTGATGAAAAAACGTACGCCGTCCGGTTTCCTTTACAGAAGCGACAATGGTATAGGACGTGGAAGCATCCGGCGTCAGCTGCAATTGCCGCACATCGATACCCGCCTCCCTGCAATGGTCAACAATCCGGGTGCCGCTGAGATCACTGCCAACCAGGCCGATCGCCTCTAGTGGTATAGAACTGTCCAGCTGCACCAGGTCGATCAGGATGTTATAAGCGGACCCTCCGTTGCTGGTATACTCATGCAGAATATTAACCAGTGACTGCTCTTCCGGGAATTTATCAATCAGTTTCACCTGGTCAGATACCCAATTCCCTCCAACCAGAATACCCTTTCTATCCGGTTTATTCATACCATTTCTGTTACCTGCTTATAATACCGGCGCACCTGGTGTGGGTGCTGCCGCTGATGTATAATCGATGACCTCCGACCTTCCTGAGGCATGGGACTGTAAGGCTGCAAAGAAAACACGATGGCTTTCTATCGCTTCCGCAGGTGTTGCACACCCGAACCTCCCGTTCAGGAAGCCTTCCCGCTCGGCAATATAAGCTGCCAGCATCTGCATAAAACAATCAGGGAACCCGGCTTCAAAAATGCCTCCGGTAATGGTTTCAAATGGCATCTGGAACCCCAGATCGGTCCGTTTCCACCACTGCTCCGAACCATTGGCAAACTGCCAGAATGCTTTCGTATCCTTGGTACTGTACCGTACACCTCCTTCGGTGCCATATACCTCTATATACCAGGTATTCGTTTCTCCGGGAGCCAGTCGTTTCATCTCCAGCAGCATGGGAACTTCTTCCCCTCCAATGTCGACGGTGGTACTTAACGTGGCATTGTTCCAGGTATCACAGGCCGCCACACCTCCTTTTCCATCCGGCCGTTCCGTAATGATCTTCTGCAGCTGGGCGAATACCTTTGTTGGTTTCCACCCCAAACGCAACGGCACATGCAGAGCGTGCATGCCCAGATCACCCATCACACCAATTTCACCACAGTACGCAGCCTGCCGCTTCCAGTTAATAGGCTTCTGCGCATTCATATCGCTGGCGTGCAGGAAACCTGACCGTATCTCAAAAATACGGCCCATATTACCGGACCGTACCTCCTCAATGACACGTTGCGGACCGGGCAAAAAAGGCATCTCCGAGCTGCAACGTACAAACCGGTCTAACCGGCGGGCTTCAGTAGCAATACATGCTGCCGCCTCCAGGTCGATGCCGAACGGCTTCTCGCCCAGTAAATCCTTGCCTGCCCGCAGGATGTCCAGATACAACTCTTCATGCAGATGATGCGGTACCGCGATGTAAACAACGTCAACCTGGTCACTACGTATCAATTCATGGTAATCGGTTGTCAACAAGGATACACTTCCGATCTGCTTATACCAGGACAATACATCCGTATTCAGGTCGCATACCGCTGTGAGTTGTACCCGTACCGGAAAATTCTTTAACGCAAACCAACGTCCGAAAGCACTGGCAGCTTCCCTACCCATCAGTCCACCACCGATGATACCTATATTTACTGTTTTCATTTTTAGTTGCCTGTCTTAACCCATCAGCCCTGCTACGTCTTCCGGTTTGGCTCCCTCGTGTACAATCGACATCAGGGCCCGTGTCATCCCCGCGGGATTCGCATGCTGAATGACGTTCCGCCCGTATACAATTCCTTTTACCCCCTGCTGCATCAATCCGTAGGTCCGTCGCAGGATTTCCTCGTCGGTTGCTTTACCGCCGCCACGAACGAGCACCGGAATGTCACCAGCTATTTCCACCACCCGGTGGTAATCATTCACATCATCCGTGGGATCGGCCTTGATGATATCTGCCCCCAGTTCCACCCCCTGGCGAACCAGCGGAATAATTTTTTCCGGATCACCGTTTACCATATACCCTCCGGCCTCACTATTTGGCCGGAACACCAATGGCTCCACCATCAACGGAATGCCATACCGCTCGGTCTCTGGTTTGATCTTCAGGATATTCCGGACACACTGGTCCGTTACCTCCGGCTCACCGGGAATACTGAACAGGTTCACCACCACACACACCGCATCCAGCCGGATGGCCTGTTCCACCGGCTGTTCGATCATCCGGCTGAAGAGTGTTCTCGGCAACTGCCGACCGTATACATTGGCCACATCCGTGCGCAGTACCAGGGAAGGCTTTTCCCGGCCCGGCAACGATTGCAGGTAATGTGCCTGCCCCACCGTCAGCTGTATGGCATCCGGCGCAGCCTCAACCAACACGTTAACAGCCTCCCGGATATTCTCTATCCCCTGCAAAAAAGGGTACTCATTAAAAAAACCGTGGTCAATTGCCACATCAAAACAGTTGCCCGAAACCCTATTGAACAATCTGTTTAATCTGTATTGTTTCATTCTGATTGCTTAACTCTTATTATTTGGTTATCACGTTCACCACTTTCCCCGGAAGCTCGGCGGCCAGGAGATTATCCTGCGGGAAGGCATGTCCCAGATGCTGCCGGAACCCTTCCCCGTAAGATACACCCGCCAATGCACCTTGCTTTGCCGCAAACGACCGCATGGCATGTACATACTCATCCATGCCGTGATGTGCGCGCAGCCATTCCCGTTGTGACACATGACAAACAAGCATTTCTTCTTTCAGTTCCATCGTCTCGGTAATATCCACCACCATCCGGGGTCTGACCTCGTTACCAAGCCTGTCCTTTCCTTCCATGGCATCCACATAGTAGAGATACGGCGTAGAAAAGAAAGGTAGTGACGCTGTTTCAATATTTTTTATCCCTGCACTGAAACAAGCTGTCTGGACAAGCTTACTGGTCATTTCATGATCCACCATATAGCACGCCGGACTCATTGTAAATACCATACGGGGCCGGGTATGCCGGATTAATTCAATCACCCTCAGCAACGTTGGCCGGTCGTACATGACAAAAACATCATCACATTCCAGGCATTGGTACGGAGCTTCCAGCAAGGCGGCGGCATTCGCAGCCTCTGCCTTCCTGATGGCGCTGATTTCCGCCCTGTTCAGGGTCGCCGTGCCACAATCACCCGGTGTCATCGTCGCCATTTCTATGTGCCACCCCTTATCACGCAGTAACGCCAGCGTACCGGCACAGGTCAGCTCTGCGTCATCGGGATGGGCCACAATGGCCAACACGGTGTTTTTTATCTCATTCTCCATCTTCCCCCGTCCTTAATGCATTTCTGTTTCGACAGTTTTGATGGCATGCCGGTAATAATGGAACTCCACATCCGGGTGGTCTGCCAGCAATGACATCGGCACCGACGTATCCACGATCCGCTTTGATATCATAAAAGCCGTCAACCGCATACCGAACGCATTATCGTGGTTCCCGGCCTGCCAGATCGATACCTTTTCCGCCTTCCATGTTTCCTTCGGCCCGACGGTCAGCGCCTGCATGGGTACTCCAACCACATAACCACCACCCGACGTCCGGGCGTTCTGCATCAGCGTGATGGGATGTAAATCCACGATCCTTGCCGGGAGCGCCCGGTATTCTGCCGGCGTGGGAGGAGCTTCCTGATACTTCCCTTCCCGCTTAAACGGATCATTGAATGCCCAATGCTTGGCATCGCCCTGTCCTCCCTGCATCACCAGGCAACGGATGTCATCAAAGCTGTTGCTGTACGACTCGAGATTGTCCGCCGCCGGATAATGGATGTGCTCTTCTGGCATGCGCAGGTGCGGCTTGATCCGGCTGAACAATAACTCATCATTGGCACGGGCGAAAGAAAGCGGATGGGACACCTCCACGCTTTTGCCATGCTCGTACCACTCATCCATTCCCCAGAAATGGGCATGTTTCAGGGAAATATCCAGGTCATTGACCAATTGTGCCACCAGGGGCAATTGCTCCGTGGGGCCGATGGGACCACAGATACCCGCCGGATTAGCAGGGGTAGCCGCCTGCCAGGCTTTGATATACTGCAGCGCTTCCGCCAGATAGAATGACTCCAGGGTATCGTGCAGGATGACCCTGAAGCCCGGGCGTGAAAGCTGTTCTATATCTTTTACCGTCAGTTTGGCCGCATCCCGGTGTATCTGCTCATCCAGTGTTGTATAATCCCACCAGCCTTCCGCCAGCCGGCTCAGTTTTCTGCTCATGTGTTTCTGTTTTATCTGTTTTTTGTATACGGTTTTATTTCAGGGACACAACCTGACCGGTCCTGACGGACTCGTCACAGGCAAAGGCTATCCGGAGACTGTTTACCGCATCATCCATATGATCGGTCAGATCCGCATCATTCCGGATCGCATCCAGGAAAAACGCCTGCTCCCGGTTACACAGTTCCTGGTGATCCGGCTCATCGGTCAGGTCGATCCACTCGTCCTCTTTGGCGAACTTTTCATTGGCATCCAGTTCACTGTGATGCACCAGTAACGACTCCGTTTTGGTATGTGCTTCAATGGAATCAGATTTACCGGAGCCCCCGGCATCCTTGGCCACAATGGAAACAGACCCTTCAGGCCCTACCACATCTTTCACAAAGAAGGCGGTCTCACTTACCATCGGTCCCCATCCGGCCTCATACCAGCCTACGGAACCATCCTCAAACCGGATCTGCAGGTTTCCGTAATTGTAATTGTCTGCAGGGATTTCATCGGTCAGCCTGGCACCGATCGCATATACCTGTGTCGGTTTGGAGCGGGTCATCTGGCACATGACATCAATGTAATGTACACCACAATCCACAATGGGACTCAGGCTGGCCATCAGGTTACGATGCAGCGTCCACATATTACCGTCGCTTTGCTGGTTCAGGTTCATCCGCATAACGAGCGGCTTGCCGAGTTGGTGTGCCTGCCGGATAAACTGCTGCCACGACGGATGGTGCCGCAGGATGTAGCCGACCACCAGCTTTTTACCGATCCTGACCGCCGCATCACGCACCCGCTCAGCCGCCTCTACGGAACTTGCCACCGGCTTTTCCACAAACACATGGCATCCGTTTTCCATGGCCTTTACCGCATAGGCTTCGTGCGTATCCGGATAGGTGGAAATACACACCGCATCGGGTTTGGTGGCTGCGAGCGCTGTATCGAAATCGTCAAAGAGCGGATACCCGCCATCCAGCTTGTTGTTCAGCTTTACCTTACTATCCCCACGGGAAACCAACCCGCAGATTTCAAACCCTTCCATGACATGGTAAGCCCATGCATGTGAAGCTCCCATGTTACCGCATCCCACCACCAGAATGCGAATTGCTTTTTTTTCTCTGTCCATAATATGATTGATTTTTTTATTTTCTTTCCGTTAACAGTTATTCCATCAGGATGCGGACCGCTTTTCATACGCTGTTCTGAGTAAGACGGTAAGATAGCCATAAAACAACCCGATGGCACTGTACAACAAGATGGCCAGTGCCGCATTTGAATAGGTGGCTCCGCCAATATAACTTAAAAAACAAACCATTGCACCTGCCCCGATAAAAATTGCCGGAATGAAATCAAAAGGTGGTACCTTTTCTGTAAAAATCACTGCGGTGACCACAACAAATGCAGCTATCGGCACAGCAAAAAAATCCAGGTTGCCCAGAACACCGGCCAATTCAAAAATCAAAATGGTCATAACCACCCCGCTGGCATAGCCCAGCAATGTTTTCAGGCCACCTTTCACATCACAGCCCGCCAGGAAGTAAACAGCCCACGCCTGAAAGGAGATCCAGCCGAATCCCCGGTTACCCGACGGAGACAGCAACGGACTGATGAATTGATCGATCGCAATAAAAGAGAATGCCAGTGCCGCTACGATCAATGGTATTCCGATAAAAGGTCTACTTTTCATAATCAATTTATAATTAAGTTATTCACCCCTGGCAACTATTTACCGTTCTGCCCCATGGGGATCAGATCGATGCGCCGGAAAAACATTTCAGCCGCTTCCGACTGAACCTGTATCCGGCCTCTTGAAGGCTTTACACGGGTTCCGTGATTCACCAGCTTCCCATTCAGGAATATCTTAAAATCGTCACCTATCGCATGGATCTCCAGCTTGTTCCATTTCCCCAGCTTTTTTTCCAGGTCTTTCTTCCCGCGGAAACCGATCTCGTCTTTCCATTCCGGATCCCTGTCATACCAGTTAATACGGCCCGCCGTAAAGGTTTCCGGTGTACCGTTCACATCATAATAAGCACTATTGTTCGGAGCACGTCTCTGAACCGTACTGGTTACCGCGAAATCCGGTGTACCATTCCCCACTACGATGATATCACCCGTACCGCCTTCGATCAGCTGGCACTCCAGCGAATGCATCCAGGTACCCGAATAGCCCCCATCTTCTCCTTTTGAATGGATAAGGACACCGCCGTCACGGGCCTTTGTTAACCGGCTGCCATGCGTCTCTTTCCCCCATTTGTATTCAATGACCAGGTGGTAATTGTCGTACTCTTCATCGGTGGTGATACAGCCCCATTCTTCCCCTGAAATACGCAGCACCCCTTTATTAATGGTAAACACTTTTTTAGGGTCATTATTTTTTCCGCTTTCCTTGAGGAAAGTGTACCATCCATCCAGGTTTTTGCCATTGAAAAGCCGGACAACGGGGTCTTTGAGAGGCTCTCCCTGGGGACGTGCGTTAGCAGATACTCCGAAGACGGCACTTGCCGGTAACAGGAAGCATACCAGCATTAAAAGCGACAAGCGTGCTATTGACATAATCATACAATTTAAATATAAATAATTACAAAAACATTAAATTAATTCCTTGTTCAATTCGTTCCCTGCTTCATGTAAGCGATCAGATCGGCCATTTCTTGTTTAGACATCGTTTGCTCCAACCCGTCAGGCATCAGCGACAGGCCGGAATTCGTTAAGGTTGCGATCTCACTCCGTAACACCGCCTCGTCTGTCCCGGATGCCGTCCGCAGCGTCAGGCTGCTCTCCGTCTCTGACACCACCCATCCGGTATGTGTTGCATCGGCACTGGTTTTAATCGTTACCGACTGATAGGCCGGATAGACCTCATAATTCGGAACCACAATATGCAACAGCAGCGCATCCGCCGGCTGGTTCCGTGTACCTGTCAGGTCAGGCCCCACACTTCCCCCTTTACCATTGTAGGTATGGCAGGCGGAGCAACTTTTCTGAAAAACCGCTTCTCCCTGTTTTATATCGGCTGTTCCTGTCAATACCGCTTTGTATTCCTCGTATATTTTCATGCGGTCTCCGCTTTCCAGATTGCCGAACAGTGCATCTGCTTTTTCACTAATGGCAGCCTGTTTATCTTTCATTAGCCGGCTTCTGTCGGCAGAAGGTATTTCAGCAGCAGCAATAACGCCCTCCTCAATCGCTTTAAACAATACAGGAATGAGTGTATGACTGGCGACCAGCGTCGAAATAACAGCCGGTTTAACCCGGGGCGAATAGGCAGACCACTTCTCCCTTCCGGTCAGCAACTCTGCTCCTTTCACGTGTCCGATCCGGGCAATGGCCGTAACGGCAGCAAGCTGAACATCCGGCGGGTTCCTGTTGTCCAGTAATTTTTCGATGACCGGCAGTGCCTGCTCATACGTTGTAAAACCAAACAGCAAAGCAGCCTGCTGCCTGCCCGTTACGGAAGTATTCGGGTCCTGCGCCATCGCGGCCACCTCCTTCAGAAAGTCTTCTAAGCGGGCAGCAGCATCGGTACCGGCAATAGCGTATATCAATCCTTTGTCGGTATGGCCGACTTCCTTTTTCTTTCCGCTCAGTCCTTCAGCAATACCAATCAGAGCGGAGACCTTCCATTCTTCCACATTCCCGGAACGAATCATCTGGCGGAAAAGGGAACGGGCGGCAGGTACATCCCCGGCATTGCCGAACAGACGGCCTAAATCCTGCATAACCGCGGCAAGCGGTTCCCTCCTGACAGCATTCTGTTCACGGAAAGCTGTCAGGAAGGGCTGCATACGGCCTGATATACCGCTCAGCACCGCAGCGCGGGTCCATTTATTGTCGCCATCACGGGCCGCTATCTTTGCCAGGGCCTGTGTCGCAGCAGGCGTTGACACGTCACCTAATGCCAAAGCGGCCAGATACCTGACCCTTGGTGATTCATCGTCAGCTGCTTTCAGGACGGCCTCCAGCAATTCCGGTGCGCCTTGTATAAAATGACGGGCAATCGTAGTCCCCTGCTCCCTGACACCCGCCTCTTTATCTGCCATAGCATCCATTACCTCTTTGGTTTCCAGCGCATCGTGTAGCGACAATAACCACAACGCCCGCGCCCTCCCTTCACCGGTTTGCCCTTTAAGCCCGCCCTCTTTCAGCTGGGGGATTGCATCCGGATTCCGCTCCTCCGCGAGCAGACGGAAGGCCGTCGCACGTTTCCACTCGTCCGGCGAGGACAACGCCCGCACCACCTCCGCCACAGAGGCGTCCCCGCCTACACGGCCAACAGTATCCGGTTTACCGTCAAAATCCTCCCTTACCACACGGTAAATCCGGCCATCTGTCCTTCCTGATTTGAAATCCAGCTTATCCCGCATCTCCTCCGGAATATAGGCGGGATGATCAATCACCTTCCGGTGCATATCAGCGATATACAGACCTCCATCCGGCCCGTGTTGAGCAAATACCGGCCGGAACCATTCATCAGTGGATGAAAGGAATTCTTTTCCCTGCTCTGCTATTTCTGACTGAAAAGCAGGCCCATCCTCTTTCATCACCTGCCGCTGTACCAGGTTCTGGGCAGACTCACAAATAAACACATCTCCCCTATGCGCTGCTGTCAGTCCGGTACCATTATATACCACCAAACCACTGGCTGCGGTAAATGTCCCGGCGTGCGACCGGCCGATCAGCTTCGGGATGTAATCTGCCGTGGTAACCGACTTACTGATCGGATAGACCACCGCCTCTGCTTCCACCTTTGATACATTCTGAACCGTTTCATTAAACAGCAGCATCGGGTTGCGGCGCAAATACGATGGTTCCATCACCACCTGCATCACCGGATGCCGGTTGGAGGTACCAAACCTCCGGCCATATGGATCAATGGCCAGGCCGAACTGGCTTTTCCCTCCCGTCACCTCAAATTCAAAGGTCTCCGGATGGAAGCGCCCGTCAGCAGCCTTAAAAGTAACCGCCTCCCGCTCCGGATGTTCAGGGGAAGTAATGGTACCCCCATTGAGGCCGCCGGTCACATAAATCCATCCATCCGGACCCAATGTCGGGTGGCTCATCCTGATCTGCGAGGTTTGGGTATCGTTAAACCCCGTCAGCACAATTTTCCGGACATCCGCTACACCGTCATTATCGGTATCTTTAAAATAGTAAATATGCGGCGAACAGGTAACGAATACACCTCCCTTCCAGGGAAGGATCCCGTTCGGATAAGTCAGGTCAGCTGCAAATTCATGCCGGCGGTCGTACTTCCCGTCCCCGTCTGTGTCTTCCAGCAACGCAATACGGCCGATAGTATCCGGGTTACCACCTTCCGCCGGATCCGGATATCCCCTGTCTTCCACCACATACATCCGCCGGTTTTCATCAAAAGCAAAGGCAACCGGATCAATAACCAGCGGTTCTGATACCACCAGATCAACCCGAAGCCCTTTTTCTACCTGAAAGCTGTCAAGCGCCCGCCGGATCCGGTCGTTCCCATTACGGTCACCACATGCGTTGACGACCACTGCTGCTACCAACAGTATGCTTATTTTCTTCATTCGTTCCGTACTCACTATGCTACAGATTTAAGATCACTTCAGGGTATCCAGTAACTGAAACAGTGTATCCAGTATCTTTACAGAGGCATCCACTTCCAGGTAGCTTGAACGGGCCCTCCATGTTTCATAACCGCCCAAGCGGTGCTGTGCGGGTGTGGGCAGATAGCCGTTGTAACCATTGGCCAGCTCAATGTTGAACGTCGGTTTGAAAGGGCTCTTCTCTTTCAGCTCTAACCCGATCTCTACAAAAACCTCTGCCGGGATAGCCGTTATCGCCAGATCACCGATACGGAACGCCTGTAAAATAATATCCACCTGTTTGGGATAATCTTTCAGCAACAGCGTTTCGCGCGCATAGATTTCTTCCAGCGACTTCATATTCGGTCCTTCCGCCTCCCGCACGATCTTTTCAGCACGCTTTATTTCCTTCGCGTCCGGCAATCGAACCCCGAGGGATATCTCCTGCTGCGCTGCCTTTAAGGGTACCCAATCCCGATGGGGAGCTCCCAGGATGGCCTGATAGGATGCCGCTGCCACTTTACCGGCTACAGCATGCATTTTTGCGTAGGGAGGCAACGGGTCCGTTTTTTCACCGGCCCAGTGGATATTATTGATATCACCGCTGGTACCATTGGTCATCATGCCGACAAACGGCGGTACAAACGGTGTCTGTCGGGCGCCCAGCAACTCCCCAATACGGGAAGCAAACAGACCGTAATAATCGGCAGATACCGTACCGCCCATCACACCGCCCACATAATGCAGCGAATAGTTGGCCAGCAACGCAATCGGACGGCCATCCAGTGCCTGCAGTGACAGGGAAGGCACTTCCGGGTCAACCGGTCCGGCAGGTTTCAGCAACGCAGGGTTACCAACCCCCGGATTCATCTTTACCTGGTCTGTTCCGCCAAACGGATCCGGCAGGGCTGTACCGGGTTTCATGTGCCAGCGTCTGTTAAACACTTCTGTCGGCTCCGAGCCAACCGCCCAAGCGATGCGGGCCGGCTCCCTGTTCCGGTACGCACGGACCACCGCATCCGCTGTCCGCTCAACCAGGAACCGGAGATAATCCGGATCCGGCTCACTCTGAAAAACACCACAGGCCGTACCGGCTGAATGGGTGTGCGTGGCAGACATCATCATGTGTTCTACCGGAATACCGGTCAGCTGGTGGGCGCGTTCTTTTGCGGCGTCCAGCGTCTCCCGGTACACCATGCACAGGTCAAGCACAACAAATGCCAGTTGTGTTTCACCATTATCCAGTACGAGTGCTCTCGCATGGGTATCATCATGCACCTGCTGAATCATTATATTCTGCATACTGCCATTGATAGATGTACCTATCGGCGGCGTAATCGCGCTGGTCGCAGCACCGGCCTTAAACACAGCCGTATCAACTGCTGCGTTGCTTTTTTCCGGCAAAACGAGGAGCAGCACGGCAAAAAGAAATATACTCCATTTATTCATAACCGTTCTCTTTTCATCATAAGGTATCATACTTTTTATTGAAGGGTACTAAACAACCCCATCAGGGCCGTAACAATCTTCCGGGAGGCATTCTTTTCTACCCGGTTTGTACTCAGCCATGTCTCATAACCACCCAGTTGGTGTTGTTCCGGTGTTGGTAGGTATCCGTACGAACCGTTAGCAAATGAAATCGTGAATGTTTTTTTCATCGGTGACTTGGCTTTGATCTCCAGGCCGGTCTCTGCAAAGGTTTCAAACGGAATAGCGGCTATTCCGAGGTCACCGATACGGAACGCCTGCAGGATCACTTCAATCGAGTCCGGCCATTCTTCCGACAACTGGGTAATCCGCTCTGCGTAGGTGCTTTCCAGCGGATGATGCAACGGTTTACTTCCTTCGGGTAACGACAGGATCTTTTCAGCCAGTTTAAGGAGGTCGCTGTCCGGCTTACGCACCTGCAGGCTCAGGGTGGTTTGCACTGCCTGCAATTTTACCCACGGCACATGGTTGACAGACTGATAAGCCCTGAACACTCCCTGTGCAATATCATCTGCCACTTTATGCATTTTCGTATAGGGCGGATTATTCGGCACCGGACCCTTTACATCGACATTATTAACATCCCCGGATGTACCGTTCGTCATGAAACCAACAAACGGAATATCCTGCCGGTCGGCACCCAATAGTTCCTGCATACGATCGGCGAACACTGCGAAATAATCAGCGGAGATATGATTATTTGGCAGCCCTCCGACATAATGCAACGAATAGTTGGCCAGGAGGGCGATGGGACGACCATCCGCGGACTGCACGGAAATGAAAGAAACTTCCGGATCGGTCGGCCCGGCCGGTTCAACCAGGTCCGGGTTTCTGATACCCGGGTTCATCCGTACGGCATCCATCTGCCCGAACGGATTGATCACCGGCTCTTTCATTCTCCAGCGCCTGTTGAATACATGCTCCGGCTTATTCACCGCGCCCCAGCCAATACGGGCCGGCGCCAGGTTATTAAGTGCTACCTCCACGCCGTCAGCTATCCGACGGGCTATGAATTGCTGATAATCGTCCAGTGGCTCACCGACGGTCCACCCCCGCCTTCGTTTGCCTTCCCCCTCTGCACTGGTGGCAGAGTGGGTGTGCGTGGAGGCTGTCAGTACGTGTTCAGCCGGAATGCCTGTACGCTGGGTGATCAGCTGCTTGGCATGGTCATACACTTCTCTTTTCATACCGATGTTGTCGCAGATCACCAACACCAGCTTCGTGGTCCCGTCATCAAGAACCAGGGTACGGGCCTGCAGCTGGTCGTGGATATGCCGCGCCGGCGGCGGTGTACCGAAATTCCCAACAATGCCACCACCCAGAAGAGGGGTGATGTTACTGACCGAAGCACCTGCACGGAAAACCGCCGGGTCGCCCTTACGGGACCATGCCGGTTGTGCAAAAATTGCCAGGCTCACCAGGCAACTGCACCACATCATTACCTTTTTATTCATCTTAGCTAACACCATTCGTCGCTATTTAAATTTATATCCTTTATCGGTACCGGATACGCCATACAGCAGCTCCCCTGGCAAACGGCTTCCTTTCATAATCATACACAAACATAACAAACCCAACTTGTATATACAAGAAAAAAGCACATATTTTTTTACTATCTGCCATATAGCTATTAAAAAAAACTAAAATCGTATCTATTAAGATCACAAATACAAATGGCGTATTGCCCGAGGGTACAGGAATGTGAGGCCGGAATCGGCAAAAAAGCGTTTGCCTCCGGCCCGGAAGCAAACGCTTTTTTGAGTAGTATTCCTTTAAGTAAGTGTACAGCGTATAGCCTGAAGCCGGTTAATTCCGGGGGATCAGCTTCAGTACCCGCAGGTCAAGCATCCCACCCTTTTTCAGTTTGGGATCCGGCCGGAAAACCATGCGCTGCTGTCCCTTGCGCAACCTGATCTCACCAATTTTTTCTGTTTTGAAAACCTCCCAGGAGCCGGTGTCAGCTACCTTTCCGGTTATTTTCCGGCCATCTTTTACTTCAAAAATATAAGGGTTCCCCACTACATCACCCTCTGCCGACCATTCCAGTATAACGTCATACCGGCCCGCTCTCTGAACGTCGACATCCCACTCTGCCCGGCCCAATTCGTTAAAATACCCATAAGCATCCCACTCGGGCATATACTTAATACGCTCGCCCAGCGGGTAACCGTGCCTGGCCCATAAATTCAACTGCCCCCGTTCATCGGGGATGATCAGTTGTGGTTGATGTATGCTATCCGGTACACTGTTCTTAAAATCGGCAATCTTAGCTTCGGAAACTGAGGTTACGAACACGATTGCAATAGCTGACAACAATTTTTTCATATCTGAAAGACTTTATCTGATTATCAGGTTATTTTAATGTTTTATACGCGTCGGGCAGGGATTTAAGATAGGCCATCAGATCGGAAAGCTCGTCTATACTCAGGTTCCCGTCAAGACCTGGTGGCATCATGGATACAGAGTGTGGTTCGATGGATGTGATTTCGCTTTTTGGTATACGGATATCCGCACCCGGCCCTGCCGCCAGGATCACTGCATCCGACAGCTGATCCTTGATGACACCCAGGTAGCTTTTTCCTGCCGTCTTGATTTCATAGGTGTCGTATTCCCGGGCGAAGCTGGCGCTTGGATATACAATAGCTTCCAGAATATCATGCCGTGACCTGATCTCACCGATGTTACTCAGATCCGGACCGAACTGAACCCCTTCTCGTCCCACAGTGTGACAGGTGAAACAGACCCCTTTACCAAAAAACACAACTCTTCCCCGGTCCAGGTCCCCTCTTCCAAGGCTTTTCTCCAGCGCCTCCAATTTCTTCAGCCGCTCGGCATGCTTTTCTCTCAGCGCAGCCATCAATGGTTTTGCCGATTCCTGTACATCCGTCGGAAATCCCGATAGCAATTTTTCCATATCCTGTTCAGAAAGCGTTTCAAGCCTGTCCGGAGCATCAGACAAAGCGCGGACGAGCGCACTTCCTACGGCTGCACTGGAATCTCCGTGAAATACAGCGATCAGGCTTGGCAGCAAGTACAGGTCGGCACTGGCCACTTGTTGATCAGCTATCTCCAACAGCTGTGCCTCCGTTAGTTTGGTTCGCGCCAATAACCGGGCTGCTGACTGGCGAACCGGGGATTCCATGCCAGGTTTGAGATAATCCACCAGCAGGCGGAACTCGTTGTCAGTGAGTTTCGGATCAGTCATACTTCTGGCCCTTAGGGCCTGGATACGGAAGTCCGGCGAAGCGGATGCGTTGCCGATAATCTGAGCGATATCACTATTCAATGCGGGTATCCTACGCGACTCGACGAGCTGCAGCACACCGGTACGTATGGTTTCATCACCGGAGTGGAGCAGGTTTCCGAGTTGCCGGGTCCAGGATGCCGGCAATTCTTTCAGCGTGCTGCCCGCGATCACATCCATCAGGAGGAACTTGCGGGATACAGGTGTTTGCGGATTGCTTAATTGCCTGGTAATATATGACTGAAGCTGATGGTTGTCATTGAACGAGATCATCAGCCGGACAATGGCGGCGCGCTCATCTTCCGGGAGCGCTGAATCGGGCAATCCTTTTTCAAGAAAATCGATCACAATACCGCCCCATTCCTGACGCCGGGAAGCAATCCAAATGCCGGTCTGACGCAAATCAGACTCCTTGCTAAGCAAAAAAGGAAGTAGCTGCTCCTGACGGAGCGGCGAATGATCCATCTGGTCCAGCGCAATAACAGCAGCTTTCCTGACACCGGCTGATGGGTTATTCAGTGCTGCTATCAGCGGAGCCGGTTGCCCAAGCGTGATCAGGCTGTGGATGATGGCATGCTCCACAAAACGGTCAGCCTGATTACCAGCGGCCTGCAGCAATGCCGACACACTGCGTATATCGCCAATCTGCCCAAGTGCGGTGGCAGCCTGCCGGCGTACCGGAGCATCACCCTGCTTAACGAGTTCCATAAGCCGGTCAACAGATGTCGCGTCCCTGGCCAAACCCAAGACTCGTGCTGCTGCGGTACGCACCACAGCACTGTTATCTTCCAGCGCGTTTCGCACTGCAGCAAGGGAAACAGCCGTTTGAATTCGGCCCAGCGCAAATACCGCAGTGGCACGGGCTTCTTCTTCACCGGACTGCAATAACCGGGTCAAATGCGGAACCGCCTGGGCACCTAAAGCGACCAAATGTTCCACAGCCTGGTCTCTGACCGCAAAGCGCGGTTCGCTCAGGTACCCAGACAACGTCTCAGGAGATTGTTCACTGAGTTTCAATTGGTGTCCCCATGGATCCTCCACCCTGGGAGCATCTTTCCGGCGAATGCGATAAATTCCTCCCTGTACATCCGGTTTCGCCACACGTGAAAGCGGGCAGCCTTCAATAAACCAACCTCCGGTGATCACCACCAGCAGACTGCCGTCAGCATCCTGCAGCACATCCGTGGGGTGGGTATCTGAACTCCGGGAAGTCATAAAATCTTCCTCCTGCGTACGGAAGGTCGCTCCGTCAGGCCGAATGATGTGCCGTGTAACTTTACCGGTATTAAACACGGCGCTGAACAGGTTACCGTCCATGTCGTCTCCCAGCACCTTTCCGCGATAACGCACCAGCCCGGAATGAGCAATGCGCGGCAATTTCGTCATCACCGGCATCAGTCCACCCGTCAGCTTCAGCTTATCGTCATCGATCACACTGCCATATTTAGGATAAACGCCACCCTCTACCCAGTGCATTAATGCATCCCGCTGCCCATCCTGCGGGTCCGTGAAGTACGTCATCGTACCGATGGTTTCACCACCAGGCATAAAGATCATCTCTATGGTATTATCGAAACCACCACCGGCCATTGATTCCAGTCCGCTGCCGTCCGGACGACAGCGCCATATACGTGCACTTTTACCTTTTAGTGTTTCACCTTCCTTACTGGTGATCTCAAAACCACGCCGGGCATCACAAAGATACAACCAGCCATCCGGCCCTATAAATGGACCATGCAGCGTCGCTGCGTTGGCATGAAGTTTCCAGCCCGTCAGGATAACCTCTTTCTGGTCAGCCACCCCGTCATCGTCCGTATCGGTATAACGCATCAGGTTCGGAGGCGCCGCCGCATACAGGCTCCCCTGATAAAACGTACCTCCCATCGGCAACGGAACACTGTCCACATAAATCGTACTCTTGTCAAAGGTTCCATCCCCATCGCTGTCTTCCAGCAGACGTATATGGTACGTAGGTTCGGCGAGCATCTTTTCGGTACCCATCGTATTAACACCTGTAGACTCAAACACAAACAACCGTCCGCGATCATCAAAGCTGGCAAACATCGGGTAAGAAATGAGATCCGCAGACACGGCTTCTTCAATCGTATACCCATCCGGCACCTGCAATACCGCTAACTGTTCATTGGTTGTGTCTGCTTTCGGCGCACAGGAACTGAAAAATAAACCCGATAGCACCAAGGCCATCAGTGGGCGATAAAGAACACCTGCAGGGATCTTTCGTGTCATAAATCTGTTAAATTAAAATACTGTTATTGAAAGTAAATTTACGCTTATAAGGCTTCGACCACGGCGACAGCCCGTTTGTTATCTGATTTAAATCAGTTGTCAGGGAACAAATCTACAAAAATCACTTGTATATACAAGAAGATTTTTCATTTTCTTCAGAAAGCCCCATAGTACACTTGTCTATACCATTGCATTTACCTACTTTTACAGGATCGATATAGTAAGAATCCATGCAGATTGCTAAAGAAAAGCCGCTTTACCGGATTGTTTTCGAAGAATTGAAACACAGGATAGATACGGGCCACTATAAAAAAAATGACCTTCTTCCCTCTGAAAACGAATTGTGTAAAGCATACAGCACCACACGTCCCACCGTCAGGCAGGCGCTGACAGAACTTGCCCGCCTCGGCTATATACACCGGCAGCATGGGAAAGGCAGCATTGTATCAGAGCCCAAAAACGGACTGGGGATCCTGTCATTAAAAGGAGCAACCGCTGGTGTAGGCAAGAAAAACCTGCGCACTGCGGTCATAACGAAAGCCCGGAAAACCGCCTGGCCCACGGACTTCCCTTTTGATCTCGAGGAAAAGGAAAAGGCAGCCGGCGCCATTTATCTTTCCAGGCTCCGGTACATCAACGAGCGCCCTGTTTTATTTGAAGAGACGTATATCACCGACATCCAACTATCCAGATTCACCACACACAATTTTGAAAAACGCTCACTTTTTGACACCCTCCGTTCTTTTCATCAGGTAGAGGTGAAGGAGGGGGAACAAAGGATATGGGCTATACAAGCGGACAAAACACTGGCAGACCTCCTCGACACCAAACTTAACCGGCCTGTCCTCCACATGAAACGGCGTCTGAAAACCAGTGTCAACGGGCTGTATATTTATTCATTCCTGTACTGCAATACGGAAGAATACTTTGTACAGGACTATTTTTAAACCCTTTCCCGAAAAACCAGGACACGTAATTTTGATGTACATTTCTAAGGGTTGGCCGTACAGCCATGAGCTGTAGCAATAGGGGTATTGCCGGGGAACCGTACGGCGATGTCTTATCACGGTACAGCTGCATCCCATCAGTGTATCCCGGGACCTGACTGCGTTGCGGCAATAGTTTGCTGCTGTGCAGAAATATCCTGTTTGTGCCTGGCAAGATACAATCACTGTACGGGGATGGCGTATCCCCGTACAGTGACAGGCTGTAGCTGTATGTTTGAGCAGGTATAACAATACTGCGATACGCTGCCACAGTACAGGAATCTGCTGGGGTTATGCAGAAATACGTTACGGCTGTACGGAAATACGTTGCAACCGTACAGCGACACCCTCATACTATACAGCCGCTACGTTCCGATCGGAGTACCAACAGAGATTTTTCGGGTATATTTAGGTGTTTTTTTGAGTATTGACAGATTTTTGGGTATATTTGGGTATATTTTTAGGTAATGCATATTGACTCACTTCATATAACTCCGGAAATACTGGGTATGGTTACGGAGATCGATGAGTTCAAGGGGACATGGAAAGCACTTGGCAACCTCGCCCCCGAACAACTTGCCTCGCTTAGACGTATAGCAACGATCGAAAGTATCGGGTCATCTACCAGAATCGAAGGGAGCAACCTAAGTGACCGGGAAGTTGAAGTGCTATTAGCGAATATCCAAATTAATAAATTCGAAGGCAGGGACGAACAGGAAGTGGCCGGCTACGCCATTGTTATGAATACGGTGTTTGAAAGCTTTGAAGATATACCGTTGACCGAAAACTACATCAAACAACTACATCAGGGTTTGCTGAAATATAGCGATAAGGATGTCCGGCACCGAGGTGAATACAAGAAGCATAACAATCAGGTCGAAGCGTTCGACACAGATGGTAAAAGTATCGGTGTGATATTCGTCACAGCAAGCCCTTTTGATACACCATTCCGGATGCAGCAATTGGTCTCCCGAACGAGGGAGACATTGGAAAACAGAACCTTGCACCCTCTTTTAGTGATTGCAATTTTTGTGGTGGAATTTTTAGCTATACACCCTTTTCAGGATGGTAATGGTCGACTGTCGAGGATATTAACGACCTATCTATTGCTTAAAGCCGGTTATACATATGTTCCCTATGCCTCCTTAGAGTCCATTATCGAACATAACAAGCAAAGGTACTACCTGGCGCTTCGCCAAACTCAGGGCACATTGGATAGTGAAACGCCCGACTGGCAACCTTGGGTAGTATTTTTCCTGAAAGCCCTTCGAGAGCAGAAACAGCGATTAACGGTCAAACTCGAACAAGAGTACCTGTTGTTGGGCAAACTACCTGAGTTGTCGTTACGTATTCTGGGAATGGTGAAGTCTCGTGGGCAGGCTACTATTAGCGACATTACAACATTAACTGAAGCCAACCGGAACACAGTCAAAAAGCACCTGGAAAAATTGGTTGCCACAGGTCAGTTGCAACAGCATGGATCAGGTAAAGGTACATTTTATACCCTTTAATGTTAACCGTACATTTGAGCCTACCCCCTCCCCATACTCTCCCTTTTAGTTCAGCACCGGCGCAGTCTGTTGTGCCGTCGTTACTCCGGGTGGCAATTCGATGATACGGAGGTTACGGAAGTGTATTTCCGCGCCTTCCGATTCCAGACAGATATATCCTTTCTTAACAGAGGACTTACTGATTCCGTTCACAAACTTTCCGTTGACAGACAATTTAATGGTACCATCCACACAAATTACTTCGTAATGGTTCCATTCGCCTTTTCCTTTACAGCGGTTCTCCACGGATTTACTGCGTTCACCCCGAGGATTATCCGGAATGGTCTTCACTCCCCCTACCCCGAACAGTTCCCCATGCACATAGGCAATAGGAGGCGTTACCTCGTTCCGGACATTCTGGTTCACCCAATCCAGTTCCAGCATCTGCACTTCCACCCCTCCGGGCAGCCGGTTCTGCTCCCCCGGCTTCGCATCACTCCAGACAAACATACCGGAATTGCCGCCGGCCTCCATGTGGCGCCATTCAACGGTCAGGATAAAATTCTCATACTGCTTTTCGGAGCGCATCACACCAATTGGATGTCCGCTGCAGATCAGCAGGTCTTTCTGCTTTTTCCAGGTAGTCGGTTCCGTGTTGACATTGATCCAGTTAATGGTCTGTCCTGACTTCTTATTTCCGGACAACAAATCACGGAATGACGTTTCCGTACCGAACGTTATATCAGCTTTCTGAGCAAATGAGCCTATACTGCTCAGGAACAATACACACAGGATTCCCCCGGACTGAAACCACTGCTTCAGGTTTTTTTTCATCATCATGTGATACTAATTGATTAGATACTTATACGATACGACTGAACCCCGGCTTCGCCACGGGTATTTCCGGAGCTTCCATATCCAGGCTGTACGTTTCTGCCGCAGGTCCCCAAGTCAGATCAGAATGGAACGCCTGATCCCAGGTCACTTCTTTGCCACTGTAAGCTGCCATCGTTACCAGCACCGCCAGCATCGTACTGTTCGTCATCCACTCACCGTCATTAATGGGCTCCCCTTTCCGGATAGACGCAAATAACTCGTCATGCTGTGTCTGGTACATGTTATTATTCGGGCCGCTGAACTTCCATGGGTTTTTCCCCTGTATTTCGTAACGGCTGCCAATCTGCACCAATGCTTTACCATCGGTACCAATAACATCTACACTGTTCCGGTTGGCGCATCCTACTTGCTGGCGTGCAAAATGATATCCCTTTATACCATTAGCATATTCAAATTCAGCAGCAAAATGGTCAAAAACATTCCCATAAACCTGGTCTATACGCACCTGCCGGCCTCCGGTACCAATGGCTTTTACGGGCATCACATCTCCCATTGCCCAGCTCATCATATCCAGGCTATGCACAGCCTGCTCAATCACCAGGTCGCCCGACAGCCAGTTGTAATAAAACCAGTTGCGGAGCTGATATTCGGTTTCAGACCAGTGTGCCTGCCGGGGCTTCAGTGTCAGATCACCGCCGTACCTGAAAGACGACAACGACAGGATGTCACCGACGCTTCCTTCCACTATCTTATTAAATACACCCCGGTTTGGATAGGCATAGCGGAAGCAAAAACCAGCCACAACCGCTAAATTCTTTTCCTTTGATTTGCGGACGGCTTCCAGCACCTTGCGCACACCCGGTGGGTCCACCGCGACCGGCTTTTCACAGAAAATGTGTTTTCCCGCATCCACCGCTGCCGAGATATGCAGCGGACGAAAAACCGGAGGAGAGGCCAGCAATACCACGTCAACCCCCGAATCGATCAGCTTCTGATAAGCGTCAAAACCAACAAACCGGTGTTTGTCTTTTACCTTTATTTTAGCAGGCTCTATCTTCAGCAACGCCTGGTAGGCAGTTTCGATCTGGTCGGGGAAAACATCCGCCATAGCCGTCAGTTCCACATCCGGATCTGCCTTCAGCGCCTGCACAGCAGCACCGGTACCCCTTCCGCCACAACCTACCAGCCCGATTTTAAGCTTTTTTTTCTTTGAGCCGAACAATTCGCCCGCAAAACCAAGATGGTGGGTAAGGGGAACCGCAACAGCAGCCGCTCCGGCACTCTTCAGAAAGGAACGGCGCGACGAAAAACTGTTTGTTGATAATTTTTGATTCATTTTATTCTGCTAAAGTTTCTTTGTTATTCCAGTATCTGATCTGGTGATCTTTCAAAAACCGCCAACTAAGATAAGGATCATTTCAGGAAAAAAGAAACACGGCGACCAGAAAACACGTATGTAACCGGCTTTTTGCATATTGCATGTCACCTCAGGTGACACATCATAAACCGGAGCCAGTTTCCGTGAAAGATCTGCTGTATATCAG
>CAZJKM010000024.1:0-252 GCA_964546645.1 uncultured Sphingobacteriaceae bacterium
TATCTTTACAGTGAAAAAGAGGAGGTGCGTGGGGAGGCATTGCAGGCCGGTGCGAAGATGCTTCAGGATATGCCGGCCGGCTTTTCGCTTGGGGGACGGGACTTGTTTCACAGCAAAGGATGGGAAGAATTCATACAGCATGCGCGGCAGCGTAGCGTCTCTGTTTCGGATACGCGGAGCTCGCTCTTTTTTGATTACGGCACCCTGATCCTCCGGTCGGGGACGAAGGAGAAGGAACGCGCTGCATTAGTG
>CAZJKM010000024.1:262-33056 GCA_964546645.1 uncultured Sphingobacteriaceae bacterium
GAATCATGGTCAGCCGGATGAGCTTGGGCTGGCATTTTATGCGAAAGGACGCGAGTTCTCCTTTGATCCCGGCTATTATAACACGCATTTCCGGTTTGGCTTTACGACGACAACGGTAGCTCACAATCTATTGGCAGTCAACAGGAAAAATCAACTGAGAATGCCTTCTTCCGGTGCGGATCTCCAAACCTGGACAGACGGGAATGTCCTACGTTCAGTAGCTTTGGATAATCCCCAGGCGTATGCCGATGAACAGGTAGAAGAATACAAGCGCCGCGTGGCATTGATCGACTTGTCAGATGACGAGAGCTATATTATTGATAACTTTTGGGCACGTGGCGGCCGGGAATATGATTATAGCCTCCACGGTATCATGAAAGGGGAGTTTCAGCTGCTTCCGGGTTCCGGAACCGTGCTGAAAAAAAGCCGTAACGGTTCTGTGTTGAACGAAGCGGTGGATTATGCGGCTGAGCTGGATCCGAACGGCCGCGTTGCGTCATTTGCCGATAAGCCTTTTTACTATGCACCGCCGGGAGCAGGTTACGGATTTTTAAGCCGCCCTTCTTTTTATACCCTGACCGGGCCGGCACGCCTGCTGTGGTCTGCTACAGATGGCACCGGCCACCGGATGTACGTCTCACATTTTGCTCCGCCATCCGCCCAACTCATTACGGCTGCCAGCCCGGCACTGAATGAACGGGTCCGTACCACCTATGCGTTGTCAAACGTGAAGGCAGCTACAGTGGACAGGGTACGGTTCACATCGGTTATCCTGCCAACGAAGGGAGATAATAAGCTGCTGGATGTGCAGCAATTATTGCCAGCGGACAGCACTCAGGAAGCTTTTGCCTTACGGCTTATGCTGGATAAACCCTCCGGCCGGGGCATCCGTGAGCATCTGTACATGGCATCCCATACGGTGACACCTGGCGTATCTTTTGATACCGGAATTTCTTTTTCGGGAGAGGAAGGTTTTTTGGGATTGGATGCGGCCGGTAGGGTCATGTCGGCGTCGCTGACCGGTATCGGTTATATCCATAGACCTCATTTTAAATTTACCGTTGTCCCGCTGTTCGATGAACCCCTGAAAATTCTGGAGGTGAAGGAACAACCGTTACGGGTTTTGGTCAATGCGCCTGTAATAATAACCAAACAGCTGGCGGGCAGCGTGGTGCGGCTGAATAAGCCGGGGCTGGCCAGGCCCTTTGTGTTACGGGTGAACGGGAGTGAGGCTGCCGGCAATAACAGCTGGCTGACACTGGATGCCTCGGGTAATGTGCATGCCATCGGAACGGTAAAAAGTTACGATCAGAAAACAAAGAGTCTGACCACTGATGCCCCATTGCCGCATGCACGTCCTTATTTGTACCGGTATGATGACCAGACCGGCATGCCCGGTGGTGGAAGCCCGCAAACGGACTATAATGGTGCCTACAATGGCTTCTGGCTGGTGACTGCTGATGGAAGGGAGCAGCACGTGATGATCAAAAGCCTGGCCGATAGCCGTACCCGGATTTTACTGGGCCATAACACGCCTTTGGGATGGAAGGCCGGTGATCCGTTTGAAATACGATTATTAGCCCCCGGTGACTTACTGGAAGTACCTGTCTGGGCACAGGCCGAACGCGGATCAGACGGGACATGGCAGCTTAGCGGCCCCGCCAGGGCTGCGATAACGGAATAAGTACTCCATATATAAACAGATAAAAAATACGTATCGTTATGAAACTGCTCCTGTTTCTTACTATATGGTTCACACAGACCCTATCACCTACTGATTCGGCCGTCAGAACCGCCATTGAGTTTCAGAAAATACCGCGGGTGACCGTGCCGGAACGTCCCTTTCTTTTTGTCAACAAGGAAGAAATTGCACTTGCCCGCAAGCGTGCTGAAACGGAAGATTGGGCAAAAGACCTGAAAAGCAAGTACCTGAAAATAGCAGATACCTGGCTTAACCGTGATTACAATTTTATAAAAAAGGTCATTCCTCCGGAAGGATCGATATACACGTATCATCGCGGATTGGACCTTGATCCGGTAGAACAAAAGAAGATGAGATGGCGGGGCTGGGAGGATCCACGCCATGTGGAAGCCGCTAACGGCATTGTATACCCGAATACAACGCATCCTGATGATGGATATGGCTGGTCCGATCCGAAAAGTAGAAAGAAATACTATTTTGTGGCGCTTGCCAACGGTATGACTATCAATCAGCTGGAAACAGCGGATTTGCCTGCGCTGGTGAATGCTTATCTGCTTACCGGTAAGGAAGCGTATGCCGAACGTGCTTTATGGATACTGGATGCGATCGCTGCCATTTATCCCAGGGCCTATGAAGGGCCGATCGATTATCCGCACAATGGGCCAGGTATACCGGACGGAGGACGATTGCAACAGCCGTATTATCAGGCTGCAAAAGCGCTGATGAAATACGGGTATTTTACGGAAGTGCTTTCCATGAGTGCCCATGCTGCTAAACCATCCCTTTCCAATGCAGGTTATACCATGCTCCGTAATATTGAACTGAACATGCTGATGAACGGGGCTGACTATTGCCTGCGTATGGCAAAATCGGGACGGGGAGCCAGTTATGAGCTGAACAACGGCAATATTGATTATAACCGGGCTCCGTTGTTTGTAGGAGCGTTGTTGGGTATTCCCGAGTGGGTAGAGTGGGCGCTTAACGGACCATTGGGGTTTCGTTATGCGGTAACCAATACGATTGATATTAATGGCCGGTACTTTGAATCAAGTCCTATTTATGCCGATCATACCCGGTATTTATTGCTTTCAACGGCTCAGCTTCTCAGGCGGCTGCGGCTGCCGGCCTATCCGAATGGGTATGAAGCGTTTGATGATGCCCGGTTCGCACAGTTTGCACTGGATTTTTTCACGGGTATACAGGTCGCCGGCCGTCTGCCGCTTTTTGGGGATTCACGGACCGATATAGTGATACACAACGATGGACGCATCTTTGACGGCAACACGTTGCTGGCGGCCCATCAGTTTTATCGTTATACTACAAAGAAAGAAGTGCGCGACGCCGCATTGCAGCGGGGAGCGCAAATGCTGCAGGACATGCCTGCCGGTTATCATCCGGGTGAGGAGAACCTGTTCCGTCTGTACGGTTGGGAAGAGTTTACCGCACAGGCCCGGTTGGCGACCTATGCACTGCCCGAAACACGCAGTACATTATTCTTTGATTATGGTACACTGATCTTACGTTCCGGTGAAAGGGAAAAAGAACGCGCGGCCCTGGTTCGTTTCGGACCTACCCTGAACCACGGTCAGGCAGATGAATTGGGATTGGGTTTCTATGCAAAAGGCCGGGAATTTTCAGCCGATCCCGGGCATTATAATACCCATCTTCGTTTCGGTTATACGGCGACGACCGTGGCGCATAATATATTGGTGGTAAACCGGACGAACCAGTTGAAAGAACCGTCCCCGGGGGGCGACCTGCAAACATGGACGGATGGAAAAGTCATGCGTTCGGCCGCTGTGAATGATCCGCAGGTGTACACGGAACAGGGGGTTAAGCTGTATAAGCGCCGGGTGGCATTGATTGACCTTTCTGCAGACGATAGTTATATCGTGGATAATTTCTGGGCACAGGGGGGGACTGATTACGATTACAGCCTGCATGGTGTGATGAATGGAAAACTACAGGTGCTTAATACCGCTCAGACCGTTTTGAAGGAGACACGCTCCGGTTCCGTACTCAGTCCGGATATTGATCATGCTGCTAAGCTGGATCGTAATTACCGGGTGACTTCTTATCCGGACGCACCTTTCTATTTTGCCCCGTTGGGGGCAGGCTATGGCTTCCTGACCCAACCGGCATTTTATACGTTGAACGGACCCGCACAGCTGAACTGGTCGGCTACCGATAAAACCGGTCACCAGTTGTATGTTTCCCATTTTGCACCTCCGTCAGCACAACTCATTACGGCACAGTCACCGAAATTAATTGGGCTGGATGCGACCTATGCACTGTCACGCATCCGCGTGCCGGCTACGGAAACGGTACGGTTCACGTCGGTCATTCTGCCGACGGAGGGAGAAAATAAGCTGGAAAAGGTGCAGCAGATGCAGCCATCTGACGGCTCTTCGCCGGCGTTTGCGCTGCGCCTTATCCCTGCTTCAACCGTGACCTCCGCTATACGTGAACACGTATATATCGCATCTGATAAGATGACCGGAACAATAACCTTTGATACCGGCCTCTCGTTCTCAGGTGAAGAAGGTTTTTTGGGCCTGGATGCTTCCGGTAAAGTGATAATGGTTTCTTTAACAGGGGAGGGCCATATCAGTAAGGATGGTTTTAACTTTGTGACGCAATCCTTGTTTGCAGCGCCGTTGAAAATCCTGCAGGTGAAAAGCCAGCCGTTACGTATCCTGGTAGATGCGCCGGAGGAGCAGACCAAACAGTTAATAGGGAATATGATACGGCTGAATAAGGCTGCACTGGCCCGGCCTTTTGTATTACGGGTAAACAAAAGCGAACGTGCGGGGCAGCACAGCTGGCTTACGCTGGATGCTTCCTCCAATGTGCACGCCATCGGAATGGTGATGAGTTATGACCGGCAAACACACAGCCTGATCACCGACGCCCCATTACCACATGCCCGCCCTTATTTGTTTAACTACGATGATGAAACCGGTATGCCACTGGGTGCAACTGCCCGGGCTGATTATAATGGAGGATACAATGGGTTCTGGCTGGTAACAGTTAGTCCCGACGGGCAAGAACGACATGCTGAGATTAAAAATATGACCGAAAAACGTACACGGATTCTGCTGAACGGTCCTGGGTCGCATACTCCGGAGGCAGGACACCGGTTTGAGATACGGTTACTGGCACCGGGAGATGAGCTGGAAATACCGGTATGGGGGGAGGCCCGACGCGGGTCAGATGGTCAATGGCAGATCGGTGGCCCGGCCCGTGCTTCCGTCAGGGAGTAAATCGTATTTTTGTTTCCCGGATTGTTTATATTTGTATATGTAAAACCTGGCGGATACCCGTCGGGCAGGAAGAGTATGATACAGCTGAATTTTTAATTTCATTAACAGATAAGCGTTATGATTACAAACAAATTAGATCGCCGTGCCTTCATGGGCAAAGTCGGCTACGGCACACTGGCCGCTATGGCGGCGATGTCCACCCCTTCGTATGCGGATATTTTTTCGAGGGATGCGGGCAAACTGGCGATATTAGGCGGAAAACCGGTGAGGGCAGATAAGAAGTGGCCCCGCTGGCCATCACCCAGTCCGCAGATCGAAGAGAAGGTACTGGAAACCACACGTAGTGGCATCTGGTGTCGCATCCAGTCGAGAACCGGCACGGTACCGACATTTGAACAGGCGTATGCTAAGTTGTTGAATACGGAGTATTGCGTAGCAACCGGTTCGGGTACACAGGCCCTGAATACCTGTATGGAAGCCCTGGGGCTTGGTCCGGGGGACGAGGTGATCACGTCCCCTTATACGGATTTCGGGACGATTTCGGCTATTTTAACGAGCCGTGCGTTACCAGTGCTGGCGGACCTGGATCCGGAGACGTATCACATAGACCCGGATGATGTAGAGCGACGTATCACCCCGAGAACCAGGGCTATTATGCCGGTACATATGATGGGGCAGCCGTGTAACATGGACCGGATCATGGAAATTGCGCGGAAGCATAACCTGAAAGTGATTGAGGATTCCTGCCAGGCGCAACAGGCGATCTACCGTGGTAAGAACGTTGGTGCCATCGGTGACTTGGGATGTTTCAGTTTCCAAAGTAGCAAGGTGATGCCGTGCGGGGAAGGGGGGGCTATTATCGGGAATGATTTTGACCTGATGGAGAAGTGTTTCACGGTACAGAACCACGGTACAGACCGGAAAGGGAAGCATGTGACGATTGGTCCTAAGTACCGGATGAACGAATTTGAGGCAGCGGTCTTGCTGGGTCAGATGGATACGATTGAGGAGCGTTTCCGTAAGCGCAATGAGAATGCGCGGTACCTGAACGAGCGGCTGAAGGATTTTCCGGGCCTGCGTCCCCAGAAGCTGTATGAGGGAACCGAAAGCGGCTCGTATTACCTGTATGCGATGTCATACAATAAAGAACATTTCAACGGGATCAGCCGGGATCAGTTTTTGAAGGTTATGTCGGCGGAAGGGATCGGGCTGAGTCCGTATATTCCCAATGGTTTACACCGGGAAGCATGGATCGATCACATTGTAGGCCTGAAATCGTACAAGCAATTGTTCGGTGAAAAACGGCTGAAGGAATTCCGGGAAGGTATGGATTTGCCGAATTGCGACCGCGTCTGCAGCGAAATGGCGATGATCTGGGCCTCCGGGCCGTTGTTGGCTGAAAAGGAAGACATGGATCAGGTGGTGGATGCGATTGAAAAAGTATACGCAAACCGGGATCAGCTGAAGGAGAAGGGATGATGAGGTAGCAGACAGCAGACACCGACTTGATATACCAGTTACATAGGCTAGATATTCCTTTTGATATTAATACTATACATAAAGGGGTCGTGCCTTTTTGCTGCCGGAAATCAAGGGCAAACAATTATCGCATCATTTCTTTTTGTCCATCATTTCCCGGATTATCGAGTCGTTGATCTTGGCGCCTTTCAGTTCAATAAGATCATTGGTGCCGAGCCGAAAGTCTGTTTTCGATAACTCTATTTTCTTGAGAATGGTACTGCGGGAAACTTTTCCTTGTGTCATAGCAATGACATCCTGATTGGTTACAACAGGTAATCTGTCTGCTGACTTCCGAAGCATACGCTCAACAACACTATCGTCTACTTTTGCCTCCTTCAGGGTGATGAGTGCTGCGCTGGTCAGATCAAATCCGGCATCGGAGGTTTTTATTTTTTCAATAATGATGTTCTTGCCTACTTTCGCTTGGGTGAGCGCGATGATATTTGCGTTGGTTAACGTTTCCTGTGCTGCAGCAGGAAGAGTGCTGTACAGAAAGAAAGCGATGAGCAGAAGCGCGTTTCCGGTCCGTAAATATTTTTTTGAATCAGAAAACCGAATGGATATATTCATATGTGCCATCTTTATAAGAATTTTTGGTGAAATTACTTACTTTTTTCAAGTTGGACAAGCTACAGTTGTTTATTGTAGGGACTGCCTGAATTCATGGGAGCTTTTAGCGGAAATAACTCCCTGACCGTGCTTAATGATCTGATAATGGATATGATTATCTCGCCGGGGTAATCACCACTTTCCTGAATTCAACCGCTCCGTGATCTCCCTGGAAATAGATCGGCCCGGGAGCTCCTTCGTCACTGTCAATAGCACCACCGGTAATGCCCGGAATCTCCTGGTTGCTAATCACGGTTTTGCCATTGGCCACAACGGTGACCATCCGGCCGATGAGCGTGATTTCGTAGGTCTGCCAGGTATCGGGCCCTGAAGCTGCTATTTCACTGGGTGTGAGGAAGCCATATACACCGCTGAACAGATGGCTGTTCGGATGCTCCTCCTTGGTGTTGTCGAAGATCTGCACCTCATATCGTCCCCGCAGGTAAATACCGCTGTTGCTGCCTTTGGGATACCGGAACTCCACGTACAGTTTAAAATCATCAAACTGCTGTTCAGACACCAGGTTAACACCCGACCCCGCACTGGTCAGGATACCGTTTTTTACTACCCATTGGTTTTTGTCGCCCATGGGCTTCCAGCCCGTCAGGTCTTTCCCGTTGAACAGGTTGATGGGTTTGCCCCATACCGGCGCTATCTGTCGTCGAAGCAGCGGAGCTTTCACACCTGTGTAGGGGTAGGCCCTGCCTTCGCTGGTGGTGATGGTACCGCTCAGGCCGTTGCTGGTCACGGTTCCTTCAATCAGAAAGTCCTTGTCTCCGCTATCCCACTGGGGTGGAATGGAAAAACGGAAGGAGCCGTTGTCAAAATGGATTTTGGCGATCGGGCGGGCACTGCCACCGGTTCCGACAAATCGTCCCACCAGCGTTCTGAAACCGGATTGTTCCACTTCCAGCCAGGAGGGGAAGATGCTTCCGCCCTGGTTCACCTGCAGATCCCAGCGGCCGATCAACGCCTTGGCTTCCGACTCGGGTTTGGACACAACCGCATGGGGGACATCCTGCGCAAAAAGAGCTGCGCCTGATCCGGCCGTAAGCATAAGAAGGAAGCAGGGAAGAAAATACCTTGTGTACATATGTGTGATGATAAATGATAATAATGGCGAAAGATAAGACTATTAAGAATAAAGTTTATGAAAGAGCCGACGACGGGATTCGAACCTGCGACCTACGCGTTACGAGTGCGTTGCTCTACCAGCTGAGCTACATCGGCTTGTTGGGTAAATACGGTGCTAAATTAATGGTTTTTCCTGAAAGTTGTATAGGACAATCATGAAATTTCCGGATTACACCGCCAGCGCCAGCAACCGGTCGCGCACCAGCAGGCAGGCCCCGATGATACCGGCTTTCTCGCCCAGCTGCGACATGCGCAGCTGGGTGTCATTATTGACCAGGCTGAGCGAATATTTATTTAAGGCATTTTTAATGGGCAGCCGGATATATTCACCGGTAGTAGCCAGGATCCCGCCCAGGATGACCAGTTCGGGATTGAAGAGGTTGATCAGGGTGGCGAGGCCTTTTCCCAGTTTCTCTCCGCACTCGGTAATCAGTTCAATAGCCAGTGTGTCGTCATTGCCTGCCGCTTCAATGATATCTTCCAGCTTAATCTGGCTGATGTCATCCTGTTTTTGTGTGACAATACTGGAGGCGCCCTGTCGGAGCCGCTCTTTAAAAATACGGGTTAATGCCAGGCCGGAGGCCTCCGTTTCCAGACAGCCTTTTTTACCGCAGTGGCAGATAATTTCGTTCCGGAAAACGGGAATATGTCCAAATTCCCCTGCAAAGCCTGATTTGCCATAATATAGCTGGCCGTTTACCATGATACCCAGACCAATGCCGTGGTCGATGTTGACAAATAACACGTCTTTTTCGTGGCTGACCCCGCCGCTGCAAAATTCGCCATAGGCCATGGCACGGGAATCGTTTTCAAGATAGGTATGTATACCGATCTCGTTTTCGATAATCTTGCTGAGCGGGTCTTCATGGAAATTGAAATAACTATAGCTGTAGCCCGTTTTGTAGTTGATCCGGCCGCCCAGGTTGACGCCAATACCCAGGATTTTCTCGCGGTTGACGGAAGACGTTTTTATAAAATCATGGATAATGGTGCAGAGCAGCTGTAACGATTCCGGTGTATTATTAAGGTGATAGGGGATTTTTCCGGCTGTCTTGATCAGGTTCCGTTTGAAATCCATCAATCCGATATTGATGTGATAGTTCTTCACTTCCACGCCTACAAAAAAGGCAGAATCAGGCTCCAGCCCGTACACATTTGGCCTGCGACCCACGCCTGATTCTGTTTTTCCGTAGTCTTTTGCCAGCCCGTCTTCAATCAGTTCATTGACCAGGTCTCCCGTTTTCGGAATACTGGCGTTCAATTCCCTGCTCAGATCGGCCAGCGTGGTGTTGCCTTCATTGGCAAAATGTGCCAGGATCTTTTTTTTCAGCAGTACATTTTTATAAGCTACGCCGGTGAGGTCACTGCTATGAAGCTCTTCAAAGAAAGTAGTCTGGGGCATTGTGTATAATTTCTTTATATAATATGCTGTATGATAAAACCGTATGGTTTTGAAAAAAAATAAAGCAAATATACTCTTTCTGAATAAAGTTTCCATTTTGAATAGATAGCGAATAAGTTATTGATAAAAAATTTTATCATTTAAGGCTTGTTGAAAAAAAAATTTAATAATAATTTGTATAATTAAAAATTATATCATTATTTAGCGTTGGATTTAAAAGCCATGATAAACCGTGCTAAGTGAACTGAGTACAGATATAGATTTAATAAATGATGGTTGCTGACCGGCGGATTGCAGCAATGGGTGGTGTATATTTTTTATCCGTGTTGTATATAGTTATAATTTAAAAGTAAAAGCAGAAATGAGAAACTAAATTAAAAAGATGAGTATGAAGAGAAGTTACTTTTACAAATGTTTACGTGGTGTGTTGCTGAGCAGTGTGCCATTACGTAAATGGGCCATATGGCTATTGCTTTTCGGCTTTACCGGTACTGCTGTCGCCGAAAGTATCGCGGATGGTAAAAAGCCGGCTACGTTACTGCAGAAAGCCATCAGGGGAACGGTTGTTGATTCAACAGGTCATCCTCTTCCGGGGGCATCGGTTATGGTGAAGGGTACCAATGTGGGTACCCAAACGGATAAAGACGGTGTATTCTCTTTCCCAGAAATGGGAGAAAACGTAGTATTGCTTATTTCGTTCACCGGGTATCTTTCACAGGAGGTTCCGGTTCAGGGCAGGACCGTTATTTCCGTAACCCTGAAAGAGGATCCGTCGGAGCTTGGTGAGGTGGTGGTCGTTGCTTTCGGCACACAGAAAAAAACGGATATGGTTGGTTCGGTGACCTCCATAAAGCCATCCAACCTACGGGTACCGTCCAGTAACCTGACGACCGCATTGGCCGGCCAGGCAGCGGGTATCATTGCCTACCAGCGCAGCGGGGAACCGGGCCAGGATAATGCAGATTTCTTTATTCGCGGTGTCACCTCTTTCGGAACCGGTAAGGTGGATCCGCTGATCCTGATTGATGGGGTGGAATTGAGCGTAACAGAGCTGGCGCGTCTGCGCCCGGACGATATAGAGAGCTTTTCCATCATGAAGGATGCGACCTCCACGGCACTGTATGGTGCTCGGGGTGCCAATGGGGTGATTTTTGTGACCACGAAGCAGGGTAAGGAAAGTGCGGCCAGTATCTCCTTCAGAGCTGAGAGCTCCTTGTCTGCTGCCACAAGGGATATTGAGTTTGCAGACCCGGTTACGTATATGCGTTTGTATAACGACGGACAATATGCCCGTTCTCCGTTTCTGACTCCCGTATACAGTTCAGAGAAAATTGATATGACGGCAGAAGGCAGAAGCCCGATTGTTTTTCCGGCAGTGGATTGGCGGGAAGCCCTTTTTAAAGATCAAACGTTTAACCATCGGTATAACCTGAACGTGAGCGGTGGTGGCAAGATAGCCCGTTATTATGTTGCCGGTTCGTATGCACAGGATAACGGGGTGCTCGAAGTGAATGGTGTCAATAATTTCAATAGCAATATCGATCTGAAGAGCTATACCCTGCGGGCAAACGTCAATATCGACCTGACCAAGTCAACCGAATTGATTGTTCGCCTGAGCGGTAATTTTGATGACTACACCGGTCCGATCAGTGGTGGTACGCAGATATATAATCAGGTCATCCGTGCAAGCCCGGTTGATTTCCTGCCGTTTTACCCGAAGGATGCGGACCATGAGCATATTGAGCATATTATGTTTGGCGGGGCACCTCCTGCATCAACGGTTTCCGGCATTAACCCTTATGCAAATATGGTAAGCGGGTACAAAGATTACAACCGTTCGCTGATGATGGCACAGATGGAGCTGAAACAGAACCTGTCGTTTATTACGGAAGGGCTGCATTTCCGTACGATGTTCAATACGAACCGGATTTCCAGATTCGACATCGAGCGGTCCTATATTCCATTTATCTACTACCTGGATAATTATGACCGCCGGACGCTCGACTATACCGTAAAGGTAAAAAATGAGGCGGAGGGTACGGAGTTTCTTGATTTTGGAATCAATGGGAGTTTACGGGACCAGAGCACTGTTTTTTATATGGAGTCGGCATTGAACTATAACCGGTTGTTCGGAGCCCGGCATAACCTGAGCGGGATGCTGGTATCCATTATGCGGTCGGGAATGAATGCACAACCTACGAGCCTGCAATTGTCGCTTCCGTCCCGGAACCTGGGCCTTTCCGGTCGTGCAACCTATTCGTATGACAGCCGGTATTTTGCTGAATTTAACTTCGGCTACAACGGTTCGGAACGTTTCTACAAAGACAAACGGTTTGGTTTCTTCCCCTCTGTAGGGGCGGCCTGGAGTATTTCCAATGAGAAATTCTGGGAACCGGTGAAAGGCACAGTAAATAACTTCCGGTTACGGGCTACCTACGGCCTCGTTGGTAACGATGCTATCGGGTCTGCTACTGACCGGTTTTTTTATTTGTCAAACGTGAATATGGCAGCGACAAACCGCAACTATACGTTTGGAAAGGAATCGTTGCGCACCATTAATGGTATTGATATCACCCGTTATTCGAATACGGATATTACCTGGGAAAAATCCTATAAAACCAATCTGGCTTTGGAACTGGGCCTGTTCAACAAAATCAATATCCAGGCAGATTTCTTTACGGAGAAACGGACGAATATCCTGATGGACCGGGCTGACGTCCCTTCTACAATGGGCCTAACAGCTCCTGTGCGTGCGAATGTAGGGGAAGCGAAGGGTAGGGGACTGGATATGTCTGTTGATTATTCACATAACTTTGGCCAGCATTTATGGATACAGGCACGGGGTAACTTCACCTATGCCAACAATGAATACCTGACCTACGAAGAACCTACTTACGAGAAAGAATGGTGGAAGTCCCGTATTGGCTATCCGATATCCCAGCAATGGGGGTACCTTGCCGAACGGTTATTTGTCGACGATAATGAAGTGAAGAACTCACCTACGCAGAGTTTTGGTGTGGAGAATGTGGCAGGTGACATTAAATATAAGGACGTGAATGGGGACGGGCAGATTACGGCGCTGGACCAGGTGCCTATCGGTTATCCGACGATTCCTGAGATTATTTATGGAGCTGGCTTCTCAGTTGGTTATAAGTCGTTTGATATTTCTGCATTCTTCCAGGGATCGGCTTATTCTTCTTTCTGGACGGGCGGAACAGTTACATTGGAAAACGGAAGTACGCGGACCGGTCCTGTGAACGTCCAGCCCTTTGTAGAAGGTAAGCAGATACTGAAAGCATATGCTGATAACCATTATTCGCTGGAAAACCAGAATTTGTACGCGTTATGGCCACGATTAAGCGTTGAGTCGCAATCCAATAATATGCAGTTCAGTACCTGGTGGCTGAATAACGGTGCTTTTTTACGGCTGAAACAGGCGGAATTAGGATATACACTTCCAACCCGTTTGACGGATCGTATGCATATGAGAACACTACGCTTTTACCTGAGTGGTACGAACCTCTTCCTGTTGAGCGGGTTTAAGCTGTGGGATATTGAAATGGGAGGAAATGGTTTAGGATATCCCCTGCAGCAGGTGTACAACCTGGGTGTGAACGTTACTTTTTAATCGGTTTACGGATATGAAAAAGATAAGGATTTTTATTAGTATTATGATATTGGGCAGTTCGTTGTCGTGTTCCAACTATCTGGACGTCGTGCCGGATGGGGTAGCGACAATTGACTATGCCTTCCGGATGCGCATGACGGCCGAACGCTATCTGGCGACCTGTTATTCGTTTATGCCGAAGCTGGGCGATATGTACCAGAATCCGGGACTAATGGGGGCCGACGAGTTATGGTTATCCGCCGATAAAACCTGGTGGAATAACTGGATGATCGCGCTGGGTACACAGAATGTCAACAATCCGGTGAATGACTATTGGAATGGTGTAAATAATGCTACGGCACTGTGGACGGGTATCAGCCAGTGTAATATTTTCCTGGAGAATATTGACAAGGTTCCGGATATGGACGATATGGAGAAAGCACAATGGGTTGCCGAAGTTAAATTCCTGAAAGCCTATTATCATTTTTATCTGCTTAAAAGTTACGGTCCCATTCCTATCAACGACAGGAACCTGCCGATTTCGGCCTCCGGAGAGGAGGTCCGCGTGACCCGCCGGCCGGTTGACGAAGTATTCGATTATATCGTTAATCTGATAGACGAACTGGTAGTGGACCTGCCGGACGTATTGCGGGATGACAACTCTGAAATGGGCCGTATTTCCAAACCCATTGCCCTGGGGATGAAAGCTAAGATCCTGGTATATGCTGCAAGTCCGTTATTCAACGGAAACAGTGATTATGCCGGATTTGCGAATAAAGACGGAACCCCTTTGTTCAGCCAGCAGTCCAGTCGTGAAAAATGGGAAAAGGCCGCCGCCGCGTGTAAAGAGGCCATAGAACTTGCACATTCTTTGGGTTATGGGTTGTATGAATTTATCCCGACGCAACAAACGATTTCGGTCTCAGACGATACAAAAAAGGAGCTTACAACAAGAGGAACGCTGACCGACCGTTGGAATAAGGAAATTATCTGGTCGAATACCGGAAGTAACACCCGTACGTTGCAGGTATGGTCTGCTCCCAGAATTCTGGAGTCTATTCATGCCGGATATCAGGAGCCGAACGGCAGTATCGGCGTAACGATGAAAGTCGTGAATCTCTTTTATTCGAAGAATGGAGTTCCGATTGAAGAGGACGCCACGTATAATTACGGAGGACGCTTCGGTCTACGTACGGCTGGTGCAGAAGATAAGTACCGGATAAAAGAAGGGTATACAACGGCACAGCTGAATTTCGACCGTGAACCCCGCTTTTACGGTACCGTTGGCTTTGATGGCGGAATTTGGTACGGGAACGGCCGGTTTAACGACAATGATCCTTACTATCTCCAGATTAAAAAGGAACAGATTGCCGGTAAAATACAGATCGGATGGCATGCGGTTACCGGCTATTACGCAAAAAAATGGGTCAATTATACCAACAGTTACGTAAATTCCAATACGTATCAGACGATTAACTGGCCATGGGTGATGCTGCGCCTGGGGGATCTTTACCTGTTATATGCGGAAGCACTGAATGAATTGCATGGTGCAAATGATGAAAGCATTCATTACCTGGATCTGATTCGTGCTAAAACCGGACTTCCCGGAGTGAAAGAAGCATGGAGTAATTTTTCCAGAAATCCCGGTAAGTACACGACTGCTGATGGCCTGAAAGAGATTATTCGGCGGGAACGGGCTATTGAAACAGCGTTGGAAGGGCAACGTTTCTGGGATCTCAGACGATGGAAGACCGCACCGGATGAGTTAAACAAGTCGATTTCCGGATGGGATGTTGACCAGGTTACCCCGGAGGCATACTATCGTGAACGGATCCTGTTTTATCAGGTGTTCAGCTTGAAGGATTATTTCTGGCCATTACGGGAGAGGGATCTGATCGTCAACAGGAATCTGGTACAGAACCCGGGATGGTAGGGTTTAATTGATAGAAAATTATATGAAAAAGATTATCATATTGTGCAGTGTGATTGCTCTGATAGCAATCCAGGGCTGCAAAGAAGCAGCCTACGGCCCGCTGGTTACGAACGGTAATACACCGGGAAAGCTTACAAATATTCGTGTGGAAAACCAGCCTGGCGGATCAAAGGTTGGCTATACCCTGCCAAATGACGAGGATGTTTTATACGTACTGGCTGAATTTTCGGCGGCAGATGGAAGCAAACGGAACATCAAGGCTTCTTCGTATACCAATTATATCATATTGGACGGCTTTGCGGACGAAAATGAGCGGCGGGTAACGTTATATGTAGTGAATCGTTCAGAGAATCGTTCGGAGCCGGTTGAGGTAACGATCAAGCCGGGACGCGCCTATCTGCATGACGTATTCGAGACACTACGGGTTCGTGAGACCTTCGGTGGGATAGATGCGTTGTTTACCAATGAACAGGAAGGTGAATATATCTTCCATACTATGTTGAAAAATGAGGAGGGTGAATGGGAACCGTACGATCGCTTATATACAAAATCGAAGGAAAGGGAGTACGCTGTAAGAGACTTGCCGGCTGAACCAATTGAATTTGCTTTCTTTTTTACGGACAAGTGGAAAAACAATTCGGATACACTTATTTCCAACCTGACGCCGCTTTTTGAAACACAGCTTGATAAAGCGTTGTGGAAACACCTGCCCTTGCTTAATGATACGTATACGCCGGAGTTTTCCACATGGGCGATCCAGAATCTGTGGAACGGAAATACGGCAAACTTTTGGTATGTAAGGGCTGCTTTACCGGGCCTGGTGTTGCCAAACTGGTTTACGATCGATCTGGGTCAGGAAGCGAAGTTCAGCCGTATCCGTGTGCAACAACTCTCTCATGCCAACGCCTGGATATTTGCTTCAGGAGCTCCCCGGCAGTTTGAAATTTACGGCAGCAATAATCCTGCTTCAGACGGCAGCTGGGACAGCTGGACCTTGTTAGGGGAGTATGAGTCGATAAAGCCATCCGGCAGTGCATTGGGCTTCCTTTCCAATGAGGACATAGCGGTCGGAATGGCGGGTGAGGACTTTAACTTCTCCGTTGATGCAACCAGTTACCGGTACATCCGCTTTAAAACGGTTCGTACCTGGGGCGGTAATTTGAATCCGATGATTGCCGAACTGACGTTATGGGGGCAGCCGATTAACTAATAATGATCTCTTAATAATAGAAATAATGTGTTATATGAAATCACTGAATAAGAGGATATATATAAAGGGATCCGTTGTCATCGTCTTATTGCTGGCCCTGGTTTCCGGCTGTAAAAAAATGGATGACACGTACCGGGAATTTATCGGGGACGGAGAAACCATTTATGTGGGCAAAGCAGATTCGCTGAAACTACACGGTGGTAAGAACCGGCTACAGGTATTCTGGTTGCTGATATCGGATCCGAAGGTTTCCGGGTATAAGGTGTTGTGGAATGCAGGCAGGGACTCGCTGACGGGTAATCTCGTGAAAACCCCTGACGTGGATACGGTCAGGCTGGTGGTGAATAACATGGAAGAGGGTTCGCACCACTTTGACGTTTACCTGTATGATAGCCGGGGGAACAGTTCGGTGAAAACATCCGCCGTGGGTAAGGTATACGGAGAACGTTATCGCCAGTCGCTGCTGAACCGTGCCTATCGCACAATCAAACGCGTAGGGGATCATCTTGTGATCACCTGGATGCCGGCTGAGGAGACCCTGAAGGAGGTGGTGCTGAAGTATACCAATAGTGCTCAGGAACAGGTAACACACGTAGTGCCTGCGGGGGTAATACAGGATACGATCCGGAACTTTCCGAGGAATGGCGAATTTGTATACAGCTCTGTCTTTAAGCCCGAACCCGATGCGTTGGATGTGTTCGCAACGGAAGAAATTTCCTATAAGGAAGTCGCAAGCGAAGTAGAGTTGGAGAAAACCGGATTCAAACACTTTCCATTGCCCACTGATACGTATAAACCGGAGTTTGACTCATGGGCTATCGCTAACCTGTGGGATGGTACCACCGGTAAGATCTTCTATGTGGATCCGAACATTGCAGGCTTGGCACTTCCGAACTGGTTTACCATTGACCTGACGTACCAGACGCAGATTACCCGGATTCGTGTAAACCAGCTCTCCCATCATAACTCCTTCATGTTCAGTGGTGGGGCGCCAAAAGAATTTGAGATCTATGGCAGTAATGCTCCTGCAGCGGACGGTAGCTGGGATAGCTGGACCCTGCTGGGTTCATTTACTTCTGCGAAACCGTCCGGATTGCCGATAGGTCAGCTATCTGAGGCGGATATAGCTACCGCGGTTGCCGGTGAGACATTTAGCGTGTCGGCGCAATCTTCGTTCCGGTACCTGCGTTTCCGTACGAAGTCGACCTATGGCGGAAATGCCAATGTGATGATCGCTGAGATGACACTTTGGGGCTACCAATAACGCATCGCTGAAAAGGTATGCACACCATGAGTATCGCTAAGATATTGTGGATAAGAGTAGCTCTCTTATGTGTCGTTTTATATGCCGGTATCCTTACCGGTAAAGGACAGCAAAGTTACCAGGGGCCTGCTTTGCAGGGCCCTGGTTCATGGAGTATCATATTGCTTCCTGATGTACAGGGTTATGCCAAATTCAATCGGAATCAGCCGATTTTTGATCTCATGATTCGCTGGATAGAAGACCATCAGAAGCAGCTTAATATTAAGTTGGTGCTGGCGACGGGCGACTTGGTTGAACAGAACTTTATCACGGAGCTGCCAAAGGAAAACGGAGACCAGTTAAGCAGCTCGCAATGGCGGTTTATGTCGGAGACATTGGGCAGGCTGGACGGGAAACTACCCTATATATTGTGTACAGGAAACCATGATTATGGTACCAATCACACGAATAACCGGTACAGCCAGTTTAACAGCTTTTTTCCGCCTGATAAAAATCCGCTAAGCAGGTCTTTGCTGGTAGACCTGGCTCCCAATGCGATGGGGGTAAAGACACTGGAAAACGCCTGCTATGAATTTGTTGCTCCTTCCGGGCAGAAATTTCTGTTTATGTCACTGGAATACGTCCCCCGGGCTGAAGTCGTTGAATGGGCCGGCAGCCTGCTGGCAAAGCCAGCCTATAAGGACCATACGGGTGTCATATTGACCCATAGTTATATGTATTCTATGCTGAAGGGAAATGCCCGTATCGAAAAAGAAGACTATCCGCCGGTTTTTACCGATATTACCGTAGGAAAGCAGTTATGGGAAAACCTGATTTTTCCATCGGCCATTTGCCGGCTGGTGGTTTGCGGCCATGTCGTTGATGTGGCCTCGCACCAGGGGCATGTCGGGTTCAGACGCGATCAGAATGCTTCCGGGAACTGGGTGAACCAGCTGTTGTTCAACGCGCAGAATGAAGGCGGTAACTGGAAAGGGAACGGTGGTGACGGCTGGTTGCGGATACTGGAGTTTCTTCCGGATGGAAAAACAGTTTTGGTTAAGACATTTTCCCCTTTATTTGCGAGTTCTCCGTCCACACAGGGATTGGCTTGGCGTAAGGAGCCATTTGATGAATTTAGTTTTGAGCTTAATTAATAGTGTATAAATGACTTTTATAAAGTTGCCCAAGTTGATCGCAGCATTATGTGCAGGGATATGCTGCTGCTCCGTCGGTTGCAAAGCGTCAGAAAAAGGATCGAAAGAAACGGAAAAAGACACCACCACTTATACGGTTCCGGCAGAAAAACGGGCCATCATTGAAGCGGACGATGTGACGATCCAGATCGATCCGTCTTTCGCCTATTACCGGGGGCGTTCCGCAGAAAGTATCGTGGATGAGGTATTGCTTGCAGGATTTAAAGCCGTACATTATTTTGTGGTAAATGAAAACCATGTCAACGGTGAGCTGATCCGGGCATTCCATGATAAAGGTATCCGGGTATGGCTGCTTACGCTGGGAAATGGAACCTATTCGACGGCAGATTATCCTATAGGTTGGGAACAGTGGAAAATGGGTTTGAGTAAAAGGGAAAACGGTGTGGATGGCTTTACTTTTTTGTCGCCATTCAACAAAGATTTTGTGGAGTGGAAAAAGAAAAGTCTGGTTCACCTGATGACGAAATACCCTTTCGATGGCCTGGAACTCGCCGAATCGTACTTTCCCGAGTGGGATGCCATCGCAAAAGGAACGTATGGCGACGTGGGGCCGAATGCGCAGCGCGCGTTTAAAGAACAGTACGGTCTGGATATGCCTGACTTCGCCGATCCGCAGGTTCCTAATCATTACACCCGGCAACCGGAGGTATACAAGAAATGGGTTGAGTTCAGAGTGCAGGCGGTTAACGGGTTTCTGCATGAACTGATCAATGGCAAAGGGGGGGTACGGGAGGCCCGTCCGGATGCGCTGATAGCTACCTGGAGTTTAGCTATTAATCAGGGACCGGGGTCTTTCAGCAAACTAAGGGAAGATCAGGGTTTGGATGCCGCATCCATGGTAGGCCTGGTAAAACCGGACGTGCATTTTTTTCAGACACACTGGCCGGACTGGGTGAAGCCGGAATCGGCATTGCGCCCCGACTATATGAAGGATTACCAGCCGTTTGTCGACCAGCTGAAACAGGCACACCCGGCTGTACCGGTCGGATTACAGGCCGACATCGGTTCAGCAAAGAACATGATCAAATCTGCCTATTGGGTAAAGGAGTTTGATAAGGCAGCACGGAGGTACGGTTACACGACCTGGACCAGCTACGAATATCATTTAGGAGGCTATATTTATACCGAAAAGCCGCTTCCGCGTAAAGCGGTGCGTAAAAATGCACAACAGGTTACGGTGTCTTTTAACAAGCGGATCGATGAAACAACGGCGAAGGATCCATCAAATTACACGTTCTTTGCCGGCGGGCAGGCCGTAGCGGTGGATCTGCAGGATATCCGGGTGGATGGCAACCAGCTAACGCTGGTGTCTTCCGTTTTACCGGCAGGAGCATTTGAAATTGCGTTCCGGAATATTACGGACACACCGCAATTTTGGCTGTATAAAGACTTTCCGGCCAACAAGATTCCGGATGGTACTCGTGTTGAGGTGCCCTGAACCGGAATAGGATAAGCATACGGAAGACGCTTAGGTAAATAACATACTATAACGAATGAAGAGAAGGAATTTTATCGGATTGGCCGGAGCAGCAGGAGGCCTTTTGGCCGCTTTTCCGGATAGGCTGTCAGGTGGTAATCAGATGGGCTCGCATCGGTTTGGGAAAGTGCGCGATCAGCAGGATCTATCGGCAGATGTAGTTATAGTGGGCGCCGGTCTGGGTGGTTTTGCAGCAGCATTGTCTGCTCTTCGCAAGGGGCTGCGGGTTATTCTTACCGAGGAGACTGACTGGATAGGCGGACAGCTGACGCAGCAGGGAGTTCCTCCTGATGAGCACGGGTGGATCGAAACCCATGGAGCACCGGTTTCGTACCGTGATTTCCGCAAAGGGGTCAGGTCGTATTACAAAAACAATTATCCGCTGACCAGTGCAGCGGCCGGCGCGGAGTTTCTGAATCCGGGAGGAGGCGGGGTTTCCCGTTTATGCAATGAGCCCCGTGTGGCATTAGCGGTGATGTATGAAATGCTGAATCCGTATCTGAGTTCAGGCAAGCTGCTTCTTTTGCTGGAGCATAAAGCCTTATCGGCGGAGGTGAGCGGTAATAAGGTGAAAGCACTGAAAGTACAGAACAGGCGCGACGGACAGGTGCATGTGTTGCAAGCACCTTATTTTGTGGATGCCACGGAACTGGGTGACCTGTTGCCGATGACGGGGACTGAACATGTCCGGGGAGCGGAATCCAAAGCGCAGACGCGCGAGCTTCACGCAGCTGAAACGGCCGATCCGGAGAACCAGCAGGCATTTACGGTCTGCTTTGCCATGGATTATGTGAAAGGGAAGGAGTTTGTGATCGAAAAGCCGGAAATGTACGATTTCTGGCGGAGTCATGTTCCCCCGCTCACGCCGCCCTGGTCGGGAAAATTATTGGACCTGAAATACTCCAAACCGGCCACACTGATCCCTGCTGATCTGAGTTTTGACCCTGAAGGCGAACGACGCATTAACAATGCGTTGAACCTATGGACCTACCGGCGTCTCATTGATAAGAGCAATTTTCAGCCCGGCTTCTACGAAGGGGATATCACGTTGGTGAACTGGCCGCAGAATGACTACATGCTGGGAAACCTGGATGGAGCTGAAGAGGAGTTCAATTTCCATGTGTACCGTGCCAAACAGCTGAGCCTTTCGCTGTTTTACTGGCTGCAGACGGAAGTGCCGAGGCCTGACGGCGGTCAAGGCTGGCCGGGGCTGCGGTTGCGTGGGGACGTGATGGGTACGGAAGACGGCATGGCGAAATATCCGTATGTGCGGGAGTCGAGGCGTATTGAAGCGCTGTTTACCGTCCTGGAGGAGCATGTCGGCAGAGAGAACCGGGGGTTAGTGCTGGGGAAGGAATCGGGCTACGGTGCTGCTGATTTTTATGACAGTGTGGGGATCGGTTCCTACCATATCGATCTTCATCCCAGCAGCAGGGGAAACAATTACATTGACTTTCCGTCGCTCCCGTTTGAGATACCGCTGGGTGCGCTGATCCCGAAACGGATGGAAAACCTGCTGCCTGCCAATAAGAATATCGGAACAACACACGTAACAAACGGTTGCTATCGTCTGCATCCGGTGGAGTGGAGCATTGGAGAGGCGGTGGGCCTGTTGGTCCACCAGGCCTTGAAAAGGAGCCTTCTTCCGCGGGATATCCGGGAGTCCAAAGCGGAGCTGCATGCCTTTCAGGAACTGGTACGGCAGCAGGGAATTGATACCAAATGGCCGAATAACAAATAGACACGATGGCAATGTTGAATACATCCGGCTTCAGGGCTACGCAACCAACGGAAGCAGGCAGACACAATTATACCCCTGCCCTTATTACTTTAGGGGTACTGTATTTTATGATGGGGTTTATTACCTGCCTGAATGATACGTTGGTACCCTTTTTTAAAGCCGGCTTTACGTTGAGTTATTCGCAGTCTGCCCTGGTTCAGTTTTATTTCTTCCTGACCTATGGCATCATGTCCGTACCGGCCGGCCGGATTGTGGAGCGGCTGGGATATAAAAAGGGAATGGTAACGGGCTTTGGGATCGCCGGTTTAGGTGCGCTGATGTTTCTGCCCGCTTCGGTTTTCCATGAGTACAGCCTGTTTTTAGCAGCGCTGTTTATCCTGGCCATCGGTATCGTCCTACTCCAAGTGGCTGCCAATCCTTACATAACGGTTCTGGGGCCCCCGGAAACTGCTTCGTCACGCCTGACGCTGATCCAGGGAATGGGTTCTGTAGGTACAACGGTTGCTCCCTTGTTCGGTGCCTATTTTATCTTATCACGGCTGCAGGAATCGGGCGCTTCCAGCGATGCCGTGAGCACACCGTATCTGGGTATCGGCTTTTTCCTTTTTCTGATCGCCGTGGTGGTGTCGCGTTTGGCACTGCCGGCCATTAAAGCCGGCGAACCGGCGATAACGGCCGTGACAGATACCGGAGGAGGGAGTATCTTTAAGTTCAGGAACCTGAATCTGGGTTTGGTGGGTATCTTTATGTATGTAGGTGCCGAGGTGGCCATCGGCACATTCCTGACCAATTACATCGCCGATATTCTATCAGTAGAGGAGCACCTCGCTAATAGCTATCTGACGTTTTATTGGGGTGGTATGCTGGTCGGTCGCTTAGCAGGCTCCGGGATTCTTAAAATTGCACGTCCGCAAACGGTACTGGCCGGTGCAGGCCTTGCAGCGATCGCACTGATTGCACTTTCGGTCAGCACCAATGGTATGGTAGCTGTTTGGTCAATGATTGCCGTTGGTTTGTGTAATTCCATCATGTTTGCTGTTATATTCTCCTTGTCCGTAAGCGGGCTCGGTTCCTACACGACGCGTGCGTCCGGGTTGTTATCAACGGCCATCGTTGGCGGCGCTGTTGTTCCTTACCTACAGGGGCTGATCAAAGATCACTATACCTGGGAGATCGCCTTTTTACTGCCCTTGTTATGTTATGTATATATCGTTTTTTATGGATGGAAAGGATATCGATCCAGATACAGTCCGATGTAAGTGTTTTTGAAAGTAGTATACATTACTCTGATGAATATGAAAATTTCAGTTAAAGTCTGGCGCAATCCAAACGGGATAGCGGTTATGGTTGCTTTGTTTCTTTCGGTTTTTGCCTGTAAAGGTACCTCAGTCCCGCAGGGAGAGCCGCCATTGTCCGGTCCGGTCCCGCTTTCCTCCGGAACATTCTGGCAGTTGGGGACCGGTAGGCTGGCCACCTGGAATGATCAGAAACTGGCCGATGAAGTGCGGTTTGTCAAACAGGCGGGTATGGATGTGATCATGCTGCAATATAGTGCCGTATGGGATAGTGAACAGGCAAAGTACCGTACCTATATACCCGATGCGGGTTTTGAAATGTTTCCGGGCCTGGGAGCACGTGATCCTTTAGGAGCTATATTTAAAGCGGCTGAGGAACAGGGTGTCAACATTATTATCGGTGATTTCCTTGCGCCTATCAATCTGCGCTATGAGAAACGGGAGGAAGCATTCAGCTACTGGCTCTCCGATGATGCCATGCGTTTCAGGAGGATGGTTATTGAGCGTTTTAAAGACAGCCCGGTCTTTTATGCCTATTATATTGCGAACGAACCCAATCCGTATCGTATTAAAACGGCTGCGGATACGCAGGCCTGGATAGATGGCACGAGGGAAGTAGCCCGTTTTGTTAAATCGGTAAAACCCGGCCTGAAGGTCATCCACTCCATCGGGCTGTATGCGGAATGGCATACCGGCAGCGATGGGGTGGCACGTCCATCTCCTCCTTCCGATCAGCACCTGGACGACTTCTGGAGGCCCTGGGTCAGCGGAATCCCTCAGGTTGATGCGTGGATGATGATCGATGGGATCGGTACCAGGCTTTCTTCATTGTCTCATACCGATGGGGCCCAGGCATGGGGCAGGCAGCTGGTGCACGGCTTCAATAAAGAATTCTGGGTGGATGTTGAAAATGCAGTGATGACCTCAGAGTATTACCCGTTTGATATAGAGACCCTGGTCAGTTCCCTGGAAGTAGCCGCCAAGCATGCTGATAAGATCGTTTTTTTCGAACACCTGAGCTACATGTCGCCCAATAGCGACAGGGATACTGCGAAAAAATTGTATGAAGATTATTTATTGTACCGCCAGCGTATTTTAAATCCGTAACCGGGCGGGGACCGGAAGATTGACAGCAGATGAACGTTTTATGAAAAAATACATAAAGATTTATAAAGAAGAGTTATTACAGCAGGTTATCCCATTCTGGATGAAGCATTCACGGGATCATGAACATGGGGGATATTTCACCTGCCTGACCAGAACAGGGGAGGTGTTTGATAAAGATAAGTTTATCTGGCTGCAGGGAAGGCAGGTATGGATGCTGTCTATGCTGTATGATAACGTGCAGCAGGATCCTGCCTGGCTCGAATTTGCAGAGCATGGGGCTGCTTTTTTGCTGAAGCATGGCAGGGATCCGGATGGTAACTGGTATTTCTCCCTGGACCAGCGCGGGCGGCCTTTGGTGCAGCCCTATAATATTTTCTCTGATTGTTTTGCATCGATGGGATTAGCCGGTTTATATAAAGTTACCGGCACGGATGAGTATGCCGGGGTGGCCCGGAAAACCTTCATGAATATCCTGGAACGGAGAAATAATACAAAAGGAATATATAACAAACTCTATCCGGGAACGCGGGACCTGAAAGATTTTGCGCTGCCTATGATCCTCAGTAACCTGTCGCTTGAAATGGAGCATATACTGGACAAGGAATTGGTAGACGAATTGACGAATGAAGTTATATACGAGGTAATGGACGTTTTCTATCAGGCAGACCAGGGTCTGATCCTTGAAAATGTCTACGCCGACGGGAGTTTGTGTGACTCGTTTGAGGGACGACTGATCAATCCCGGCCATGTTCTCGAAGCGATGTGGTTCCTGATGGATCTGGGTGTCCGGAAAGAAGATCCGCAGCTCATTCAAAAATGTGTGGAAATCGCTTTGAATACCCTGGAGTACGGATGGGATAAGGAATATGGAGGTATACTATATTTTAAGGATGTCAAAGGCTATCCTCCGCAGCAGTTGGAGTGGGACCAGAAGTTGTGGTGGGTGCATGTGGAGGCGCTGGTGTGTATGGCGAAAGCCTGGCAGCTTACGGGAAATGAATTGTGTAAACACTGGTTTGAAAAGCTGCATAATTACACCTTCAGCCGTTTCCCGGATCCGGAATATGGGGAGTGGTACGGATATCTCAACCGGAGAGGGGAAGTGTTGCTCCCGGTGAAAGGCGGCAAATGGAAAGGCTGTTTTCATGTACCGCGCGGATTGTACCAGGTATATGGTACGCTTGAAAAAGCCTTCGCGACGGAGTTTGAGAAGATCAGGATAGCATGATACAGCATAAAATAAAAATCAATGGCAGCAAATCAAAACTTTTATAGCAGAAGAAAATTCGTGAAAATCGTCACTGTGGCGGGAGCAGGCCTGGGAATATGGGCCCATTCCCCGCTCATGGCAGGCCGGCAACAGCATCCGGCTGGCAAGCGCGTTGGCGTGATCGGTCTGGACACTTCCCACAGTGAAGTGTTTACCCGTATGATCAATGCCGGAGGGTCCGAAATGAACGGGTATAAAGTGGTGGCAGCTTATCCGCATGGAAGTGCAGATATACCTTCCGCACTAGAAATGAAACCTGGTATCATCAGGGCCGTTAAAGCAATGGGTGTTGAGATCGTAGAGAGCATAGACGAATTACTGGAAAAAGTGGATGTGGTGTTGCTCGAATCTAACGACGGCCGCCCGCACCTGCAGCAGGCATTGCCTGTGTTTAAGGCTGGGAAAGCCGTTTTTATTGACAAGCCGATCGCTGCAGACTATGCCGGCGCAAAAGCCATTTTCCGTGAAGCGGCCGCTTATAATGTGCCGGTATTTTCCTCGTCTGCATTGCGGTTCGACGCCCATGTACAAAAGGTTGTCAGCGGCTCGATCGGTGCGGTAACGGGTGCGGATGTCCGCACACCGGCGGGTATCGACCCGCACCATCTGGAGCTGGCCTGGTACGGTATACATGGCGTGGAGATGTTATTTACCGTGATGGGAACCGGATGCAAACAGGTAACCCGTACTTACCAGGACGGAACAGATCTGGTGGTGGGTGTATGGGAAGACGGACGGATCGGTACGGTTCGGGGTATCCGAAAAGGTACTGCAGACATTGCCGGTACCGCGTTCGGCGAAAAAGGGATCGCACCTCTCGGGCCTTTTGCAACTTACCAGCCGCTGGTAAAACAAATTGTTGATTTCTTTGAAACCGGTAAGCCGCCGGTGAGTGCCGCAGAGACACTGGAAATATTCGCCTTTATGCATGCAGCGGATATCAGTAAGCGTAAAAAGGGAAAAGCCGTAAAATTAGTGCTGTAAGGTGAGGGTGTATATTTTTTATCTCTGCCTGATACTGCCGATTTGGGGTAGCGGGCAGGAACACCCGGGAGAGAATACGGATGCGGTTCTGAAAGTAATGAGTTACAATATCCGGATTGCCAGTCCGCCATCAAAAGGCTGGGGACATACCGACCTGCAGGCCATAGCGGATGTCATCAACAGAGAGCAACCCGACCTGGTGGCTTTGCAGGAGGTGGATGTGTATACGGAAAGATCCGGTAAAACGTCCCACCAGGCAAAGGAGCTTGCCGGCTTAACCGGTATGTACTGGCATTTTGCAAAGGCAGTTGACAGGAGCGGCGGGGATTATGGTGTTGCCGTTTTGTCGAAATATCCGGTGATAAAAGCCAGCAGTTATCAGTTGCCCGTTACGGAAGGCTCGGAAGGGGAGGTAAGAGGAGCTGCTCTCATATTTGTGCGGGCCGGACGGCGGAAGGTAGGATTTATGTCGGCGCACCTGGACCATTTGTCCGACGAGGATCGTTTATTTCAGGTTAAAAAACTAAACCGTATTTTGCACCGGTATGCCGATCATCCGATTATCTTTGGCGCGGATCTGAATATGGAAAGGAACAATCCGGTTATTCGTGAAATGGAGAAAAAAGTGGTACTGCATTGCCTGGACTGTCAGCCGACTTTCCCGGCCCATGATCCGGAGGTGACGCTGGACTATGTGATGCTGAATCCTGCTGCCTCCCGTATCTTCAGAGTAAAGGATTACCGGTTGGTGCATGAGACCTATGCTTCCGACCATTTACCCCTGGTGATGGAACTGGTGGAAAAGAGGGACTGAGGGGTCAGGGTGCAACGAATAATATATGATACGAATAACAAATAAATCCATGCTAAACAAACAGGTATATCTGTATACGATTTTTCTTTTTTTGGGCTTTACAGCCTGCCAGCCGGGTAAAGGTGTGAAAACCACTGTTGCGCCCGATAGCAGCCGGTATACGCGCACGGTGCTGACCGAAGGCCTTGACGAGCCGATGCAGCTGGTGATCCTGCCCGGGAACGACGTCCTTTTCGTGGAGCGGAAAGGTGGGGTAAAGCTCTACAAGGACAAAACCAGGGAAACACGCGTGCTGGCGAACTTCAGCGTCTTCAGCGGCATCGAAGACGGGCTGCTGGGTGCGGTGGCGGATCCTGGTTTTGCGAAGAACCACTGGATCTATTTTTACTATGCCGTGGCCGGGGAGAAACACGTGAACCGGCTTTCCCGTTTTGAGTTTAAGAACGATGAGCTGCTGCTGAACACAGAGACGATCATCCTGGAGATTCCCACGCAGCGGATCTATTGCTGCCACTCAGCGGGCTATCTGGCGTTTGACCGGAATGGAAACCTGTACCTGTCCACGGGTGATAATACCAATGCGGAAGAAACCGAGGGCTTTACGCCGGTGGACGAACGCCCCGGGCGGCAGCTGGCAGATGACCAGGCCACCGCAGCCAACACCAACGACCTGCGCGGCAAGATACTTCGTATCAAACCGCTTCCGCAGGGTGGTTACAGCATTCCGGCCGGGAACCTGTTCCCGGAAGGTACGGAAAAAGCCCGGCCTGAGATTTATGCGATGGGCATGCGTAACCCGTACCGGTTCAGCATCGATTCCGAAACGGGTTACCTATATTTCGGGGACGTGGGACCGGATACCCAAGTGAAGGCACCTGACGGGGAGTTTATGAGTTACGATGAGATCAATCAGGTGCGTGAACCGGGGTTCTTCGGGTGGCCCTACTTCCTGGGTAACAACGATGTTTTTCCGAAGTATAATTATGAGACGAAAGAAGCGGAGCCGGGCAAGGATCCGGCAAGGCCGATGAATGAGTCGCCGAACAATACCGGTCTGGTGGAACTGCCTCCGGCGCAGCCTGCCATGATCTGGTACGGGAAGAGCAATTCCAGGCATTTTCCGCTGGTGGGCAGTGGCGGTGCTTCAGCGATGGCGGGGCCCGTTTATTACCGGAAGCAGTTTAAGAAGGCTCCCTATAAGTTGTCAGACTACTATGATGGGAAGTTATTTATCTATGAATGGATCCGGGGCTGGATCATGGCTGTCAGCTTTGATGAGCAGGGTCATTATGTTGGTATGGAGCCTTTCCTGGGACACTGGAAGTTTGATGCGCCGGTGGATATGCAGTTTGCACCGGATGGCGCGATTTATATACTGGAATACGGGACCAACTGGTTTTCCAAAAACACGAATGCGCGGCTGATCCGGATCGAGTATGCCGAAGGCAATCGTAACCCGATTCCTTCCATTGAGATGGATCAGCAGTACGGATCGGCTCCCTTCACGGTGAACTTTTCGGCGGATGGTACCATTGACCATGACGGATCTGACGGGCTGACCTATCAATGGGCAATAGGCGATCAGACGTATGAGGGGGAGACGGCTTCCCATACCTTTACGACCAACGGCAACCATGAGGTGGTTCTTACCGTAACGGATAATCAGGGTGGGAGCGGAACGGCTACAGGACAGGTGTATGTGGGGAACACCCCACCATCGGTGCACATCCGGACAACGGGCAACCGCAGTTTTTACTGGGACGGCTCGGTGCTGGATTACCAGGTAGAGGTGAATGATCGGGAAGAGGCGGTGAACGCTGACCGGATATCGGTTTCCTTTGGTTACATTCCGCACGGCAAAGATGCCGCTATTGTGCTGACGACGGGGCAGGATGCGTCCGGCTTTCGGTACCTGAAAGGGCAGACACTGGTATCCACGCTGGACTGCCGGTCGTGTCATTCCATTGACCAGGAGTCGGTCGGTCCCACCTACCAGGCGATTGCCGCGCGGTATGGCAGCCAGAAAGGGGCTGAATCGTTGCTGGTTGACAAGGTTATCCAGGGAGGTAGTGGTAATTGGGGCGAACGTGCGATGTCGCCGCATCCAGACCTTCCCCGTGAAGATGCACAGGAAATGGTGAGCTATATACTTTCGTTATCTGACAAAAGGGAGAAACTGCCATTGCAGGGCAGCCTTCCGCTGACGGCCCATCGGGGCCAGGGCCAGGAGGGTGTATACCTGCTGAATGCTTCCTATCAGGACGGCGGGGCAAACGGTATTGGTGCGCTGACGGGCAGGGATTATGTATCCCTGAGGCATCCATTAGTGCAGGCGGAGGACTTTGATGAAGGAAATGTGCGGATTGCTACGATAACAACCGCATTTATGTCCTATATTTACGGCATTAAAACCGGCAGTTCCATTCGTTTTAAGAATATCGACCTGACGGGCGTGAAAAAAATAGGGTTCCGGATACAGCCGAACGGTGCCGGTGGAACGGCAGAAGTGCGGCAAGGGGCAATCGATGGCCCATTGGTGGCCAGTGTGGTTATACCTGCCGGTAACAGCAGGGGGCCTGTAACTGGCTGGCAGGAACTGGTTGTTCCTGTAAAGGCTTCCGGTGTATTCGGAGACCTGTACGTCGTGTTTGTTAACGGGGCGGTGCAGGACCAGAATTTATTTCACATAGACTGGATGACTTTTTATAACTAAATAGCTGATATGCGTTCCATGCCCCTTTCTCTTAGTATCCGGCTTTGCCTGCTGATGTTCCTGGAATATTTTACATGGGGGGCGTGGTACGTCACCATGGGTATGTACCTGTTTAACCAGTTGCAGGCGGGGGCCATCCAGGTTGGTTCGGCTTATGCCAACCTGGCTATTGCAGCCATCATCTCACCGCTTTTCATCGGGCTGATTGCCGACCGCTTTTTTGCACCCCGGAAAGTGCTGGCTGTGCTGCATCTGGGTGGTGCTATTACGTTGTACCTGTTGGGAACCGTCAATGATTTTGGTATATTCTGGTGGTTATTGCTGCTGTATACACTGCTGTATATGCCTACTATGGCGCTATCAAATTCCATTACCTTCGCGCAGCTGAAAGACGGCGGCCGTGAGTTTCCGCTGATACGGGCATTCGGAACGCTCGGCTGGATCGTGGCGGGGTTGCTGATTGGGTTCGCAGGACTGGAAAGCAGTCCGTTTATGTTTTATATCGCTGCCCTGTCGTCCCTTCTGCTGGTGGTGCTGAGTTTTTTCCTTCCGGATTCACGTCCGGATCAGACGGCCCGGTCCGGAAGTCTGTCCTCCGCACTTGGGCTGGATGCACTGGTGTTGTTCAAGGACCGGTCGTTCGTGATTTTTTTCCTGTCATCGCTTGCCATTTGTATTCCGCTGTCGTTTTATTACAGTTTCACCAACTCGTTCTTAAACGATGTGGGGGTGGGAAATGCAGCGGGAAAAATGACCTTGGGTCAGTTTTCAGAATTTATTTTCATGCTGTTTATTCCGCTGTTGTTCCGCCGTTACGGTGTTAAAACACTGCTGATCATAGGAATAGTAGCGTGGATAGTCCGGTATGTGCTGTTTGCCTATGGCGATGCCGGCGCCGGTATGTGGATGTTATACGGCGGGATTATCCTGCATGGGGTTTGTTATGATTTCTTTTTTGTCACCGGACAGATCTATACGGACCAGCAGGCGGGCGACCGTTTTAAGAACGCAGCTCAGGGATTAATCACCTTTGCCACTTATGGCGTTGGCATGCTTATCGGCTCGTATGTGTCCGGGGTACTTACGGCAGCCTATGCGTTACCCGCAGGCAGCGACCAGGGGTACGACTGGCAGGGGGTGTGGATGGTGCCGGCCGGCATTTCGCTGGTCATACTGGTGGTATTCGCCTTTGTCTTTAAAGAGAAAAAGAAAGCAGCTGAAATTGTATAAAACAAAAAAATGACAACATTATCAAAACCAATACGGGTATTAGTGGTGGGCTGTGGTAACATGGGGGCGGCTCATGCCACCGCTTACCACCAGATGGAAGAGTTTGAGATCTGCGGACTGGTATCACCCGGAGGCAGCAAGGAAAAACTGAATAATACCCTCGGTGGCGGCTATGCTTTGTACAATGACTACGAAGAAGCTTTAGCTGCCACCAAACCGGATGCAGTATGTATTTCCACTTATCCGGATACCCACGAGGCCTATGCCATCAGGGCGATGGAACAGGGTTGCCATGTGTTTACTGAAAAACCCCTTGCCGATAGTGTGGAAGGAGCTGAACGGGTGGCTGCGGTGGCACAACGGACGGGGAAGAAACTGGTGATCGGGTATATCCTCAGGTACCATCCTTCCTGGATTCGCTTTATTGAGCTGAGCGGTGAGTTGGGCAAACCGCTGGTGATGCGGATGAACCTGAACCAGCAAAGTCACGGTTATATGTGGGACGTACACCGTAATCTGATGAAAAGCCTGAGTCCGATTGTGGATTGTGGTGTACATTATATTGATGTGATGTGCCAGATGACGGGTAGTAAACCGGTGCAGGTAAGTGCTATCGGTGCCCGGCTGACAGATGATATTGCGGAAGGAAACTATAACTACGGGCAGTTGCAGTTGCGCTTTGAAGACGGTTCGGTTGGCTGGTATGAAGCGGGGTGGGGGCCTATGATCAGCGAAACGGCTTTTTTTGTGAAAGATGTGGTGGGGCCGAAAGGGTCGCTATCCATTATTGCTAAAGAGGCATCCGCAAGCGGGAAATCCGACTCGGTGGAAGCACATAGCAAAACAGAATCGTTACGGCTCCACTATGCTGATTTGGATGGACAGAATAACTTCATAAAAGAAGATAGATGGATTGACCTGACGGACGAGCCGGATCATCAGGAGCTGTGCAACCGCGAGCAGCGCTTTTTTCTGAAAGCCATCCAAGAGGACCTGGATTTAACGGAGCCTACAGCACATGCGCTGAATAGCCTGCGCATCGCTTTCGCGTGTGACGAGTCCGTCCGGACCGGGAATGTGGTGAAACTGAATTAAAAAATCCTAACAGCGGGTAAATTTCCAAGAAACAAACCCATCAGATGGTATTCATGATGTACACATCATTATAAGTAATGGTGGGGTCAGTGCCGGATCACCCTTGGCCAACTGGTCAATATAACGGGCCAGCAGTCGGATGTCCTCCTGCAATAAGCCTTTGTTAAACTCGTGTAGTCGTTAGACATGAACCTTATGTCGTTAGACATGGACCTTATGTCGTTAGACAT